>CAZZBI010000170.1:0-11309 GCA_964652385.1 uncultured Pirellulaceae bacterium | reverse complement strand
CTCTTGCACTCGATACCTTCTTCCTTCAGCGCTGCCTTGAACTCCGCCGAGAACTTCGTGTCGCGGTCGTGGACCAAGTGAGTCGGACGATGTTCACGCGTCTTGGTTTTTTCAACGAACTCACGTGCCTGCTCGGTCACCCACTGCGAGTTGGGATTCCGAGTCGACTTCGTGCAGAGGATTTCACGTGTCTCCAGGTGCATGAACACCAGGACGTAGAGATCGACGATGCCACTGGCCGTGATGGCGCGCTTCGTGAAGAAGTCGCAGGCCCAGAGCGTCTCGGCATGAGCCTTGAGGAACTCGCCCCACGTGCCGCGTGAACGCTTGGGGCTCGGCTCGACCCCTTCCTCCTTGAGGATATTCTTGACCGTCTGACGACAGATCCGCGAGATGCCCAAGCGTCGGAGCTCTCCCAAGATCTTGGTGTAGCCAAAGCCCGTGGACCGAGCCACCTGAATCACAAGCTCACGCAGCACCTGGCTCTTCCCCTGAGTCCGAGGCCTGCGGGGCTTTCCGCGTGAAGCCTCTCGCCTCCAGCGGTAGAATGTCGAGGGCGCGACGATCGTGATGAGTTCCTCGATCGCCTTGCCGAGTGGAAGGCCGAACTCGAGCAACCTGGCCCGCTCCGCAGGCCGCGTGTGGATCTCAGCGGGGAGCCGAGCCCGGAGGATTTCGTTTTCGGCCTTGAGGAACTCGATGTAGCGGCGAAGTTGACTGTCCGTGGCCATCGCCAGAAGAGTCACCAGCGAATGAAACAGGGTGTACACAGCTCAAGACTCGAAATCGCGCAAGTCCTGGGGCGACCGAGAGATACCAGTCGTTTTGTACCCCGCACCCACGATGATTACGGCCTCGCGACAGGTCAAACGAGCCGTGTGAACATCGATGGGGGACCGCACGTCCATCCGGATTCTCAACAGCCGTTTTGAGCGGCGATCTAGCGGCCTGTTAACCACTTCTTTTGCCGCTTCCGAGGGAGAGAACCAAGAAGAGAACTTTCGGAAATCGGTTCTGTACGGGGAGGTGCTTGCCGCGAAGAACTCGATGGCCGCGAAACTTCGTCGCGCGACTCGCCGCTCACCGGCCATCGCGAACGTCCTCTTCGAGCGGCACGTCGCAGAAGGTGAGCGCGGCCAGGCCGTTGGTTCCCCACAGCAGACGATCCTGACTCCAGTCGCGTTCCTTCAGGTAGGTGATGCGCGATGCGGCCGACGGGGACGCGAGTCGTAGGGTCACGACGTTTCCGGACACTTCACCTGACACGACCGCTCCCGACTCGTCGTCCAGATAAAGCTCTCGCGCCAGCTCCTGATGCCAGACGACCGGTTGATCGAACTCCAGCGCGATCTCGGTCCGGTCCTCGTCAGTGAAGCCCGCGCGCAACAGGTCGGGGGGCGAGATCGATCCGGCCGGCGGGATCCCGTACAGGTCACGCTCGATCATCGGTTGCAGCAGCCGAGCGAACTCCTGCCAGCCGTCGAGCGGATAGTGACAGCCTCCTGGCGGTCGAATGCCGAGCGTCGACAGGACGTGCATGCGCGAGTATTGCCGAGGGAGCGTGCGTTGGACTTCGCGCAGCCGGTCTCCCGAGCCCGAGCGGCCGCCCATCGCGCAGGCGTCGGGCCAGATCTGGAACACGTAGTAGTGCTGCAGATTGGGCAGGTCCTCTTTCCAGGCAGCCGACAGGTCGTTGAAGAACGCCGCGTAGGTCTCCCAGCCGTAGCGGCCGGTCGGACCGTCCGCTCCCTGGTCGTTCTCCCCCTGATGCCAGATCACGGCTCGAATGCCGTGCGTCAGGCGGGCCTGGCGCAATCGCCAGAGCAGCCGTCCGTACATCGTTCCGAGGGCCGCTCGATCGTCGGGCGACGGCAGGTGTTCGTCGATGCGACTGCCGCCGACCGCCGCCTGGATGATGCAGATCGGAACCTCATGGTCTCGGACCAGGCGTTCGGCGAGCTTCATGGCCCACCAGCCGATCTCCGCCGTCTCGCCCGGCTCGCTCCGTTTCCAGACCGGCCGGCACCACAGATTGGGTCGGGCCAGCCCCTCCGATTCGGCGCGGTTCATCCGCTCTCGGACCCAAGCGTCGCCGTCACCTCGTCCGGTCGGCCCGCCGTAGCTGCGGATCCATGCGCACGTCTCGGCCGGTGATTGCTCCTGCGTGTCGGTCGCGAGCGCGTTCGACTGGCCGTCGATCAGGAAGACGTCGCCACAGACGAGATCACCGACACGGTGAAGCACTTCCTCGCGCTCGCCGATCGTGCGGCCGAACTCGATGCGGTAGCTGATCAATCCGGGCTCGAGGTCGATCGCGAAGTCATATCGTCGGTCGGCAGCGACCTGCTGCGTTTCGGAGCGAAAGGGTCGATCGTCGGCGAAGACACGCAGGAAGACCGCGTCGGCATCGCCGTCGAGCGTTCCGCGGTAGATAAGCTTTCCTCGATTCCGATCGTCGCGGGCATAGAACTGTCCTTCCTCGGGGCGTTCGTCGGCGTCGGGGAGCCGCTCGATCCACGGGTCATCGACCGGTTCGGTGATCGCGATTTCGGCCGTCGCCGCGACCTCCGGCCCGCCGTTGTCGACGTGGAGCGTGACGCGGAGCGTGCCGCCGAATTGGGACCGTTTCAGGATCAGTCGGTCGGGCATGACCTGCTTGATGACCGCCCCTCCCGATACCTCCCACCGAAGATTCGTGCGGTCGGCACCGGCTGCCTGTAGGGCGGCGAGGTTCTCGACGCGAGGGACGATCTCGATCGTTTCGCGACCGTCCCACGTCGCGGGCGCCTGGAGCGAGGCGATCGGTTCGGGAGTCGTGTTGCGGATCGTGATCGGAACGTCGAACGACTTCACGTCGTCCGCGTACACGGCGCGAAACCGGAGGATGCCTTCCGAATCGGCGGCGATCCGTCCCGCGTCGAAACGGTACGAGAAGCGATCGCTGGCGAGCGGCGTTTCCTGATCGCCCGAGACCCAGGACCAATAGACCTTGTCGGCCGCGCCGGCCTGGGCCGCGAAGATCGCGTGCCCCCCTTCATCCAACGTCGCCTCGGCAGGGGTCACCGAGAACTCGGTGCCGGGACGCCGGAGCGTTCCGACCAGTCGCTGATCGAGCCGCTGATTTTCGTAGCAGAGCTTCACCCAATCTTCCGATCGCTCGACGTTCGAGATCCGGACTTCGTCCAGGTCACCGTCGAAGTCGAAGTTGCCGTACCAGCCTCCGAGCCACATCCGCGCCGGTCGGCGAATGTCCAACGGACTCCCTCGATTGATCGTCGCTCCGTCCGGTCGCCCGTTCAGATACAGCCGTGATTCACCGTCGGTCACGACGTGAGCGACGTGGACCCACTCGTCCATCGGCAACGGCTGCTCTCCTTGCACGGTGCCGCTGGAGAAGTAGCCGTCGACTCGCAGCTGAGGCGGGCTGCGGACCTGCAGCACCGCCTTGCCTTGGGCCTGTTCGTTCCCCCAACCGATCGCCGTCCCGTTGACTCGGCGAGCTCTGATCCAGGTCGAGTTCGTGAACGGGCCGACTCCGGTCGGCAAGGTCGTCAGCCGTTCCCCGCAGGCGATCCCGCGGCCGACTTCGAAACGTCGTGCGAGACCGATCGCGCCGTCGGACGGCACGGTCCCCTTGTTCTCGGGCGATAGGTTGCCGACCAGATCGCGAGGGTCGCTTGCCGTTTCTCCCAGGTGCATGACGACCGCGAAGCCGTTGGACGCATCGAATACGGCCGAGCCGTCGGATTCGGCGGTCGCATCGGGCCGGCCCCAGTGGAGCGTCAGTTCCTGGCGGGAATCGCCGACGATGAGCGGCACGCGCACCCAGATCCAGGCTTGCCCTCGTGCGGCATCCCACCGTTCGATCTCGTAGGCCAGCGGGACTGAGGCCGCCGAGAAGCGAATGTCGGCGCCGTCGGCTCGCGCCTGGTCGAAGTCGAACGTCTCGCGGTCCAGGCGGACCAGTACGGGAAAGTCCTTTACGCGAGCCGTCGCCGGCAAGTCGGCTCCGTGCTCGGTCGTCAGCAGCGCGAAGGTCCCGTGATGCGCCCAGTCGTCGTATTGGGCATGCGCCGACAGCGGCAGGAGCGCGAGACAGGCCCACACGAGAAGCACTGCTCCGCGTCGAGGCAGCATGGCATGATCCGTTCTGTCGTTGAGCCCGGGAGCGTTTCGGTTCGAGCGAGGGACGATGCCTTGCCGGTGTGAATGCCGGCCTGGTCGTCGCGTTCGATGTCTTGAGGTCGATCGCCGTCGGCCGCTGAGGCCGTCGCAAGCGATGCGAAGGAGTGCAGTCTGGTCGATCGTCCTGGCGTTGCCCAGCTTCGAACGGCGACGGGCTCCGAAAAGACCGCGATCTGCGCAGAGCGCACCGAAGCCGCCGAGAAGCTCATCGGTCGGTCAGTCGGAAGAGCAGCCGACGATGCGACTCGGCGCCCGCTCGCCGCTTCGGGACCCGCGAGCGCGCTTCAACCGAGTACTCGCCTGAAATCGCTATCGTGCGAGGGGTCAGCCGACGACGGTCAGCTTCGGCTCTCGGGCTCCACCACGCGACGGCCGTACAGCAGGAACAGCGCCGGAGTGACGATCTGATCGAGGGCGGTCGAAGCGATCATGCCTCCGAAGACCACGACCGCCAACGGATGCAGGATCTCCTTGCCCGTATCCTCGCCTCCCAGCAGCAACGGCAGGAGGCCGACGAAACTGGTGATCGCGGTCATCATCACCGGAGCCAGTCGCTCGAGACTGCCTCGGACGATCATTTCGGGACCGAACACTTCGCCTTCGTGTTCGACCAGATGGCGATAGTGCGAGATCATCAGGATGCCGTTGCGAGTCACGATGCCGATCAGCGTGATGAAACCGACCCAATGCGCGACGCTCAACCGGGTCGCGCCGATCCAGACGGCCGGCCATTCCCACCACGAGGCCTCTTCGAGGGCCTGCCATGGCGGCGGGTTCATGATCAGCAGGGCGACGACCGATCCGAGCGCGGCGAGCGGTACGTTGGCCATCACCTGCAACGCCGCTCGCCAAGAGCCGAGTGCCTGAGTGAGGAGCACGATCACGCCGCAAACGGCCGCGGTTCCGAGCAGGGCCAAGCGACGATTGGCCTGACGCTGTGCCTCGAACTGTCCGCTCAGTTCCACCTGGTACTCGCCGTCGAGCGAGGCCAACGATTCGCGGATCGGTTCCAGGGTCGCGTCGATGTCGCGCACGACGGAACCGAGATCGCGACCTTGCACGTTGCAGAAGACGACGACCCGGCGTCGCGAGTTCTCGCGGAGCAAGGCGTTGGGGCCGGAAGTATCGAGCACGTCCGCGACCTGCCCCAAGGCGACGCTTCGCCCGGAAGGAGTCTCGATCACCGTTTCCTGGATGGTAGCCGGGTCGCTTCGCGCCGCCGCATCGAACCAGACGACCAACGAGTGGTAGCGCTCCTCCTCGATCACACGAGAGACTTCCGTCCCCTTCGATGCCGTCTCCAGCAGTCGCGCGATATCCGCCGGCGCCAGTCCGAACTCGGCCGCGCGCTCCCGATCGACGATCATCCGCACCTGGGAGATCTCGGTCTGAGGCTCGATCTGCAGATCGACGACTCCGTCGATCTCGCTCATGCGAGTCTGCACGTCGAACGCGGCGGTGCGCAGTTCGCGCAGGTCGGGCCCGAACAGCTTGACCGCGATCTGAGCCCGGATGCCCGACATCATGTGGTCGAGGCGATGCGAAATGGGTTGGCCGATGTTGACCGACGCACCGGGGATCGACGTCAATCTCAGCCGCAGATCGTCGACGATCTCGTCTCGGGAACGCCGGCTCCTCTCGTATCCGAACGCGTGGAGAAACGGGATCTGACGCGCGACCGCTGCCCAAGTACCGGGGCGATCGACCCGTTGCGGCTCCAGACGAACGTCGATCTCGGAGGCGTGGACCCCTTCCGCGTGTTCGTCCTGTTCGGCTCGCCCGGTCCGAGTCGCTACCGAGACGACCTCGGGGATCTCCAGCAGCTCGCGTTCGGCTCGTTCGGCGATCCGACGACTCTCCATCAGGCTGGTTCCCGGCTCCAGACGCAGGCTGATGGTCAGCGTCCCTTCGCTGAACGGGGGGAGGAACTCCCCCCCCATCCAGAAGACGGTGCCGCAGGCGAGCAGCACGGCACACGAAACGCCGGCGAGGACCAGCCTCGCATGCTTCAGAGTCCAGTGCAGCACCGCTCGATCGACTCGTTTCAGCAGACGCAAGACGAGCGGGTCGCGAGGTCGCTCGAGAAATTTGCCCCCCGGCAACAACCACAGGGCCAGCACCGGGGTGACGGTCAACGACACCAACAGACTGGCAAGCAGCGACACGACATAGGCGATGCCCAGTGGTGCGAACAGGCGTCCCTCGAGTCCCTCCATGGCGAACAGCGGAAGGACCACGAGAATCACCACGGCGGTGGCGTAGACGATCGAACCGCGGACCTCGCGCGAGGCGTCGTAGACCACCGAGAGCGCGTCGCGACGAAGGTGAACCGGGAGGGCCCTGTTCTGCTTGAGTCGCCGAAAGATGTTCTCGACGTCCACGATCGAGTCGTCGACCAGATCTCCGATGGCCACCGCAATGCCGCCGAGAGTCATCGTATTGATCGAGATGTCCGCCAATCGAAAGATGATCAGCGTCGTCAGGATCGACAGCGGAAGGGAGGTCAACGAAGCGACGCTGGCGCGAAAGTTCCCCAGGAACAACAGGAGGACGACCACCACCCAGATCGCGCCGTCGCGTACCGCCTCGGTCACGTTGTCGATCGCCGAGCGGATGAAGTCCGCTTGTCGGAAGATCTCCGATTCGAGCACGGCTCCCTCGGGCAGCTCGGCTCGAATCGCGTCCAACTCGGCCGAGATCCGGTCATCGAGTTCGGTGGTATCGGTGCCGGGCTGCTTCTGGATCGAGACGATGACGGCGGCTCCGCCCGTCACCACGCGAGAGGCATCGCCCGGCCCCTCGTCATCGGCGCGCGTCTCGACACGCATCGTCTCGACACGCATCTTGTCGGTCGCCTCGTCCGAGTCGCGAACGGAGTCCGGGTCCGCTCGCGATTCGACGACCCAGACCGCACCCGCTCCTCGCGCGACAGGCCCGCCGAAGCGCACCTCGGCGACGTCGCGGATCCGGATCGGGCCCGAATCACGCCAGACGATCGGCGTCGCACCGATCTCGTCGAGGGTGAGTCCGGCCCCGGCGATCCGCACGAGCGACTCGCGCGAACCGCGTTCCATGACCCCTCCTCCTGCGATCACGTTCGAGCGTCGAGTCGCCTCGGTGAGTTCCTCCAGCGTGATCTGCTGGGCTGCCAGTCGAGCCGGAGTGGTCAGGACCTGATACTGCTTCAGCACGCCTCCCATCACCGAAACCTGAGAGACGCCTTCGATTCCGAGCAGTCGGTTACGCAACGTGAACTCGGCGAACGTGCGCAGTTCCATCCCCTGTCGTTCGATCTCGTCCGGCGTGCGCGCCGAGGGGTCGGAGCGCAGGCCGAGCAACATGATCTCGCCCATGATCGACGAGACCGGGGCGAGAATCGGCTCCGTTTCGGGAGGCAGTTGCGGACGTGCCAACTGCAGCTTCTCGGCGACGATCTGCCGATCGCGAAAGATCTCCGTCCCCCAATCGAACTCGACCCACACGATCGACAGACCGACGGTCGAACTGGATCGGACGCGGATCACTCCCGTCGCACCGTTGAGGGTCAGCTCGATCGGACGAGTCACCAGCGCTTCGACCTCTTCCGGTGCGAGTCCCGGCGCCTCGGTCATGATGGTGACGGTAGGCCGATTGAGATCCGGAAAGACGTCGATCGGCGCCTCGTTCATCTGCTGCAGACCGACGACGACCAGCACGACCGCCGCGGAAAGGACCATGAGACGATGACGGAGCGAGTAGCCGATCAGTGCATCGAGCATCAGGACCTCTCCGCTTGAAGCTTGCCATCCGTCGTTTCGATCGCGGCGTTCGGCAGGATTGCTGACCTGCCGCTCGCCGTGATTCGGTCGATCGCGCCGTTCAACGCACGGCGGCAAAGGCGTTCTGCAGCAATGTCACGCCCGAGACGGCGACCGCTTCGTCAGGCTGCAGTCCCGATCGAATTTCGATCCTCCGATCGTCGGCTGCTCCCGTGACGACGCTCCGCCGCTCGAAGCGCTCCTCATCGAGCGCCACGAAGACGAACGATCGCGAGCCTGCGCGCACGATCGCAGTCCGCGGAACGGAAACCACCGGTGGGGTCGCTCCGACGACGATGGTGGCCGACCCGGCCAGGTCGTGCGGCGGCGGGGTAGGGGGGGGGACCGTCCACTCGAGCCAGACGCTCAGCGCTCGCGCAGCGGGATCGATCGCCGGAGCGATCGCCACGACTCGGGCCTCGTAGGCCCCCTCACCGAAGGTGTCGAACCGCAGCCGGGCGATCTGCCCGACGCGAATCCGAGTCGATTCCTGTTCGGGCACCGTCGCGACCACTCGTCCGCGTGAAGCGTCGACCAGTTCGAAGAGCGGTCGATTGCCGGATGTCGTCTGACCCAACCGCCCTTCGAAGGCGACGACTTCGCCGTCGATCGACGCGCGGAGGTCGATCGTCGGCACGATCTTGCCCGAGGCCTCGATCGCGTCGAGAGAGTCGTCGTCGAAACCGATCGCCTTCAGCTGATCGCGGTAGCCGAGGTACGCGGCGTCCGATTCTCCGAGCCGCGCTTCGCTCTCGGTGAGAGTACGGCGCGGTACCGCCTCGCTCGCGTCCGCCAGTCGCGTCGTCCGTTCCAGCCAGTACGTCCGATCGATGGCCGCCTCGAGCCACTTCAGCTGCAGCGATTGCGCCTCCAGGCTCTCCAACCGAGCCAGTCGATCCCCGGCGCGCACCTGCTGGCCTCGCGAGACCGCCAGCTCGACCACGGCACCGTCGCTCGGTGAGTTCGAGGTCGCTCGCGCGTCGAAGGGGATGTCGACCGCAGCGGGAAAGACGGCGATCACGTCCAACGGCAACGTCGCGGGGGTCTCGGTGCGCAAGCCGATCGCGGCACTCATCGGGGCGGAGATCCGCAACACCCCCAGCACGAAGAGACCCGAGAGCTCGTGCAGTCCGCGAGCGACGATGCGGTCCCCGGGAAAGATCTCCCCACCGGTCAACTCCACCCGATCGCCGAAGCGCTCGCCGACGAGAACCGGCACGCGTCGATATTCGGATCCCGCGGCCGTATCGGCTTCCTCGACCAGGACGTAGGTCTCGGCGCCGTCGCTTGCGACGGCCGCAGCCGGGATCAGAAGCCTCTCGCTGGCCGTTTCCAGCTCGACTTCCGCTACGCCGCGCATGCCGGGGCGCAACGACGGGCTTGCCTGGCGATCGCCGGAGGGTTGTGGTCGGGCCCAGGCGGCGGCGCGGCGCGTCTGGGCGTGCAGCGCGCCTCCGACATCGGTGATCGTGGCCGTGACGGGGGGCGAGTCGGCTCCCGGAAAGACGATCGATGCCGGACTTCCCGGCCGGACACGATGCCAATCCCGCTCGAGCAGATCGATCCGTATCTCGACCGCGGACGTATCGACGATCTCCATCAGGTGATCGGACGGCTCGACGCGACTGCCGATCGCCAGATCGGCATGCAGGATCGTGCCGCTGATCGGAGCGGTCACGGCCAGTCGCAGCGGCTCGTCCGCCTGGAGCGACGTCGCGTCGATCCCCAGCAGGTCGGCCTGGGCCTGCAGCAGCGCGAGACGTCGGACGTTTCGGCGATCGTCGACCTCGAGTTCCAGTCGTCGGGTGCCGGTGATGGCTCCGTTGTCGCCGATCGACTCCGCCGCTTCCGACAATCGCCGCGATCCTTCGCGA
Organism: uncultured Pirellulaceae bacterium; assembly: GCA_964652385.1. Classification (GTDB taxonomy): domain Bacteria; phylum Planctomycetota; class Planctomycetia; order Pirellulales; family Pirellulaceae; genus UBA11682. The sequence continues at coordinate 1,453 of CAZZBI010000170.1, read as the reverse complement.
GTCGCCACGGCGGCCCGGTAGTCCGATCTCAGTCGGAACAATTCCAGCGATTCGATCTCGACCAGCATTTGCCCGGCAGAGACGTAGTCACCCGGTTGCGCGTGGATCGCGACGACCCGTCCGGCCAATCTCGAACTGACGATCGCACTTCGGTCCCACGGCGTCGTGACGAGCGCATTGGCCGTGACTCGGGCCGACACCCGTTCGACGACGGCCTCGACCGTCGTCACGTCAAGCAGATCTCGCGAGACGTCGGACACGGTCAGCCGACCACGAGCCGCGTCGACCTCGACACCGCGAGTCGGCAGGGGCTGGTGCCCTTCGTGCGCCGCGACCGCGACGCTACCGACGGCGACGACCGCGAACATGATTCGCCGGAGTCGCCGTCGGGCGCGGAGGCCGAATCGGGTTTCACTCTCCATCGGGAGCGGCCTTCACGTAGGACTCGGGAGGCAGGATCGATTCCGGATCCTCCTTGGCCTGGCGAAGAAACTCGTCGACGCACGGCGGACAGCAGAACAGGTACTCTTGCCCGCCGATCGTCCAGGAGAAACTCGGATTGGCCTTGGTCAGCGTGACCGGACAGATGCGATCGCCCGGGACCGGCTTCAGGTCATGCTGCGAACGAATGCCGCGGAATCGTTCCGTCGCCGTCATGCTCCCGTTCGCCTCGATGTCCGCCTGGGTGTAGATCCCGCCGGGAGTCAGATAGAGATCTCGCTCCTTGTCGTCGGACACCTTCTCGGGCATCTGGCCATGTTCGCCGGCGTCGTGGTCGGCATCGGACGATTCGAATGTGGCGCGAAACCGTTCCCCATCGATGGTGACGTTCGACAGCGTGATCGTGACTCCGTCGCTCGTGCTGTCCGGGCCGAGCACCTCGGCGGGAAGCGTCCCGAGGAACGACGAAGTGCGCCCCTCGGCATCACCCGGCTGACGATCGGGGACGATTTCGAACTTGTGAGCCGCCGCACTGTCGGCTCGCTTGGCGTAGGCTGCGAGCGTCTGCTCCGGAATGTCGATCACTCGCGTCTCGTCGGCTCCCATCGTGTAGAGCCGAACCCTTCCGCCTGCCTCGAAGACCGCCTCCAGGTGATAGCTGTCCCGACCGAGCGACACGATCTGGCCCCCGTGCGACCCGGGCACGTGGCCATGATCGGAGTCGTCGATGACCGCAGACGACCCGGCCGGATCGGCCGCAGCCGGTTCGACCGAAGTCGGTTCGCTGCGAGAACCGCCGACGATCGAGGAGAGAGCAAGGAGAGTCGCCGGGACGCCACAGGTTTGCCATGCGCGACCGAAAGCGGAAGGTGATGGCCGATGGGAGTCGGTCAGGTGATTCATCGGATGGTTCCTCGAAAAGGGCGATTCACGTCGATCGTCGGTCTCGCTGCGAGAGCGGCGAGTGGCGTCGGCGGCGACGAAAGGTGGAGCGAAGCGATCACGATTCAGC
>CAZZBI010000169.1:7900-11355 GCA_964652385.1 uncultured Pirellulaceae bacterium | reverse complement strand
ATCATCAGCACGCAGACCTTGGGACAGACCCTCTCGAGGTCCTTCCCCTCGCCGATCCTCCAGAGAACCTGCTGAGTCGTGTCGCCGCCGATGCCGAAGTTCGCCGCGTTCCGGTCGGCGTAGCAGTCGGCCCAGACCTCCTTGCCGTCGAACGCCCATCCTTGGGTGATCGAATCGCCGAGAAAGAGGATCTCGACCGGGCCTTCATCGGCTCGCTTCAGAAAGCTCGCGTGAAAGTCGTTCCAGAGCTGAACGCTCATCCACGGGTACTCCACCGTCCGTCGCGCGGGCGTGTCGGCCGAACTCTCCTGCACGGCGAACAGCGACGCGGCGACCAGCAGCCAAGCGGCGAGACTCATCGGGGTGGAACTCCGGTGGCAACGTGGGCGAAGAAGAAGTTCGCGAGCGAGTCGACGGCGGGATGATTCGAGCCGCGGGGGATCGACGTTTAGGGACTCGAGCCGCGCGTCGTTCGTCGACAGTGTCCTCCGCTCCGCCCCAGTCGTGCAAGTCGCCGGGGCGTAATGGGGTCGCGAACGGGAGCCCGACCGATCAGAATCGCAGCCGCTCCCCTCGGTTCTCGACTCTGGAGTCGGACGATGATTCGCATTCCCCGCACGCCCCGAGTCGGTTCTCGCCGCGGTCGTTCGTCGGTTTCCCGAGCGATCCTGCTTCTGGCGAGTGCCTGGTGCGGCGGCGCGCTACTCGATGCTCTTGCCGCGGTCGTCGCTTCCTGCGGCGAGCAGCGCGGTGCGTTCGCCGAATCGACGGTCGCCGCCGGCGAACTGATCGGTCGAGTCGTCGATGCGGCGACCGGCGAGCCGCTCGCGGCGCGAGTCTATGTGCAGGAGAGTTCGGGGGCATGGCGTTTCGTCGAGTCGGCCGATCCGGACGGATCGGCGTTGCCGTACGACGAACAATGGGTGCCGATGCCGGGAATCGTCGAACGGCACACGACCGTGTCGGCGCATCCGTTTCGAGTCGAACTTCCTGCCGGTCACCATCGCGTGACGGTCGAACGCGGCAAGAGCTACTTCGGCCGAACGCTCGAGATCACCGTTCCGGACGAGGCGTCGACGCAGTCGCTGACGATCGAGCTGACCCGCTGGGTCGATCCGGAATCGCGCGGTTGGTACTCGGGCGAGACGCACGTGCATCGTCGGATCGCGGAACTCCCGAACGTGATGGAGGCGGAGGAGCTGAACATCGCGTTTCCGGTCACCTTCTGGACGATCGCATCGGATGTGGTGCCGAATCGAAGTCCGTCGCCGCTTCGCAGTCAGGGGCCCTCCCCCTTCGGTGATCGTGAAGATCGAGGATCAGAGCCCATCGTCGTCGGCCCGCAACGCGTCATCTTCCCTCGCAACACCGAGTACGAGATCTTCTCGGTCGGCGATCGACGCCACGTGCTCGGAGCGCTCTTCGTGCTCGATCATCGGGAACCGTTCGAACTGACGGCGCCGCCGATCGGCCTGATCGCTCGTCGGGCGCATGACGACGGCGCGCTGCTCGACCTGGACAAGCACTCCTGGCCCTGGTCGGCAATGCTCGTTCCGATCGCCGACGTCGATCTGTTCGAGCTGTCGAACAACAGCGTCTGGCGAGCCGGATTCGGCTTCCGCTCGCTCCCCGAGTCGCTGCCGCCGTGGCACGAGTTTCAACAGGACGGACCCGAGACGCTGACCGAATGGGGCTGGCTGGAGTACGGATTCGAGACGTACTACGCGCTGCTCGACTGCGGGTTTCGGCTCAGGCCGACCGCGGGAACCGCATCGGGCGTCCATCCGGTGCCGCTCGGCTGGAGTCGCGTCTACGTGCAGGTGGACGGCGAGTTCGACGGACGACGCTGGCTCGACGGACTCGACGCCGGTCGCTCCTTCGTCACCACCGGTCCGATGCTCTTCGCGACGGTCGACGGACAGCCGCCGGGAGTCGAACTGCAGCGGACGAGCGATCGGACCGAGCTGTCGATCGAGGCGGAAGTGCTGAGCGAACGCCCGCTCGAGCGGATCGAGCTGGTGCGTTCGGGAGGGGTGGTCGAAACGCTCGCCGTGCAAGGCGAACTGACCGACGTCGGTGCCTGGCGCTACCTCATCCGCCATCGGCCGACGGTCGATCGGACCGGATGGATGGCGCTGCGATCGATCGAACGGGGCGAGGAGGGCCGACATCGATTCGCTCATACCGCACCGTGGCATGTCGTCGTCGACGACCAGCCGCTCGTCCCTCGGCGCGAGGCGGCGGTTTACTTCGCGGCGCAGCTGGAGCGCGAACTGGAGCGGAACCGCGACGTTCTTTTCGGCGAAGCGTTCGACGAGTTCGTCCGCGCGGCGGCGATCTATCGCGAGCTGGCCGAGCGCGGCGAGTAGCGCGATCGGCTACTCGGCGGCGAATTCCGGATCACCGAAGCGATCGATCTCGGGCCACGTTTCGACCTCGGCGGCGGCGCGGTGCATCAGACGATCGACCTCGCCGCCGAGCGACTCGGTCTTCGGACTGTGACGCGTGTTGAGCAGCGCCGCGAAGTTACGACCGTCCGAGCGGCGGATCAGGATCGATAGGGTGCCCGGGAGCGATCCGGAATGCCACCGGTTGAACTTCCCCTCTCCCACGTCGCGCACCTGCCAACCGAGGGCATACCAGACGTCGCGCGGTTTTCCCTGTTCGTCATGCCCGGCAAGACCGTCGGGGCGCGCCGACATCCGTTCGAGCGACGATCGGGACAGGAGCGGCGAGCGGTCGGGATCGTCGATCGCGACGGCCAGTCGGAGCAGATCGACGCCGCTCGCGATCCAGCCGCCGTGCGCGTCCATCGCTTCCAGGTACCAGGCTCCGTACGGATGCGGACAGGGCTGGTCGAGATCTTCGGCGAAGACCGATCTTCCTTCGCCCGGATGATGGTACCTCACCTCGCCCGCCGCTCGCTCGGCAAGGCGTGTCCGCCCGAGCCGCATCTGTCGGATGCCGATCGGTTCGAGCACTTCGCGCCGTACGAAACTCTCGTAGCTCTCCCCGGCGACTCGTTCGATGATTCGCCCCAACAGGCAATAGCCGTAGTTGGAATAGGCGTATCGCTCGCCGGGAGCGAAATCGAGCGGATGGCGGAGCATCGCGGCGATGATCGAACCGGTATCGGCCGGCGGAGGACGCCGCGCCCGGCGCGCGAATCGGACCGATCGGAACATCGGATCGAACGACTGGTCGCGATCCCATCCGCCGCGATGCTCCAGCAGCATCGCCACCGTGATCTGTCGTTGCCGTTCGTCGAAGCTCGCTCCCGCGTCGCGAATCTCCTCGTCGAGATCGAGCAGCTCCAACATCGGCGTTTCGAGCGACAGCTTGCCCGCATCGACCAGTCGCATGACCGCGACCGCCGTCACCGACTTGCTGATGCTCGCGATCCGAAACAGGCTCGTCGGCTCGACCGGTTCCCCCTTTTCGACGTCGGCGAAACC
>CAZZBI010000169.1:0-7890 GCA_964652385.1 uncultured Pirellulaceae bacterium | reverse complement strand
CCCCCGAGTCAGCACCAGACGTCCCTGATCGGTGACGGCGATCGACATCCCGGGAATCTCATGCTCGGCGACGAACTCGCGAATCGTCCGGTCGAACCCTTCGAGACTCGGGTCGAGGGTGCCTGATGTCGGCATGTCGAGTCGGGACGTGCGTCTGTAGACCGGCCGCGTCGTCGCCAGCGCCAGCGAACCGAGCAGCAGATCGCGTCGGGAGAGCGTCATGAGGGTGCCTGATGCGAGCGTGAAGGTTCCGCCCCTCCGTGCTCTTCGCGAGCTCGGCGGTCGGAGTTCTTTCTACCACAGAGTGCACGGAGATCACCGAGTCACAAGCGGCTCGATCGATGCGCCCGATTCGAGGTCGTCAAGGCGGTTGTCATCGACCCCGCTCGGGGCGGACAATCGGCTCGGTCGAATCGGTCGCTCGCCGGACGCGACCTCCCTCACCGAAAGCAAATCCGACGAAGGAACGACGATGAGCGACGAGCCGCGCGACTATCGCGAGATCAGCAAGATGATCGACCACGCGCTGCTCGTGCCGACGCTGACCGACGCCGAACTCGACGAGGGGATTCGCCTGGCGCTCGCCTACGACGTGGCGAGCGTCTGCATCATGCCCTATCGCGTCGCGCGGTGTGCTCGGATGCTGGCGGGAACCGGAGTCGTACCGTCGACCACCATCGGGTTTCCTCACGGCGTCCAGACGACCTCGACCAAGCGGGCCGAGGCGATTCAGGCGATCGAAGACGGCTGCGTCGAACTCGACATGGTCGTCAACCTGTCGCAGGTTCTCAGCGGAGGCTGGGACTACGTCGCCGACGACCTGCGCGCCGTGATCGAACCGGCTCATGACGCCGGCCGCTTGGTCAAGGTGATCTTCGAGAACTGCTGGCTGCAGGACGAGCACAAGATCCGTCTGTGCGAGCTCTGCGGTGAACTCGGGGCGGACTGGGTCAAGACGTCGACCGGCTTCGGCAGCGGCGGAGCGACGCTCGCCGACCTGAAGCTGATGCGGCGTCATTCACCCCCCGAGGTGCAGGTGAAGGCGGCCGGCGGCGTGCGCGACTACCCGATGTTGCTCGCCGTAAGGGGACTGGGCGTGTCGCGAGTCGGCAGCAGCAAGACGGCTCAGCTGCTTGATCCATGCCGCGAGCAGTTCGGACTGCCGCCGATTTCGTTGACCGCCGCGCCGCCGAAGAGCGACTATTGAGGCGAGTCAGTTCGACGCCGTTGATGTCGCTCCGCCGCGCGTCGGGGACGACGCGGGCCAACGCCGGTGCGACGCCGTTGACGTAGCCCCGGCTCGTCCTCGAGCCGGGGGCATGCGACGTCGATGCCGATGACGTTTCGCTGCTTCTGCAGCTCTTGATGTCGCTAAGCCGCGCGTCGGGGACGACGCGGGCCAACGCCCGTGCGCCGCGATTGATGTCGCCTGACGCGTCTCAGAAGTCCTTTTCCTTGGCCAGCTTCGCGAACGTCTCGGCATCGATCGCCGCGTCGTCGATGATCCGGCCGTCCTCCATGCGGATGATCCGATCGGCGACATCGAAGACGCGCGAGTCGTGCGTCACCATCAGGATCGGGCAGTTCTTCTCGCGAGACAGACCGGTCAGCAGATCGACCACTTCGCGCCCCGAGCGGCTGTCGAGCGCCGCAGTCGGTTCGTCGGCGAGCACCAGACTCGGTTCGCCGACCAGCGCCCGGGCCACGGCGACTCGTTGGCGCTGCCCTCCCGACAATCGTCCCGGGTGATAGTCCAGACGATCGCCCAGACCGACCGCCTTCAGCTCGTCGCTGGCGCGGGCTCGTCCCTCCTCGGGCGAGATCTCGGGGCGCAGCTGAAGCATCAGCTGGACGTTTTCTCGCGCCGTCAGGTGCGGCAGCAGGTTGTGCGCCTGGAAGATGAAGCCGATCCGGCGCCGGATTTCGAGTTGCACCTGTCGGCTCGCTTCGTGCATCTCGCGTCCCAGCACCTTCAGACTGCCGTGCTTCAGCGTCCGCAGCGCGCCGATCAGCGTCAGCAGCGTCGTCTTTCCCGAGCCGCTCGGACCGGTCAACAACAGGATCTCTCCCGCGGCGATCGAAAAGCGGACATCGAACAGGACCTGCTTGGTCAGGTCCCCCGATCCGAACGCGAACTCGACTCCGCTCGCCAGAATCGGCGGCGTCACGTCGACGGCCGGCACGGAACTCGGAGGGTTATCGATCATCGCAGGAGCTCGGGGGAATCGATCGACACATGTCGCACGCGGCGGGCGGGATCAGAAGACGTCAGCCGGGTCGGCGTCGCGCAGCTTGCGGACCGTCACCGCTCCGGAGAGCAGGCACATCAGCAGCGTCAGCACGAAGATGCCGATGGCCCGAGCGGTCGTCATCTCGATCGGGATCTGCGTCACGTATCGCATCACCGAATAGACGACGATCGCCAGCAGCAGGCCGGGAAAGAACCCCAGCAGCGCCAGAATCAGCCCCTGTCGCATCACGATGCCGAGCAGAAACCGATCGCCGAACCCCATCGCCTTCATCGTGGCGAAGTGCGGCAGGTGGTTCGTCACCTCGGTGAAGAGGATCTGATAGACGACGATGAAACCGATGAAGAAGCCGACGATCGTCCCCATCGTGAAGACGAAGCCGACCGGCGCGTTCCGATTCCAGTAGGCGATCTCCCAGTCGATGAACTGCGGGAGCGTCAGGATCTCGACCTGCGACCCGAAGAGTGCCGTCAGATCGTCTCGCACCCGTTCCGGATCGGCCTGCGGCTTCAGCCGAATCAGGCCGAGCTCGATCAGATGCGGATCGCGATTCGGCAAGAGCCGCAGGAAGTTGGCGCGATCGGTCACCAGATTGCCGTCGACGCCGAAGCTGACTCCGAGCGCCGTCGTGCCGATCGCGTGCGCCTCGCGCCGACTCACCTCGACTCGTACCGGGTCCCCTGTTTCGGCCAGCGTACGAGCGATCGGGCCGAACGAACGCTTCGAATTGCGATCGAACAGAAAGGTATCGGCGACCAGCAGATCGCGACGATGTTCCGCCAGCCCCTCGAGCTCGACCAGGTCGTCGAGCGGATCGAGGCCGTAACAGGCGATCCGCCGAACGTCTCCGTTCCACGGATTCTTGAACTCGACGATCCCCGAGTGGATCTCCGCGACCCGCTCCACTCCCGCATGTCCGAGCGCCCGATGGAGCGTCCGAGTCGAGAAGGGCTGCAAGCCGGTCAGGTTCGTCGACAGCGGACTGATCACCACCAGGTCCGCACGAACGCCGCGATGGAACGCCGTCGCGCTGTGATAGACCGACTGCAGGATGCCGAGCTGCACGAGCATCAGCAGGACCGAGACCATCACGCCGGCGACCGCCGCGACGAGCTTCATCCGCTCGAAGGCCAACTGCTTCCAGGCGAGCGGAATGCGCTGCCCCATCGTTCACTCTCCCGCCGCGCCGTCGCTCGACGGTTCGGCATCGCCCGAGGAAGCGGCGTCGTCGGCGGGAGATGCCAGATCGATCACGATCCGGACGCGGGCGTACGAAAGTCCGGCGACGAGCGCCGCGTCCGGTTCGTCGAGCAGGATCCGCACCTCGACGACTCGGGCGTCGGTATCCTTCACCGGGTCGTTGTCGAGCACCGTCCGACGTCCGACCTTGCGACCGATCTGAATCACGTAGCCGCTCAGCGGCTGCTCCAGGCTGTCGACTTCGACGGTCGCCCGCTGACCGATCCTGATCCTCGGGACGTCCCCTTCGAACGTCTCGGCAATCGCGCACATCCGTCGGGTGTTGCCGAAGTCGGCGAACCCCTCGGATCCGATCGACTCGCCTTGCCGCGCGTGAATGTCCAGGATCTGGCCGTCGCTCGGCGCCACGATCGTCGCCAGTTCGAGGTCGGCCTTCAGTCGGGCGACGGTAGCGCGAGCCGCCGTCAGCTCCGCTTCGGCGATCGCGATATCTTCGGGGCGAACGGTCCGGAGCGATTCCAGACGATGCCGCGCCTCTTCCAGCGTCTGTTCCGATTCGAGCATCCGAGTCATCTGCTGCTGAGCCGCCTCGGCGGTGACCGCTCCGGTCCGAAGCAGTTCCTGCTGCCGGCGGTTCTCGTCGACCGCCAATTGGTAGGTCGCCGCGGCTCGTTCCACCACCGCCTGTTGTGACGCGATGTCGCTCGGCTTCGCACCGGCTCGGACCGAGGCGACGGTGGCATCGGCCACGCCGACTCGCGCCTCGCTCTCGGCGATCGCGGCGACGCGACGGTCGTACGAATCGAGTCGCGCGAGCACGGTTCCTGCCCGGACCCAGTCTCCTTCTTCGACCAGCAGTTCGCCGATCAACGCCGCCTCGGCCGCCGAGGTCGGTGCGGCGAGCGTCAGCACCTTGGGGTCGGGTTCGAGCCAACCGATGGTGCCGACCGCATCGGGACGAAAGACGCGAGCCGCCGTCGACGGATCGACGGACGCTCCCCCTTCCCTGCCGGCCGCGCCCAAGAACCTGCCGGCGACGAACGCGCCGGTGCCGACGAGGACCACGAGAACCAGCACGATTCCCCACCGCATCGTCGATCCCTTCGCTTGCCGATCGGCCGCTCCGACGTCGCCACGTCGACTCCCGAAACGGAAGCCGTTCGCCGCGTCGCTCGCTTCAGGTCGCTTGACGTTGGGCGCGACAGGCGAGCACGATCCGGATATCGTCGTAGGAACAGTCGCCGCCGAGCCGTTCGTGGATTTCCTTCAGCGACCGCTCACCCGCCTCGTCGGCCGCCGCTTCGATCCGACGGATCACGTCGACATCGACCCACGGCGACGGGTCTTCGATCCCTTCGGTCCGGATGAACGAGTCGAGATAGGTCCGCGTCGTCGAGACGGCTCGCGCCAATGCGGTCGCGACCTTGTCGACCCGTTCCCCCTGACGAAACAGCTCGAACGCCGCCTTCAGCGTTTCCTGACCGCGCGGCGTCGATCGCGACAGGGTTCGGCGTCGAGGGAGTTCGTCGTCCCCTCCTTCGACGACGTTCCGGTCCAGACGATCCTGACCGTCGAGAATCGCTTCGAGAAAGAGTTCGCCGTGATCGGCGATCTTCTTTTCGCCGACCCCCTTCACCAGTCGCAGATGTTCGAGGGTCGTCGGCTTCAATCGAGCCATATCGCGGAGCGTGGCGTCGCTGAAGACGACATACGGCGGGACCGCCAATTCGATCGCTCGCGCGCGGCGGACTTGTCGCAATCGTTCGAAGAGTTCCTGATCGACCCCTTCCCACGAATCGGCGTCGACCGAGCGGCCGCGCGATCGACCGGTGACGACCGGGATCTCTTCCGCCGGCTGCAGCAGTTTGGGCGTCGTCTCGCCGCGCAGCACGCGCCGCCCCTCCGCCGTGACTCGCAGGACGTTGTACTCGCCCGTCTTGACCAGGTATCCCTGACCGACGAGCTGTTCGATCCAGTCGCGGATCGTCCGGACCTCATGTTGCGCCAGCAGCCCGTAGGTGCTCAGCGACTGATGGCCGTTCTGGCCGATCCGCTTGTCGTTCGATCCCTTGAGGACCAGCGAGGTGTATTCGCCGCCGAATCGTTCTCCCTGGCGAACGACGCTCGACAGGATCTTCTGCGCGAGGACCAGCGGATCGTCGACCAGGTCGACGTCCCCCAGGCAGAGATCACAGGCGCCGCACGATTCTCCCGGCAGATCCTGGCCGAAGTGCTGCGAAAGGACGCGATGCCGACAGGTGGCCGACGTGCAGAATCGAGCGACGCGATCGAGCGACTCCTCGCCGGCGGCGATCGCCTCGGGACTCCCTTCCAGCATCCGCTTCCAACGCACCAGGTCGGACATCGACCAGAACAGTCGGCAGTCGGCGGGAAGACCGTCGCGGCCGGCGCGACCGCTCTCCTGCTGATACGCCTCCAACGACTTCGGCATCGCCGTATGGATGACGAAGCGGACGTTCGACTTGTCGATCCCCATGCCGAAGGCGACCGTCGCGACGATGACGTCGACCTCCTCGGACAGGAACGCCTCCTGATGCGCATGTCGCATCTCGTCGGGAAGTCCGGCGTGGTAGGGCTTGGCACGGATTCCCCATGTCGCGAGCGACAGCGCCGTCGACTCCACCTCGGCTCGCGTCGGACAGTAGATGACTCCCGATTCTCCCGCATGCTCGCGCACGACCTGCGACAGCTGGTCCAGGATCCTGCCGCGGCGGATGACTCGATAGATCAGATTGGGGCGATCGAAGCTGCCGACGAGCATCGTCGGTTCGTTCAGCCCCAGCTGCTCCGCAATGTCGCTGCGCACCCGCTCGGTCGCCGTCGCGGTGTAGGCGTGAAAGCCGACTCCGGGAAAGATCTCGCGGAGCGCCGCGAGACCGCGGTACTCGGGGCGAAAGTCGTGCCCCCATTCGCTGATGCAATGCGCCTCGTCGATTGCCACCATCGACACCCGGCAACTCGCCAGGAACTCGAGCATCTGCGGCAGCAGCAGCCGCTCGGGGGCGACGTACAGCAGCTTCAGTCGTCCCGCTCGCAGTTCTCGCCCCACCTCGCGTCGTTCGTCGGCCGACAGCGAACTGTTCAGATACGCCGCCGGCACGCCGCACTGTCGGAGCGTGTCGACCTGATCCTTCATCAGCGAGATCAGGGGCGAGACGACGAGCGCGGTTCCGTCCAGGCAGACCGCCGGAACCTGAAAGCAGAGCGACTTGCCGCCGCCGGTCGGCAGCACGACGACCGAGTCCTTGCCGGCGAGCGCACAGTCGACCGCCTCGCGTTGCAGCGGGCGGAAGCGATCGTAGCCCCAATAATGAGCCAGCGCGGCAAGCGGATCGAGCGGCATGAGCAGGAGGTCCGGAATGAGTCGTCACGCGAACGACCAACAGACCCGAAGCCCCGCAGAGGTTCAACCCGGGTTGCGGGAGCGGCCGATGTCGACACCGATCGGGCTCCGAATCGTCGGACGATCGCAATCGCACGGCCGTGGTTCGGGATCGAGGTGGGCTCGTGACGAGGTGATCCGTTCGGCCGAGCGATCGCCCGAGACGCCGATCGTCGGCTGCCGCGATCAGCCGAGCGAGGGCGGTAGCCGCCGCGACGCGCCTGATCGAGAATCAGTGCGATCGCGCCGAAACCGGTCGTGCCGCGATGCTCTTGCGGAGTTCCTGCATGAATTCGCCGCCTGTCGGTCCCCCTTCCCGATTCGGTCCGGGGCTGCTCGTCGCCGCGGCGTTCATCGGTCCGGGGACCGTCACCGCCGCAACCCAGGCGGGCGTGAAGTTCGGCGTTGCGCTCCTCTGGGCGGTCCTCTTCGGAACCGTCGCGACGATCGTGCTGCAGGAGATGGCGGCGCGATTGGGGATCGTCGGTCGGCTCGGGCTGGGGGAGGCGCTGCGGCAGCGGTTCGCTTCACCGCTTGCGCGCCTGCTGGTCGCGCTGCTCGTCGTCGCCGCGATCGGGCTGGGCAATGCGGCGTACCAGACCGGCAACCTGACCGGAGCGGCGGTCGGGGCCGGTCTGGTGCTCGGCGGCTCCCCGCCCCTCTGGGCGCTGGCGATCGCCGCTGTCGCGGCGCTCCTGATCGTCTCGGGCCGCTATCGGATCGTCGCCGGCGTGCTGATGGGGCTCGTCGGCGTGATGAGCCTGACATTTCTGACCACCGCGTTGCTCGTTCGTCCCGACCCGTCGGCGCTCGTGCTGGGAGCGTTCGTCCCGCGCGTTCCCGACGGCTCGCTCACGACGATCCTGGCGCTCGTGGGGACGACGATCGTTCCGTACAACCTGTTTCTGCATGCGGCAAGCGTTCAGGAACATTGGCGCGACGAACCGGATTCCGCGCGAGCACTCGCTCAGGCGCGACGGGACACCTTGTTGTCGGTCGGGATCGGCGGAGCGATCACGGCGGCGATCGTCGTCACGG
>CAZZBI010000168.1:8027-11383 GCA_964652385.1 uncultured Pirellulaceae bacterium | reverse complement strand
CGGTACCTCGCTCGGTAAGTTCGGTATCAACCTGGGACAGTTCGTCTCGCAATTCAACGATCGGACGCGCGAGTTCAACGGAACTCCGATTCCGGTCGTCGTGACGGTCTACAACGACCGGACCTTCGAGTTCATCACCAAGAGCCCGCCGGCGGCCAACCTGCTGATGCAGGCGGCCGGAATCGCGAAGGGCTCCGGAGTTCCCAACCGAACCAAGGTCGGGAAGGTGACTCGGACGCAGATCGACGAGATCTGCAACAAGAAGATGGCCGACCTCAACGCCCGTGACCTGGCTCATGCGCGACGCATGATCGAAGGCACGGCACGCAGCATGGGACTCGAGGTCGTGGACTGATCGGCCGGTGGGAGCGTCCGACCTGCTGCGGCACGCGCAGACCACCGCAATCGAGAGGAAACCGTCGGGAATGGTCAAGCAATCGAAGCGATATGCGGCGTCGGCCAAGTCGCGTCCGGAAGAGGCGATGCCGCTGGATAAGGCGGTCGAGACCCTCAAGGGATTCAAGCCGACCAAGTTCGACCAGTCGGTCGAGATTCATCTGCGGCTCGGAATCGATCCGAAGCAGGCGGACCAGATCGTCCGCGGCTCGATCGTACTGCCGCACGGCATCGGCAAGGCGCAGCGCGTCGTCGTCTTCGCCAAGGGAGATGCGGCGAAGGCGGCCGAAGCGGCGGGAGCCGACACGGTCGGAGCCGAGGATCTGGCGAAGCGGATCAAGGACGGCTGGCTCGACTTCGACGTCTGCGTGGCGACTCCCGACATGATGGGACTGGTCGGTCCGCTCGGACGCGTGCTCGGTCCTCGCGGCCTGATGCCGAGCCCCAAGGCGGGGACGGTGACTCCCGATCCGGCGAATGCCGTGAAGGAGTACAAGGCGGGTAAGGTCGAGTTCCGCAACGATGCGGGTGGGAACGTCCACGCGGTCGTCGGGAAGCTGAGCTTCGACGCGCCGAAGCTGGTCGAGAACATCCAGGCCTTCCTGGAGCGGATTCAGGGTCTCAAGCCCAACGGCGTGAAGGGGACCTATGTCCGCGGCGTCGTGATCGCCGCGACGATGAGCCCGAGCGTTCGCGTCGCTTCCTGAACCATCGAGCTGCTGCGGTGACGCGCCACGACGCGTCCCCGGCGGTCATCCTCAATCCGGTCCCGATAAGCCATGAGCAAGTACGTCAAAGACCTGGTCACGAAGGACCTGGCCCGTCGACTCGACGGAGTGGCCGACTGCGTCGTCGCGAACGTCATCGGTCTCGATTCGCTCGCGACCTATCAGCTCCGCAAGCGACTGCGCGAGAAGAACATTCATTGCCTGGTGGTGAAGCGGACGCTGGCGCGTCGCGCCACCGCCGGCACGAGCCTGGCGCCCGCCTTCGAGGATCTCGAAGGATCGGCGGCCGTGCTGTGGGGTTCCGAGGACTTCATCTCCTTGGCCAAGGAGATCACCGAGCTCGACTCGGGGACGGAGTTCAAGGAGTTCGCCACCGTCGGCGGCGTGATGGACGGCGAACGTCTGTCCGCGGAACGCGTCAAGGAAATCAGCAAGTGGCCCAGCCGCGCCGAGCAGCTCAGCCTGCTCGTGGGTCAGATCCTCGGACCGGGAGCCTCCCTCGCGGGACAGCTCGTCGGCCCCGGGGGGACGCTGGCAAGTCAGATCGAGAAGAAGTCGGAGGGAGAAGGCGCCGAATAGCCTGGCGAGCTGTCCGAGGCGCGGTGAGGGGAGAGGTCTTCCCGATCCGAGCCGAGAGGCGGCCGCACGCGGGCCGTTCTGCGTCTTCCATCGAACCTCAACTTGTACCAAGGACCCGATACCATGTCCGAGACCGCTGTGCTGGAAGTGTCGCCTGAGCTCAAGGAACTGGGCGACAAGATCGCGAACCTGACCCTGAAGCAGGCCAAGTCGCTCAGCGACTACCTGAAGGATGCCCACGGCATCGAGCCGGCTGCCGGTGGCGCCGTCGTGATGGCCGGACCGGTCGGTGGCGGAGCCGCTCCGGCGGCCGTCGAGCAGACCGAGTTCGACGTCGTCATGACGAGCTTCGGTGCGGCCAAGCTCGAAGTGGTCAAGGTCGTCAAGAACCTGACCGGCGCTTCGCTGATGGACGCCAAGAAGATGGTCGAAGGCGTTCCGGCGAAGATCAAGGAGAAGGTCAGCAAGGAAGAGGCCGAGAAGGTCAAGGACGAGCTGACCAAGGCCGGTGCGGCGGTCGAGATCAAGTAGTTCCGATTCGGTCCGGACCGGGATTTCCGAGAAGGACCGCATTCGCTACAACAGAGGGTGGCGCGGCCGGAGGGACTTCGGTCGCGCTCCCCTCGTTTTCGATTCCGCCCGCTCACGGCGTCGTCGTCGCGTGCAGCAGCTCCCCGGCTTTCGATGCGTCCGCGACCCTTCTGCGCCCCCGGTGCGCCCGCTCCCGTTCGGAGGCGGAGGTGAACTCCCTTCGCTCCGTGAAGGTGACTCGGCCCTTGATTCTCCGACTGCCGTCGACCCTCCGAACGTTCGAGACTTGCGCGCCCCCGTCCGTCGGCTCTCCGCCGCCGGGCCTTCCGTCCTCGCTTGACTAGGAGAGAGTGCGCCCATGCCTGTTCCGGCTCAGCGACGTATCGTCCCCACGGAAATCCGCCGATTCGGGACGGGAAGGAACTACACGTCGATCCCCGATCTGACTCAGATCCAGACGATCTCCTACGAGTCGTTCCTGCAGGCCGACTTCGACTCGACCAAGCGCAAGGACCACGGGATCGAAGGGGTGCTGCGCGAGATCTTCCCGGTCGAAAGCTACGACAAGCAGATCTCGCTCGAGTACGTCCGCTACGAACTCGGCAAGCCGCGCTATACCCCCAACGAATGCCGCCAGCTCCGTCTGACCTACGGTCGCCCCTTTCGAGTCTGGCTCCGCCTGACCCGCGAGCAGCCGATCGAGGAAGAGGTGTATCTGGGTGATATCCCGATCATGCTCGGCGGCGGCGAGTTCATCATCAACGGCGCCGAGCGCGTCGTCGTCAATCAGCTCCACCGCTCCCCCGGTATCGACTTCGTGCTCGACACCGACGGCGTCAGCGAACGGCGCACGCCGAGCTGCCGCGTGATTCCCGAGCGAGGGAGCTGGATCGAAGTCAACGTCACCAAGAAGGACTCGCTCAGCGTCCGGATCGACCAGAGCGGCAAGTTCAGCGCGATGACCCTGCTCCGCGCCATGGACCCCGCGTACAGCGAAGACGCCGACCTGATCCGCGCGTTCTACGACAGCGAGACGGTGAAGATCGTCGACGGCCGCTCGGCCGCCAAGATCGAAGGGAAGGTGACGGTCGACGACGTCGTCTATCCGTCGGGATCGGATCG
>CAZZBI010000168.1:0-8017 GCA_964652385.1 uncultured Pirellulaceae bacterium | reverse complement strand
ATCGCCCGGGCGAGATCATTCTCGAAGCGGGGCAGAAGATCACCAAGAACACGGCCGAGCTGATCTGCACCTCGGGCGTGAAGAGCATCGAGATCATCGAGGCGCCCAAGAGCCCGCTGATCTTCAACAGCCTGGCCGAGGATACGACCAGCAGCCACGAGGAAGCGCTGCTGCGGATCTACCAGCGGCTGCGTCCCGGCAATCCGCCGCAGCTGGAAAAGGCGCGAACGCTCTTCCACGAGAAGTTCTTCGACGTCAATCGCTACCGGCTCGGCCGAGTCGGTCGGTTCCGCATCAACCGCAAGCTCGGTCTGAGCGTCCCCGAGAAGGAGATGACGCTCCGTCCCGAGGATCTGATCGCGTCGGTCCGCTACCTGCTGGACCTGATGACTCCCGGAGGCCGGGCGTACATCGACGACATCGATCACCTCGGCAACCGACGTCTGCGGACGATCGAGGAGCTGGCGAGCGACGAGCTGCGCAAGGGCTTCCTCAAGCTCCGCCGCACCGTGCAGGAGCGGATGAGCCTGAAGGATGTCGAGGACATGACTCCTCGCAGCCTGGTCAATCCCAAGAGCATCTCGGCGGCGATCGAGTACTTCTTCGGTCGAGGCGAGCTGTCGCAGGTCGTCGACCAGACGAATCCGCTCAGCCAGCTGACGCACGAACGGCGTCTGTCGGCCCTCGGTCCCGGCGGTCTGAATCGGAAGCGAGCCGGCTTCGAAGTGCGCGACGTGCACATCTCGCACTACGGCCGTATCTGCCCGATCGAGACGCCGGAAGGTACGAACATCGGTCTGATCTCGAGCCTGGCGATCTACGCCGGAGTCGACGATTACGGCTTCCTCGTCACCCCGTATCATCCGATCTCGAGGAGCAAGGTGAAGTCCGAGGTGGTCTGGCTCCGCGCGGACGAGGAAACCGAGGCGTATGTCGCTCCGGCCGATACGCCGATGGACGAGAACCAGGCGATCGTCGGTTCGAAGCAGATGGGCGGGAACGTCATCGCGCGGCACCGAGCCGACTTCGTGCATGTCGACCCGCAGCAGCTCGAGTACATGGACGTCGCGCCGAACCAGATGGTCGGCGTCTCGGCCGGTCTGATTCCGTTCCTCGAGCATGACGACGCCAACCGCGCGCTCATGGGTTCGAACATGCAGCGGCAAGCGGTGCCGCTGCTGATCACCGAACCGCCGATCGTCGGTACCGGGTTGGAGCGCGAAGTCGCCACCAACTCGTCGATGCTCGTCCGGGCGCGGCGAGCCGGAACGATCGATTACGTCGACGCCTCGAAGATCGTCATCGGCAACGACGTCTACGAGATGCAGAAGTACGTCGGCCTGAATGAGCGGACCTGCCAGAACCAGAAGCCGATCGTCGTCCCGGGACAGAAGGTGAAGCGAGGCGAGGTGATCGCCGACGGCGCCGCGACGTTCAAGGGAGAGCTCGCGCTGGGACGCAACGTCCTGGTCGGCTTCATGTCGTTCGACGGCTTCAACTACGAGGACGCGATCATCATCAGCGAAGAGCTGGTGAAGAACGACGTCTACACCTCGATCCACATCGAGGAGTTCGACGTCGAGATCCGCGAGACGAAGCTGGGACGCGAGGAGTTCACTCGCGACATCCCGAACGTCAGCGAAAAGGCGCTCCGCAACCTGGACGACAGCGGCATCGTCCGCGTCGGCACCTATGTCCGCCCCGGAGACATCCTGGTCGGCAAGGTGAGCCCCAAGAGCAAGACCGAACTGACTCCCGAAGAGAAGCTGCTGCACGCGATCTTCGGTCGCGCCGGCGAGGACGTGAAGAACGACTCGCTCGAAGTCCCCTCGGGCATCGAAGGGATCGTGATCGAGGCGCTGAAGTTCTCGCGCCGCATGGCGCTCAGCGACGAAGAGAAGAAGGTCTTCGACAAGGAGCTGAAGGAGCTCGAGGCGGAAGGGAACGCCGCGATCGCCCAGGTCTTCACGTCGATGATCGAGGCGATGGAGAAGGTGGTCGGCAAGACGATCACCGACGAGGACGGCGCGCCGCTGACCAAGGACCAGCACCCGAAGTTCATCGCCGAAAAGGCGCAGAACTTCCGGCTCGTTTCGGTCACCGGTCCGCTCCGCAGCGAAGAGAAGATCGCCGCGATCCAGGAGCTCTACAAGGAGCATTGGGAGCGGATCGAGCGAGCGATCGACGCGCGGGACCGGAAGGTCAACAGCAAGCAGCGCGGCGACGAGCTCCGTTCGGGCGTGCTGCAGATGGTCAAGGTCTACATCGCCACCAAACGCGTCATCAGCGTCGGCGACAAGATGGCCGGTCGTCACGGCAACAAGGGTGTCATCTCGAAGGTCCTGCCGGTCGAGGACATGCCGTACCTCGAGGACGGCACCCCGCTGCAGATCCTGCTCAATCCGCTGGGCGTTCCGAGCCGCATGAACGTCGGTCAGATCCTCGAGACGCACCTGGGGTGGGCCGGAGCCAAGCTCGGCTTCCAGGCGCTCACGCCGGTCTTCGACGGGGCGGACGAGGCGACGATCAATCAGGCGCTCTCCGAAGCCGGGCTCCCCAAGCACGGCAAGGCGCGACTGATCGACGGCCGGACGGGCGAGCGGATGGAGCAGGAGACGACGGTCGGCTACATCTACATGCTCAAGCTCCATCACCTGGTCGACGACAAGGTGCACGCCCGCAGCACCGGACCGTACTCGCTGATCACCCAGCAGCCGCTGGGAGGCAAGGCTCGGTTCGGCGGTCAGCGGTTCGGCGAGATGGAAGTGTGGGCGCTCGAGGCGTACGGAGCGGCCTACATCCTGCAGGAGCTGCTCACCGTCAAGAGCGACGATGTGGAAGGGCGGACGAAGATCTACGAGTCGATGGTCAAGGGAGAGAACACGCTCGAAGCGGGAACGCCCGCCAGCTTCGACGTGCTCTGCAACGAGATCCGCGGCCTCGGGCTGAACATCCAGCTCGAGAAGCGCCGGGTCTGAACGGCGGACGGACGGCTCGGCCGCCTCGACAGGCTGCCGAGCCCCTGACGCGATTGCCCGATCCCGAACCGTCCGCGAAGAGCCGTGACAGAAGGAGCCCCCGACATGGCCACTGCCGAGCGCACCTACGACCGCATCAACGACTATGCGTCGGTCAAGATCAGCCTCGCACGCCCTCACGACATCCGGAGCTGGTCCTTCGGTGAGGTGAAGAAGCCCGAGACGATCAACTACCGGACCTATCGTCCCGAGAAGGACGGTCTCTTCTGCGAGCGGATCTTCGGTCCCGAAAAGGACTGGGAATGCGCCTGCGGCAAGTACCGCGGGATGAAGTACAAGGGGATGATCTGCGATCGCTGCGGCGTCAAGGTCACCCACTCGCGCGTCCGCCGCAAGCGGATGGGACACATCGAGCTCGCCGCTCCGGTCGTCCACATCTGGTTCTTCAAGGCGATGCCCAGTCGCCTCGGCAACCTCCTCGAGATGAAGACCACCAGCCTCGAGAAGGTGATCTACTTCCAGGACTACGTCGTCGTCGATCCCAAGGGGACCGATCTGGAACGACAGCAGCTCCTGACCGAAGAGGAATACCGAGCGGCGCGCGAGCAGTGGGGCGAGGGGAGCTTCGAAGCGGACATGGGGGCCGAGGCGGTCCGCAAGCTGCTGATGAACCTCAACCTGGTCACCCTGTCGGAAGAGCTGCGCGGCGAGCTGGCCACCACCAACTCGAAGCAGCGCCGCAAGGACCTGATCAACCGGCTGAAGATCGTCGAGTCGATCCGCGACAGCGACAACAAGCCGGAGTGGATGGTGCTGGACGTCGTGCCGGTCATTCCGCCCGACCTCCGCCCCCTCGTGCTGCTCGATTCGGGCAACTTCGCCACGAGCGATCTGAACGATCTGTACCGCCGGATCATCAACCGGAACAACCGTCTGCGCAAGCTCGTCGACCTCAATGCTCCTGAGGTCATCATCAAGAACGAGAAGCGCATGCTGCAGCAGAGCGTCGACGCGCTCTTCGACAACAACCGCTGCAAGCGCCCGGTCCTCGGCTCGAGCAACCGTCCGCTCAAGAGCCTGACCGACATGATCAAGGGAAAGCAGGGGCGGTTCCGCGAGAACCTGCTCGGCAAGCGAGTCGACTACTCGGCGCGCAGCGTCATCGTCGTCGGCCCGCGCCTGAAGCTCCACCAGTGCGGTCTCCCGAAGAAGATCGCGCTCGAGCTCTTCCAGCCCTTCATCATCCGCAAGCTCAAGGAAATGGGGCACGCGGACACGATCAAGAGCGCCAAGAAGATGCTGGAGCGGAAGGACGAGGAAGTCTGGGACATCCTCGAGAACGTCATCCAGAACCACCCGGTGATGCTCAATCGCGCCCCGACGCTCCACCGGATGGGCATTCAGGCGTTCGAGCCGGTGCTGGTCGAAGGGAACGCGATCAACCTGCATCCGCTCGTCTGCAAGGGCTTCAACGCCGACTTCGACGGTGACCAGATGGCGGTCCACCTGCCGCTGTCGATCGAGGCGCAGGTCGAAGCGCACACGCTGATGATGTCGACCAACAACATCTTCGCTCCGTCCAACGGCCGGCCGATCATGAGCCCGTCGCAGGACACGGTGATGGGTTGCTACTACATCACGCTGATGCTCCCGGGGCGCAAGGGAGAAGGGATGACCTTCTCGAGCCCGGCCGAAGCCGACATGGCTCGCGCCTACGGCGTCATCGATCTGCATGCCAAGATCAAGGTCCGCCTGCCGCGGACCCAGCACGTCCGGCTGAACGACGAAGAGCGTCTGCCGCCGGGGTCGATCATCGAGACCAGCTACGGCCGCGTGCTGTTCAACATGATGCTCCCCAAGGGGATGGACTTCTACAACTACACGATGAAGAGCGGCGATCTCGCCGGCGTCATCTCGGACTGCTACCAGGTCCTGGGACGTCGCGCGACGATCGATCTGCTCGACGACATGAACCAGCTCGGGTTCCGCGAAAGCACCCGCAGCGGTCTGTCGTTCGCGACCGACGACCTGATCACGCCCGATTCGAAGGGGGAGGTGATCGCTCGCGCCGAAAAGGAAGTGCTCAAGTTCAAGAAGCTCTACGAGCGCGGCGTCATCACCGACCAGGAGCGTTACAACAAGGTCCTCGACGTCTGGACTCATGCTCGTGAAGAGATCACGAAGCAGATGATGGACGAGATGAGCAAGGACGACCGGACCGGCACGACGTACCACAACTACGTCAACCCGGTGTACCTGATGGCGCACTCGGGCGCACGAGGTGGTGTCGAGCAGATCCGACAGCTGGCGGGCATGCGAGGCCTGATGGCGAAGCCGAGCGGCGAGATCATCGAGACGCCGATCAAGGCGAACTTCCGCGAAGGGCTGAACGTGCTCGAGTACTTCAGCTCGACGCACGGTGCCCGCAAGGGTCTCGCCGATACCGCGCTCAAGACGGCCGACTCGGGTTACCTGACCCGCAAGCTGGCCGACGTCGCGCAGAACGTCGTCGTCACGATGCACGACTGCGGCACGACTCAGGGGATCACCAAGGGAGTCGTCTATCGCGGCGAGCAGGTCGAGGTGCGATTGGCGACGGCGATCAACGGTCGCGTCAGCCGCCAGAACATCGTCAACCCGGTGACCGACGAGGTGATCGTTCGCGAGAACGAGATGATCACCCCCGAGATCGCCCGCAAGATCGAGGAGCTGGGGCTGGAGAAGATCCAGGTCCGCAGCCCGATGACGTGCGACGCGGCGCTCGGCACCTGCCGCACCTGCTACGGCATGGACATGTCGACCGGCTCGCTGGTCGAAGAGGGCATGGCGGTCGGCATCATCGCCGCGCAGAGCATCGGCGAGCCGGGAACGCAGCTGACGATGCGGACCTTCCACATCGGCGGCGTCGCGGTCACCGATACGCAGGAGAGCGAATGGCGGACGAAGAAGGGGGGCGTGATCAAGCTCACCCGCGTCCGGCACGTGACGAACGAGAAGGGCGAGACGGTCGTGCTCAGCCGAAACGGCGAGATCTCGATCCTCGACCACAAGGGGCGCGAGCTCGAGAAGCATCAGGTCCCCGCCGGTGCCATGCTGATGGTGACCGACGGCGGCGAGGTGAAGGCGGGAGCGACGCTCTGCAAGTGGAATCCGCACGCCATCCCGATCCTGGCCGAAGTCTTGGGGCGCGTCCGCTTCGAGGACATCGTCGAAGGCGAGACGATGGCGGTCAGCCGCGACGCCACCGGCACCGTCCGTCGCCAGATCATCGATCACAAGGGAGAACTCCATCCCCAGATCGTGCTCGAGGACGAGGACGGCAAGCCGCTCGACGTCTACTACCTGCCGGAACGGGCGCACGTCGTCGTCGAGGAAGGGACCACCGTCTCGGCCGGTTCGACCCTCGCCGAAACCCCGCGTGAGGCCTCGGGCGTCACGGACATCACCGGAGGTCTGCCGCGAGTCACCGAGATCTTCGAGGCACGAAAGCCGAAGGAACCGGCGATCCTGGCCGAGATCGACGGCATCGTCGAGATCCTCGGCGAGAAGCGTCGCGGCAAGCGGACGATCATCGTCAAGAGCGAGTCGGGGATCGAGCGCGAGCACCTGGTCCCGCCCAACAAGCGGTTCCTCGTCCACACCGGCGACTATGTCCGCGCCGGCCAGTCGCTGATCGACGGACCGCTCGTTCCGCACGACATCCTGCGGGTGTCGGGCGAAGAGGCGGTGCAGCAGTACCTGCTCCACGAGATCCAGAGCGTCTATCGGAGCCAGCGGGTCGAGATCAACGACAAGCACATCGAGATCATCGTCGCGCGGATGCTCCGCAAGGTGAAGATCGAGAGCGCCGGCGACACCAACCTCCTCCCGGGGCTGGTCGTCGATCGCTTCGAGTTCCGCCGCATGAACACCGCGCTGGCCGACTGCCTGAAGGTCACCCACAAGGGAGACAGCGACTTCGAGACCGGAACGATCGTTCCGCGGGAAGCCTTCGAGCAGGTGAACGCCCAGATCGAGACGCTCGGCGGCAATCCGGCCAAGGGGGGCAAGCCCAAGCCGGCGACCGCCAGCACGCAGCTGCTGGGGATCACCAAGGCGTCGGTCCAGAGCTCGAGCTTCATCTCGGCGGCGAGCTTCCAGGAGACGACCAAGGTGCTGACCGAAGCGGCGCTGGCCGGCAAGGTCGACAACCTGGTCGGTCTGAAGGAAAACGTCATCCTCGGACACCTCATCCCGGCCGGGACCGGTTTCCGGACCTTCCAGGATTCCGAGGTGCGGTACAACCTCAACGCCCTCCAGAATCTGGTCGGCGAGGCGCCGCAGGAGAAGTCGAGCTTCCCGCTGCTGGACGGCGATTCGTCCGGCGACAGCAAGCCGACGCCTCCGTCCGGCGGAGCGGCTCCGACCCTCGACAGCCTCCTCGGAATGGGCGGCGACGGCGGGCAGTGAGCGGGACCGATCGGAGCGGGCCGAGCGACCCCTGTCGACTCGGCCGACCGATCCTCCCGTGACGATCAGCGAGGTCGGCGAACCGGTACGGCCGGGACGCCGACCTCCGACGAGTCGGTCGACCGATGCGGTTGACACGGCGCGAGCAACGGATATCCTGATGCGTTTCCGGCCCGGAATTCGGGACGAACGAGGGAAGTCTCAGCGACTGCTGACCTCTCGATCTCGTCTCGGGCCGACGGAAGCGGTTCCCGAACGGTTCCCTTCGAGATCCCCATGCCAACGATCAATCAGCTGGTCCGCCGGCCCCGACGGCAGAAGCGGACGTTTTCCAAGTCGCCGGTGCTGGAGAAGTGCCCGTTCAAGCAGGGTGTCTGCCTCCAGGTCCGGACCATGACGCCGAAGAAGCCGAACTCGGCTCTCCGGAAGATCACCCGCGTCCGTCTGACCAACGGCAAGGAAGTGACCGTCTATATCCCGGGCGAAGGACACAACCTGCAGGAGCACTCGATCGTGCTCGTCCGCGGTGGTCGTGTTCGCGATCTCCCGGGTGTCCGTTACCAGGTCGTCCGCGGCGCCCTCGATACCCT
>CAZZBI010000167.1:0-11396 GCA_964652385.1 uncultured Pirellulaceae bacterium | reverse complement strand
GTCCTGATGGGGATCTTCACCCGCTACGTGCTCGCCGAGCTGATGAAGGTCTTTCTCGTCGCGCTCACCGCGATGTCGACCCTGATGATGCTCGTCTTTCTGGTCTACGAGGCGGTCCGCCAGGGGCTCGGCTTCGAAGCGGTGATCCGCCTGATTCCGTACACTCTTCCCCACGCCCTCTGCTTCGCCATTCCGGGAACGATTCTCTTTGCCGTCTGCGCGGTCTACGGCCGGATGAGCGCCCACAACGAGATCATCGCGCTCAAGGGGATGGGGATTCCTCCCCGAGCGGTCATGGTGCCGGTCCTCGTCCTCGGCCTGCTGCTGAGTCTGGTGACGGTTTGGCTGAACGACATCGCCTTTTCTTGGGGGCGCAGCAAGGCGTATCAGGTCGTCCTGCAGAGCGTCGAAGCGACGATCTACGGCATCCTGCGGAACCAGGGGCGGTACGACAACGGAAAGATCTCCTTCAACGTTCTCGGCGTCCGCGGGACCGAGTTGCTGCAGCCGATGGTGGTGATCCGTGAAGACGCCGACAGCCCGCCGCGCACGATCTTCGCCGAATCGGCCCGACTCGAATCCCGCTCGGACGAAGGCGTGCTGATCGTGCATGTCGAGCGAGGTCGTTACGAGGACGGCTCGCTCTCCTACGACTTCGATCGCGAATCGATTCCGGTCCGGCTGGTCGACGTGACCAAGAAAGATCGCTCTCAAGGGAGCCCCTCGGACTACTCGATGACCGAGATTCCGGCCGAGATTCGCGCGCAGGAACGTCAGATCGAGGCGCAACGGCTCGAGATGGCGTTGCAGGCCGGGTTTCAGGCGGCGACCGGCGATTGGGATCGGATGCAGGGCACGATGTGGCAGGCCGACGCGCTGGCGCTCGACACCGCCGTCGGTCGGCTGCATCGGCTGGAAACCGAGACCTGGCGGCGATTTGCCGGCGGCTTTGCTTGCCTCTGTTTCGTCGCGGTCGGCGCGCCGCTCGCGATCCGGATGCGGACCGCCGATGTCTGGAACAGCTTCGCCGTCTGCTTCTTTCCGATCCTGATCGTCTACTACCCGCTCCTGGCGTTCGGACTCGATCGAGCCAAATCGGGGGCGATGCCCCCCTACGTGGTCTGGCTCGGCAATCTCGTCCTCGGCGTCATCGGCATCGCACTCTATCGTCGGATGGTCCGCTACTGAGCCGTCGGTCAGGGCGTTCGGTCGGAGCCGATCGACTCCCCCCTGCTCTCCCGCCGTCGGCCGCCCCCGATCGGTGCGGCGATCGCGACTTCGTCTTGTCCCGTTCGAGGCCCCACGGATAAGATCGCGTCCGAGCGGCGGCGGAGCCGTCCGCTTCGGCTCGCGGTTCGACGTCGGCGACAAGGAGGTCGCGGTGGGATTCGGTCGAAATCTGCGCCGGCTGATGATCATCGGAGCGGCGACGCTGCTGACGGTCGTCGGCCTGTTGACCGCCAGCGGGCTGGAAGGGGTCCGCAAGTTCCGCGGCCTCACCAAGAGCATCCGCGAGCGGGCGACTCAGTTGCCCCTGAACATGGAGCTGATGCGGCAGATCGGCGAACTGCGGATCGCGTTGCATCGGAGCATGGAGCGGAATCTGCAGGGGCTCCCGCTCCCGCACGTCGCCGATCGCCTGGCCGATCGAGATCGCTTTCTCGAGCGACTGGCCGAAGTCGAGCTGGCGCTGGTCGCCTACCGGAACGAACTCGAATCGGTCGACATCATCGATCCGCGCCTCGACGACACCGATGCGGAACGGCGCGATCTGGCGGCGATCGAGTTCCAGCTGCATGCCCTCGAACTCGTCGCCCGCGACACCGACTGGGTCCTCCAGCCGCATTCGCTGCTGTCGATGGACGACCAGATCGAGCGACTTCAGGATGTCGTGGCGCGGATGCCGAGTCGGACTCAGGTGCGTCTGAGTCAGTTCGCTCAGGCGGCGCGGAGCGACTATTACACGCTGATCTGGATCTGCTCGTTCCTGCTGCTCGCTTCGCTGGGACTCATCGGCTATCTCGCTACGCAGTTCCACGCCTCGCTCTTTCGGCCGCTGAGGGTGCTGCTCGAAGGCTCCCGACGAGTCGCCTCGGGCGACTATCGGCATCGGATCGAGCTGAGTGCGCCGGACGAACTGGCGGAGTTGGCCGAAGGGTTCAACGCGATGACGCGCCACTTTCTGGCGATCCGAGACGATCTGGATCGTCAGGTGCGCGAACGGTCGAACGAGGTGATCCGCAACGAGCAGTTGGCGAGCGTCGGATTCCTGGCGGCCGGAGTCGCTCACGAGATCAACAATCCGCTCGCGACGATCGCCTGGTCGGCCGAGTCGCTCGAGAGTCGCACGTCCGACCTGCTCGATTCGCTCGGCAAGGATGCGGACGATCCGCGTCGCGTCGAATTGGATGTCATCCGCCGCTACCTGCGACAGATCCAGGAAGAGGCGTTTCGGGTCAAGGGAATCACCGACGGGCTCCTCGACTTCTCGCGCACCGGCAACACGAGCAAGGTCAAAACCGACCTGCGCGAGCTGGTGACGTCGGTCGTCGACATGGCTCGACATCTGGGGCGTCACCGCGGCAAGCGGATCGTGGTGCAGGCGCCCGAACCGGTGCTCGCCTGCGTCTGTCCCCAATCGATGAAGCAGGTCGTACTGAACCTGGTCGCCAACGCACTCGACAGCGTCGGTGCCACCGGTTCGGTCGTCGTCTCGCTGGCTGCCGATCGAGGTCAGGCGATCCTGACCGTCGCCGACGACGGTTGCGGGATGTCGAACGACACGCTCGACCATCTGTTCGAACCGTTCTTCACGCTCAAGCGAGACCAGCAAGGGACGGGACTCGGGCTGGCGATCTCTCATCGGATCATCGGCGATCACCAGGGAACGATCGTGCCGCGCAGCGAAGGGCTCGGTCGCGGCTCGACCTTCACCGTCTCGATTCCGCTCCGTCCGCAGATCAGGAACCACGATGTCGCACGCCAAGCAGCCTGAACGCCTGAGAATCCTGTTCGCCGACGACGAGCCGCGTCTGCAGGAACTGATGCGCCTGGAACTTCCGCGTCTGGGGCATACCGTCACCGTCTGTCCCGACGGACTGACGGCGGTCGCGGCGATCGACAAGGAACCGTTCGATTGCCTGATCGTCGATCTCGACATGCCGGGCCTCGACGGGATCGAGGTGCTGTCGCGCGCTCGACGCGAGTCGCCCGAGACCGAGGCGATCGTGCTGACCGGCAAGTCGTCGCTCGATTCGGCGATCGCGGCGCTGCGCCAAGGCGCCTTCGACTACCTGACCAAGCCGTGTCGGTTGTCGGAACTGTCGGCGATCCTGACCAAGGTCGCCGACAAGCGGGAACTGACTCGCCGCGTCGCTGCGCTGACCAATCAGCTCGAGCGGGCCGAAGGGAAGCGCGCGATGGTCGGCGACGGCCGAGCGATGCAGGAGGTGCGACATCTGATCGCGCGCGTCGCTCCGACCAACTCGACCGTGCTGATCCGCGGCGAAACGGGGACCGGCAAGGAGCTCGCAGCGCGAGCGGTCCATGATCAGAGTCTGCGAGCCGACCGCCCTTTTGTCGCCGTCAACTGCGGTGCGCTCCCCGAGTCGCTGATCGAAAGCGAACTGTTCGGCCATCGCAAAGGGGCCTTCACCGGTGCCGACGAGAACCGGACCGGGCTGTTCGAAGTGGCGGACGGAGGGACGTTGTTCCTGGACGAGATCGGCGAACTCCCCAAGGCGATGCAGGCGAAACTGCTGCGCGTCCTCGAGAGCGGCGAGATCCGTCGCGTCGGCGACAACCGCGCCTTCGAGATCGACGTCCGCATCGTCTGCGCCACGCACCGCGACCTGGCCAAGATGGTCGACGACGGCGAGTTCCGAGAAGATCTGATGTACCGGATCAACACCTTCGAGATCCGGCTGCCGGCGCTGCGCGAACGAGTCACCGACATTCCGCACATCGCGCGGCATCTGTACGAACGGTTCCGCGGGCCGGTCGATCCGTCGACCGAAGTCTTCACGCCGGAAGCGATCGAGGCGCTGCAGCATCACACTTGGCCGGGAAACGTCCGCGAACTGGCGAACGTCGTCGAGCATGCGACGATCCTGTGCGATCGTCTGCCGATCGACCGCGAACATCTGCCTCGCGATTTCGACGCGCGCCAGGCCGCCAGCGGCATCCGCAACGTCATCGGTCCGATCAGCCTCAAGGACCTCGAGTATCAGGCGATCGAGGCGGCGCTCGACCGCCATGCCGGGAACAAGTCGGCCGCTGCCGACGAACTCGGCATCAGCCTCAAGACGCTCTACAACAAGATCGCTTCCCCCGAGCGGAAGAGCGCCTGAGTCGGCGCTTTCGCCGAGCATCGGAAGCCCGGGCAAGCGACGTTCGATCAGCCGAGCTTGCGCACCACCCCGACGACGACTCCCAGCGGCACCACGTCGCGGACGTAGATCGGCTGCATCGACGCATTAGCCGGCTGCAGCCGGATGCGCCCCGCTTCGGGAAACCAGTACTTCACCGTCGCTTCCCCTTCGTCGGTCCGCGCCACGACGATGTCTCCCTTGCGAGGGGACTTCGACGGGTCGACGACGACATAGTCGCCGTCGGCGATCTGCGCTTCGATCATCGACTCGCCCGTCACTTCGAGCGCGAACGTGCCGGGGCGATGGAGCATCTCGCCGAAGTCGATCCGCTGCTCCTGCTCGACCGCTTCGTGCAGCGTCCCCGCCGCGACTCGCCCGGCAAGCGGAATGCCGGCCGGAGGGGTCGGCGGCTCCCCCTTCAGCTCGATCGCCCGCGACTTCTTGGGAGAGCGGCTGATGAGCCCCTTTCGCTCGAGTGCCCGCAGATGGCACATCACGCCGTTGGGCGAGACGAACCCGAAGCGATCCCCGATCTCGCGGATCGTCGGGCCGTATCCGCGCCCCTGGATCAGCTCGCGGATGAAGTGATAGACCTCGCGCTGTCGCTCCGTCAGTCGATCGAGCATCGGACCGGTTCCGTGTCGCCAGGAGGCTGAACGAGGCCGAGCGGACGCCGACCTCAGACTGAATATCAGTCTACCGGTGAACATATCGCCACTCAAGTCGACACGAACGGTCCGGATCGACGTCGCACTGCTCATCGCACCCGATCGAGCGGCGTCCGCAAGACGCAGGACCTCGTCGAGCGTCTTAGCGTGGGGAGTCGATGCCGGGGAGGCCATCGAGGCTGAAGGCGTTGTGGGCGGCTCGATAATCGGACACCCCCTGCTCTCCCTTCGCTTCGGCCCAGCGGACCAGAGCATCGCGTTCTTCGACATAGTCGTAACGCGGAATCGAGTAGCCGCACGAGTCGGCGATGCGCGACAGTCGGATTCGGATCACGGCCCGAGCTCCGGGAGTCGCCGGAAAGAGGCTCGCCGCCTCTTCGAACCGAGGATCCCCGATCGGGATCGCGGAACCGGTCCCTTGCAGACGAACGATGCGCGGAGGGCCGCTGAGCGCACAGAACATGACGGCGATCCGGCCGTTTTCGCGCAGGTGCGCGATCGTCTCGACGCCGCTGCCGGTCAGGTCGAGGTAGGCGACCTCGCGCGGTCCGAGAATGCGGAACGAGTCCATGCCCTTGGGCGAGCAATTGACCAGGCCGTCGGCAGCCAGCGGCGCCGTCGCGACGAAGAAGATCCGCTGCGCCTCGATCCAAGCCGCCAGTTCCGGCTCGATCCCGTCGAATGTCCGCCCCATCGCTGCTCACTCCGGCGAATGCTTCGGCAGCGCGACGGACCTGTGAGGCCGCTGATCGGCCACACCATTCGAGCCCCGAAGTGCGCTCGACATTCTATCGATCCCGCGGGTGCTTGGTCGGAGCGAGAGCGGTTCAAGTCGATCGGCAAGTGGCCGCACGACGATCCTTGAACTGCCGGCACGCGGGCGGACTACGGGACTATCGAGGAGCAGCCTGGGCAAGAAGTGATCGCCGGGGACTCAGACCGTTCCCGTTCTCGACCAGGAATGTCTGACTCTGTGGGCTCTGTGACCTCGGTGGTAAGAGTGGCTCTACGACCACCAAGGTCACGAAGTCCCGCCCCGCCAATCCTCGCGTGAAGCCTCCCGTTGGGCCGGCCGAGTGATGCCCCAGGTTCTCGGGGCGATGATGCGGCACAAGTCAGTGGCGACGACGATGACGTTCTACGTCGACTTCGCCCCGGACGACCTGGCCGAAATCATCCGCAGCGCAGCGCCAACGGACACTTTCACGGACAGTGACGCTCTCCGTCCGCCGGCCGCCGGATCGGCCGATTCTCGCAAGTCGTTGTCTCTCAACGGCTAAGGCCGAGTACCAGAGGTGGGAGTCGAACCCACACGCCCTTTCGGGCAACGGATTTTGAATCCGTCGCGTCTGCCATTTCGCCACTCTGGCCCGTTACGGCGAGCCTCGCGGTTCGGCTGCCGCTCGCAACGAGTCGGGATTCTAGCTCCCCGCCCCGCGCCTCCTCAAGGGAGCGACCGAGCGGACGCCGCACAGGTTCGCGAGGAAGGAGTCCCCCCTTCGATCAGCCGCGGAGCGATCGCTTCACGTCGATCCCAAGCAGACTCCGCGAAGCGAGCGAGCCGGTCAGGATGCCGATCAGCGCAACCGCTCCCAAGATCACCCCAAGCTCGCGCCACGGCACGCTCGCCGCTCCGAACCACCAGTGAGGCAGCACGACGCCGATCGCACTCGCTCCGCCGATCCCCAGCCCCAACAACAACAGCCAAGCGTTCTCGAGAGCCACCAGCGACATCAGCCGTCGCCGCCGGAAACCGATCGCCTGCATCAGCGCCAACTCCCCTCGCCGCTCCAGCACGCTTCGGAGCTGCACCGTCGCCAGACCGAACGTGCCGAGCAGCAACCCGAGCGCCCCGAGACTCTGGAAGGTCGACAGATAGGTGTTCTGCACCGCCAGCAGTTCCCCCAGCACGCGATCCGAGCGACGGGTGGCGAATCCGACATCTCCCAGACGTTCCTCGAGCAGCCCTCGGATCCGCGACCGACTTGCCTCGTCCGCGGCCCCGGTCCGGACCAGAAAGAACCGATCCCCTTCCTCATCCGGAAACAAGCGGCGGAAATCGGCATCGCCGATCAGCAACCGCCCCTGAAGGATCGTGTTGTCCAGGAACGCCACGGCCCGAAACTCGACTCGCCCCACCTCCTCGTAATCGATCGTGAAGCGCTGACCGACCGAATAGACCTGCAGCCCCCACATCGCCGTGTTCTTGTCGATCACCACCGGAATCGGTTCACCGATCGGGGTCGCTCGTTCGGGATCGAGAGCGCGCCACGGATTGGCGCGGACCGAGTCGTCGCGCGATTCGGCCCCCGCCCAGCCGAACGCCGGGTGCGTCGGTTCGTCGAACCAGCGCGCCACCTCGGCCGAGACCCCCATCACCTGCGGCTGAGCCGCGCGGAACGGATTGTTGCAGCTCGCATCGTCGCCGCGCCGCCAACGAAACGCCAACACGCCGACCGCCTCCAGCGTTTCGGCATCGGCCGCGAAACGGGAACGCCGCTCGGCCGCATCGTTCAGATCGACGAAGATCGGTCGACTCGTTTCGGCCACCAGGTCGAACCCGCCGACACCTCGTTCGGTCGGCGCCAGTCGAAACGCGCTGATGCCGCCGATCAGGAAGGTTGCCGACGCCACCAGACCGACCGTCAGCGTACTGCGAGTCGGATTGCGCGAACCATTGCGCTGCGCCAGACGACTCAGCCCCCAGCTCCGTTCGCCGCCGCTCGGCAGGCGGAGCCACCAACCGAGGAGCGCCAACAACGCCGTCAGCAGCCCCGCTCCGGCCCCCAGAAACGCTCCCGCCTGGGCCTCGCCTCCGAGCGTCGTCCCCGCAATCGCTCCGGCCGCCGCAACCGCCAGCGCGATCGCCGCCACCACCAGACGACGCCGCGAGCCGCCGATCGCCGGCCCGGTCGACTCCTCGATCCGCCCGGCCAACAACCCGCGCACCTCGCCCGGGCGAAATCGAGAGACGGTCAGCGCGATGGTCAGCCCACAGACGATCGCGCTCGCCGCGAAACCGATCGTCAGCGCCAGCGGGTCGACATGCAGACGCAGGAACGGCGTCCGGACCGCTCCGACCCACCAGGTCTGCAGCCCCAGCACCATCACCGCCGCATAGGCGATGCCGATGCCGCTGCCGAGCAGACTGCCGATCAGAGCCACGATCATCCCCTCGGCGGCCGCCAGTCGAGCCACGTCGCGGCGCGAGAAACCGATCGCCAGCATCGTGCCGATCTCCTCCAGCCGACGTTCGAGTCCGAGGCGATAGAGCAGGATGACCAACATCAGCGCCGCGACGATCACGAACAGACTCAGTCCCAAGAACAGCCCGTCGAACGGCGTCGTCCCCGAAGCGGAACGAAGTCCGTCCCGCTTCGCCGCGGCAAAGGCGAAACCGAGGCGATCTTCCGAGGCATGCAGCCGCTGAGCGATTCGCCGCTCGAGCTCCTCGCCGGTCAGTTCGCGAGCCGATACGCGGAAACCGGTCGCCTCGCCGAAGCGACTCCCCCAGAGCCGTCGCCCGAGCGCCGCCGCGACGAACCCCTTCGGCGTCGTCCGATGAAACTTCCAGTACTCGTCGTCCTGCTTGCGGATCCGGTCGGCCGTCGGGAACGGCAGATCCCAGTTGTCGATCGAGTCCTGATCGGTGACGCCGGGGACGACCGGAGTCAGGTCGGGGTCATTCGCCCAGGTCGGCGGCGATTCGTAGCGAGCGGCGCGACGACGCGTCGCCGGCTCCGTCGGTTCGGTCAGCGCCGCGATCGCGACCAGCCTCAGGTCGACCCGAGCCTCGTCGGTCTTGCCGTGCGTCGTCTCGGGACGGTAGTACGTCATCCGGATCCGATCGCCGATTCGCGCACCGAGATCGTCGGCCGCCCAGCGGTTGAGGACGATCTCGTCCTCGGCCAGATCGGGAATCGGTCGGCCGTCGACGTCGAGCGGCCGAAAGGCGTCGTCGAAGTCGAGCGCCGACACCATCGAGAACGGTACCCCGCTTCTTCCGTCCGGCTCTTCACCGTCCTCTCCGAAACGATCGAGATCGTTCGCCAGGTAGGTCAGGATTTCGGTCGCATCGCTCCCCTGCAGCGCCGCTCGCAACTCGGTCGCCAACGCCGGTTCGATCACCATCCGATCGCTGGCCACGTACCACCAGTCGAATAATGGCGGCTCGTCGGCGATCGTCGGAGCCGTCGATCGCTCGAGCAGCAATCCGTAGTCGGCGAAGCTCGGCGCAAGCTGCCGACCGAGTCGCTCCGTCGCTTCGATCTCGGGAGCCGACTCGATCGCGTCGTCGCCGGCCCAGATCGTGTTGATCGTTCCGTCCGGCAGGTCATAAACGCTCCGCAGTCGATCGATCGCGACCCATGCCGTACGCGGCGCGAGCTGCGTCGGAAACGGGCCGAACCGACCGACTCCGGCATCCTCGATCACCTCGATCACTCGCAGTCGAGGCATCGACCAGGTGAGATCCTCCTTCTCGCCCAGCGGACTGTCGCTCGACACCGCCTGGAACTTCGGCGGGCGAAGCGTCACCAGTACCTCGACTCCGGCCGCGACTCGGTCCGGGTCGATCCCCAGATCCTCGGCCAGTTCGCGATTGAGGATCACTTCGCCATCCCCCGGACCTCGCTTCGGGCGCGCCGTTGCAGGCCAGAAATCGGCGATCCGCTCGTCCGCTCCGATCAGCTGAACGTCGGCCGAGCGCCGGATCGCCCCCTCACCGGTCGTCTCGGCGGTGGTGCCGGGGAGCCACAGGAGCCCGGCGAGGTGCGGACGCGCGCCGTCGAGTTGTCCGAGCGCCGCGGCACCGTCGAAGAAGCGGCGACTCGTCAGGATCTCGTCGATCCGACCGAGTCGATCGAGCGTCAGCCCGCGCAGACTCCCTCGCATGCTCGAACCGACCAGCAGCGATCCGGTCAGCACGGCGGTCGCCGCCGCGACACCAAGCGCCACCGAAACATGGATCCGGCGATGGTACGAGAGACTGCGGACCAGCCAGGTCATCCGATTCATCGACTCTCTCCTTGCGCCGCTCGGCTCGGGCGATTCTCGGACATCCGCCGCTCGTCCGATCGACCGCTCGTCCGCTCTCCGAACGTGCCGGCCGTGCGTTCCGGCGATGCCGCGTCCGGATCCGGTCGCGCGGCTGGGCGTCGTGCGTCAGCTCGCCGACGTGTCGGCCGGAACCGTCGAGCCCCCCTCGATCCTCAGACAGCGCGGAAAGCGCGTCGCCAGATCGGCCGCATGCGTCACGACGATCAACATCGTCTCGTGATCGGCCGGCAGGTCGACCAACAGCTCGCCGATCGATCGGGCGTTGTTCGGATCGAGACTCCCGGTCGGCTCGTCGGCCAGCACCAGGCGCGGGCGGCGAAGCAGCGCTCGCGCCACCGCGGCTCGCTGTCGCTCGCCCCCCGACAGTTCGCCCGGTCGATGCCCGCGACGCCCCGCCAGGCCGACCCGCTCGATCAGCTCTTCGGCCCGTCGAATCTGCTCTCGGTCCGCTCGTCCTCCTGCCACGGCCGGCAGAACGACGTTTTCGAGAACCGAGAGTTGCGGGAGGAGATGGTGCTCCTGGAAGACGAATCCGATCCGCTCGCCGCGGAATCGAGCCAGCTCGGGTTCCGCAAGGGCAAACGGATCGACGCCGCTCAAGCGGAGCGTCCCCGAGGTCGGACGATCGAGCGTCCCGATGATCTGCAGCAGCGTGCTCTTGCCGCAGCCGCTCGGGCCGACGATCGCCAGCCGCTCGCCCGGCACCATCTCGAACGAGATCCCGCGCAGGATCTCGAGCGGTTCT
This sequence comes from uncultured Pirellulaceae bacterium, assembly GCA_964652385.1. GTDB lineage: Bacteria > Planctomycetota > Planctomycetia > Pirellulales > Pirellulaceae > UBA11682. The sequence goes on along the minus strand of CAZZBI010000167.1, from coordinate 555 downwards.
CCGCGCGTCGGATAGCTGCGGCGGATGTCGCGGACTTCCAGCTCGGCCATGCCCTCTCCCGTTCCGTCGACGCCGATGAGGGAACGGTCGACATGCCGCGCCGTCTCGTCCCGCTCCCACCGCATCGCATTGTTCCGCTCTACCGCCGCGGCCGAAAGGGTCCCTGGACGGCCGGTATTCCGAGCCGCCGAGGCGATACCTTTCGTCGTGCGACCGACCGCGGTCAGTCTTCGGCGGTCGCATCGTCACCCAAGCGGTGACGTTCCAGGAGCGCGAGGGTCCCGAGACCGTAGAACGAGTACTCGACGTCGACTCGATCGTCCCAGTCCGCGGCCCGGAATCCCCCTTCGGCCGATTCCAGTCGCTCGACGAAGGCGCGCGCGGCATCCAGATCGAGCTCGTCGAGCGCATCGAGATCGCGGAGAGTCACGATGCCGGTAAACGTGCTCAGCACGTCCGCAATCGGAATCCGGGTGTTGGCGGTCAGCCCCCCTTCGTCGTTCTGTCGTTCGAGCAGAAAGTCGATCGCCCGATCCTCGCTCTCCGAGTCGTGAA
>CAZZBI010000166.1:0-11404 GCA_964652385.1 uncultured Pirellulaceae bacterium | reverse complement strand
CCAGCAAGGTCGCGACCGCTTCGACTCCGATCACCTGGCCGGTCGGAAACTCGTCGCCGGCCGCCGCCGCGCTTTCGGTACAGTCGATGCCGCCGACGACGGTCGCGAGCGCGAACAGAATGACGATCGGCAGATAGCGGAGTGCCGCCGGAAGATCAGCGACCCATTCGAAGCGGAACGCGGCGAGCCATTCGGTCGGCCAGAGGCCGGTGGTCAGTTCGAGCGTCCCTTCTCCCGGTTCGTGCAGCGACGTGCCGAACGCGGCATCCGACGCGAGCATCAGGTAATGCAGCGCGCCGGCGACCAGCAGCGCTCCGAGAGCTCCCGGAATCTTCATCGGAAGCGGTGCACGAGCTACCAGCGTCGCGAGGACGATGGCGAGCGCCGTGAAGCCGACGACCGGCGAGCCGAGCGTTTCGAGAAACGGCAGGAACCCGATCAGGACCAGGGCGATCGAGGCGAGCGAACCGAGCAGTCCGGCTCGCGGCAGATACCGGCGCACCCAATCCGATCCGACGGTGAAGCCGAGCTTGAACAGGCCGCTGAGAAAGATCGAGGCGATGCCGACATGCCAGGCGAAGCGTTCGGCCCGCGCCTGATCCGCGTCATCGAAGATCCCGTCGAGCCCGAGCTGTTCCTTCATGCTCGCGTAGGCGGGGCCGAGCACGAAGAAGATCATCCCGTAGGTGCTGGGCGTGTCGAGACCGAGCGGCATCGCGGTCAGCCTGAGCCCGTCTCGCCGCGTTCGCCGGATTGCCAGCAGACTGAAGATCAGGTCCCCCACCAGGACGCCGATGGCAGTCCCGGGGACCATGTGCGAGAGAATGAAGCTTGTAGAAATTCCACTCGAAGCCGACAGCAGCGTGACGAGCAGGATCAGACCGGCGACATTATCTAACATCAAGCCGAAGAAGGCGTTGACGTCGCCGGGAGCCGCCCAGGAGGGGCGTCGTTGGGGCATGTTCGTCCCTGTTGGCACGGCGCTTGCTTGTTATCTCGGTCGTGAGTGTAGGAACGGTCGGATCGACTGTCAAACGTTCGCTCGCTCGAGACCGAAACTGGCCCGCCGCAACGATTTCGACTACCATCGTCATCGCAGCGACGGAGCGACTCGCCGTGGACGCTCGTCCCGAATCGGGACCGGCGTCTCGAACTTTCCTTACGAGGGTTCGTAGTAGACATGGACGCTTCCACGACTTCGACCACCGCTTCGGAAGACCGCTCGATGACCCCGAGCGACCGGACCGACGAACAGCTCCTCGCGACCTATCGCCGCTCGGGCGATCGCGCGCTCTTCGCCGAACTGGTCCATCGTTACGAGCGCGAGCTGTACAACTTCCTGCGGCGTTACCTCGGGGATGCGACGCTGGCCGAGGACGCCTTTCAGGCGACCTTCCTGCAGGTTCACCTGAAGTGCGAGCAGTTCGACGAAGGGCGACGGTTCCGACCGTGGCTCTACGCGATCGCGACCAACCAGGCGATCGACGCCCGACGCCGCGTGCGTCGGCAGCGGATGGTCAGCCTGGACCGCAGCTCGCCGGCCGAACAGGACGACGTCCTGCGGCTCGTTCAGGTCCTCGAAAGCTCCGAAGAGGATCCTTCGGAGCGGATCGAGCGGCATGAGCGGAATGCTCAAGTGAACGAAGCGCTTGCGTCGCTCCCGGAGTCGATGTTCTCGGTCGTCCAACTCGTCTACTTCCAGGGGCTCAAGTATCGCGAGGCGGCCGAGATCCTCGAGGTCCCGGTCGGCACCGTGAAGAGCCGTCTCAACTCGGCGATCGGCAAGCTGACGGACGTATGGAACGCGAACCACATCGAGACCCGTTGAGCGACCGCGACGAGGAGCAAGTCGATCTGATCGGCTACCTCCTCGGCGCGCTCGATCCGGACGAGGCGGCTCGGGTCGCCGCTCGCATCGATCGCGACCCGCTGCTGCGCGACGAAGCGGATCGACTGTACGCCAGTCTTCCCAAGACCGAAGCGACTTGGGGGAGCGAACTCCCTCCCCCGGGACTCGCCGAGCGGACGATGGCGACTCTCGAGCAGTTCGCCGCCTTGCCGGTCGCAGCCGGTCCAGAGCCGAAGGACAGCACCGCTTCTGTTCGACCGCCGGTTGCCGATCCGATTCCGGCGATCGCCGTCGGGGCGAGCGATCTCGGCAGCTCGGGATTCGGCTCGCGAGCCTGGGGGCTGCAGGATTGGATCGCCGTCACCGCGATGACCGCTCTCCTCGCGTCGCTCGCCGTCCCCGCTCTGATCAACAGCCGTCATCAGGCGCAGCTGACCGCCTGCCGCAACAATCTGCGCACCGTCGGCCGAGCGATCGGCGAATATGCCGATATCCACCGCGGCCGCATGCCGGTCGGCGAACCGGGCTCGCCGCTCGAGACGGTCGGCGCTTACGCTCCGATCCTGGCGGCCGAGTCGCTGATTCGCGACGACGATCTGATCTGTCCTTCGTCGTCGTTCAAGAGCGAGGTCGGAACGTTTCGCATCCCGACTGCCGAGCAGCTGATCCGGATGAAGCCCGATGCGGTCGCGTACATGCAGCGCGTGATGGGAGGGAGCTACGGGTTCACGCTCGGCTACGCCATCGACGGTGCGGTGCAGGAGCTGAAGCGTGAGGGGAATCCGTTTCGGGTCGTGATGGCCGATCGCCCGGAAGGAGGCGATCTGGCGGTGTCGCACGGCAACGGCATGAACGTCCTGTTCGACGACGGGCACTGCGCCTTTCTGCATCTCGATTCGCCGAGCTTGCTCGATCCGCAGCTCTTCGTGAATCGGATCGGAGCGGTCGCACCGGGGCTCGATCAAGACGACTCGGTCATCGCGCCCAGTCACGTTCGTCGCGTCTGGCCGGTCCGTCTGAAGGACTGAGTCACGGTCGGTCGACGGAAGATCGAAGCAACTTGCGGCGCATGAAAAAGACCCGCGGCTCCGAGTCAGGAGCGGCGGGTCTTGTCGTCGATGTCCGTATCGGATTCGTGTCGCGGCTCGCTCGGCCGATCGCTGCGCCGCCGGTGCTTCGACGCATCGCCGAACGGACCTGAGATCAGAAGCGGCGCGGACCTCGCCCTGCTCCGCCGCCGACCCGCGGCTCCTGCGGCTTGGCTTCGTTCACGCGGACCGGCCGGCCGGCGATCGTCACGTCGTTCAGGTTCTGGATCGCCGCCTCCGCCTCGCCGTCGTTCGGCATCTCGACGAACGCGAAGCCGCGCGAGCGCCCCGTCTCGCGATCGATGATCACGCTCACTCGACTGACGGTTCCGAACTCCGAGAATGCATCCCGCAGCTCGTCCTCGGTCGCCTGATACGACAGGTTGCCGACGTAGATATTCTTCACGAAAGACTCTCCCACTCCGATTCGGACTCGCGAGTCGCACTCGACTCGCCACGACTGACAACTCGCTCCCCGTAAGGCCGGTTTCGCAGCCCCTGCTGGTGCCGACGACCGTTCCCGTTCCGGTGGAACCGGCGAGAATTATCGACATGGCGCCGAGGCGTGTCAAATCTAGGGGAGGCGAGACGCCACAAAATTGCCGACAAAGGGGGCGAGAGCGCCTCCGTCAGGTGTGATCCCCCAGGAGGTGTCGACTGGGGGGGCGGCCAGTCGCAGATCGGGCCCTTCGGGGGACATCACGTCGAGCGGAAACCGTGAGCCGGTGTCCGTCGTTCGCCGTAGCCCCGGCTCGTCCCGAGCCGAGGGGGGGACGTGACGACACCGAACGCGCTGCGTTTGTTTTCGAACGACCGACATCGCACTGCCGCGCGTCGGGGACGACGCGGGCCTACAGGCGGACGGCGCGTCTACGACGTGCGACCGACCCTGGTCGCCGTGTTTCGAACGGAGGGCACGGGGACCCGCCTGGCGTAGTGCGACCGACCTCGGTCGCAGTGTTTTCGAACCGAGGGCACGGGGACCCCGTTTGTAGTCGTGCGACCGACCCTGGTCGCCGTATTTCGAAAGAAGGGCACGGGGACCCCTTGCTGACGCTGCGGGCTGGGGAGGCTGCGGGCTGGGGAGGCTGCGGGCTGGGGGGCACGGGGCCGGGTGGACTTGTCGCCCCCGGGCGGTTGAGGTTTCGCCACATGCGGCTCGGTCGCCTCCGTTCGCTGCCGATCGCAAGTCGCTGGCGGGCAGGCGGTTCCGACGTTTCCATGCCGAGCCTCTCGGTCCGGCACGCCGGCTGCAACCGAGTTTCGACGACGGCTCGCGTTCCGCTGACGGGCCGCGCTCCGAATCCGAATCCCGTTCGCGGAACCTTCGATGCACGCCCTTCGCCTTGCCGTCCTCGCCGCGCGGATGATCGATCGACTGACGCTGGTCGGCCCCGATCTGACCTGGTCGGCCTTCGAGCTCGAAACGTACTGGAGCGCCTCGCGCGTCCGTCTCGACCGCTGGAGTCGCGCGCTGACCGAGCTGTCGGTCGACCGATTCGTCCAAGCGGCTGCTGCCGCCGCATCGGAGCCGACCACCGAAACGGCGCCGCGCATCGAGACGCCACCGAACGTGCGCCCCGCCTCGACCGGCAAGATCCTGCGACCGCATGCCCCCGTCTCGTCTCCTCCAGCGCCGCACTCCGCATCAACTCGCTCCGCCGACCGCGCCGAACCGATGCCGCTCGGACCGCTCACCGATACCGAGAAGCTGCGGCAGGTCGCTCAGGAAATTCTGGTCGGCGAGATCCACGCGCGCCTCTTCAGCTGTCTCGTTCAGCAGGCCTGGGGCGGAGAGTCGACCAAGGCGGCTGCGGCGGTCGTGCGGAGCATTTGGATCGGCCATCAGGAGGTGCGCTGCCGACTGTTGACCTGGCTCGTCGACGGTCTCGAACGTGACCTGCCGCTGGCGTCCGAGGTCGATCGATTGCGCCGTCGCTGCGATCGCTGGTCCGACCTGCTGCTGGCTCGCTTGCCGGGGGACGAGCCGTTGGCGTACGCCGTCGACCCGCGGCGCATCGTCGACTTTCGAGTCGGCGCGAACAGCGTGCCGGACGAGCACGAACCGCTCTGGCCGCTCCTTCGCGCCTCGCTCGAACACCTGCTGCCGATCGTCGACGACGATCGAGCGGCTCATCCGCAACTCAACGCCCAGATCCATGAGGCGACGGCGGCGATCCTGTCGAGCGGGTGGAGCGAGCATTCGCTCGAAGCGCTGCGCGAGCGGATCGCCGTCACTCAAGCGCGGATGGAAGATTGGCTGGAGCGCTGTCGCGACTGAGACGAGCAGCGGGACCGACGGACTCGCCGGCCGCCGCAACGGACGCGAAAGGCGCGCGACGGACAGCGCCGCCGTCACGAGCGACAGCCGCTCGATTGCGTCTCAGGCCGTTCCGTCCGCTTCGTCGGCCGGTACCAGGGTGAGCAAGTCGGTGATGTCGATCATCCCGACCGGGCGGCGGTCGGTATCGACGACCGGCAGTTCGCTCAGCGAGCGCTGAGCCAGGCGTTCGACGGCCGACCCCAGGCGATCGCCGCGGACCGCGACCATCGGACTGCGCGTCATGACGGCCGCGATCGGTCCGTCGAGCGCGTCGTCATGCTTCGTCTCGAGAAGACGCGCCAGATCGCTGTCGGTGAAGATCCCCGACAGGCGACCTTCGGTGTCGGTCAGCAGGATCGCGCCGCTGCGCCGCATCGGCCCCGCCGTCTCGACGTAGATCTGCCGAACCGCGCGATCGTCCCTCGCGACTCGGCAGCGCTCGAGCGGGCGCATCACGTCCTCGACCCTGGCCAGCTTGCGACCGAGATTGCCGCCGGGATGCAGGTGAGCGAAGTCGAGCGGTCCGAAACCTCGCGCCTGCGCGGTGACGAGCGCGAGGGCATCGCCGAGCGCAAGCATCACCGTCGTCGACGTCGACGGAGCCAAGCCGAGCGGACAGGCTTCGGTCACCTTGCCGTAATCGAGGACCAGATCCGCGGCGCGAGCGACGGTGTTGTCGGCCGACGACGTGATCGCGATCAGCCCGCGACAGGTGCGACGGATCGAGTCGAGCATGCGGACCAGCTCTTCCGTCTCGCCGCTGTTGGTCAGCATCAGCACGAGATCGTCGGGCCCGAACTTGCCGTAGTCGCCGTGGATCGCTTCGCCCGGATGCACGAAGTGGCTGCGCGTGCCGGTCGACGAGAAGGTGGCGGAGAGCTTCTGGCCGATCCAGCCCGCCTTGCCGATGCCGGTGACGAGCAGACAGCCCTGGAGTTCGAGCAACCGATCGACCGCTCGGTCGAAATCGGCCGGCAGTCGCCCCGCCAGTCGCTGCAGCGCCTGCGTCTCGTCGATCAGGATGCGACGCGCCAGGGCGATCCGTTCGAAGGTGGTCGTGCCCGTCACGGGAATCTGCATCGCGCACCTCAGGCCGCTTCGCGGAGTTCGGTCTGGCGCAGGCGACGGTAGGCCGCGCAGCGCCCCATCAGTTCGGCATGCGAGCCGAGATCGACGACCTTGCCGTCGTCCATTACCAGAATGCGATCGGCCAAGTCCAGTGTACTCAGCCGATGCGTGATCATGATCGTCGTCCGCCCGCGGACGAACTCGGCCAGCGCCTCGTGGATCGCCATCTCGCTCTCGGGATCGATCTGGCTCGTCGCCTCGTCCAGGATCAGCAGCTTGGGATCGCGCAGGATGGCGCGGGCGAGCGAGATGCGTTGGCGCTGCCCGCCGGAGAGTCGCCCGCCGTGCTCGCCGACGCGCGTCTCGTACCCCTCCTCGAGCGCCGATACGAAACCGTGGGCATGCGCCTGGCGCGCCGCTCGGATCGCATCGTCGGTCGTGGAGCACGGGCTGCCGTAGCGGATGTTCGCCAGGATCGTATCGTCGAAGAGCATCGTCTGTTGCGTGACGCAACCGATGTAGCGACGCAGTCCCTTGGAACGGAACTCGCGCAGGTCGTGCCCGTCGAGCAGGATCGCGCCGTTGCCGACGTCGAAGAATCGAGGCAGCAGATTGACGAGCGTGCTCTTGCCGCAGCCGTTGGGGCCGACGATCGCCAGCGTCTCCCCCGCGCGGATCGTCAGGTCGATCCCCTTCAGCACGTCGGCTCCGCCCGGATAGGCGAACCGGACGCCGCGAAACTCGACCGACGCGCTCGTCGCCGGCAGCGGACGCGGATGACGCGGCTCGACCACCGCCGAACGGCGATCGATCAGCGGAAAGACGCGATCCGCGGCGACGATCCCGGTCTGCATCAGGTTATAGACGTCGCCCATCTTCCGGATCGGATCGGCTGCGCCGATCAGATAGGCGTAGAAGAGCAGCAACTGCCCGGCGGTGATCGGCGTGTCGCTCATCGGAATGCCGAACAGGTCGGTCCGCTCTTCGAGCACCAGATAGCCGCCGGCGAGCAGCGACAGACAGATGACGCCGATCCCCAGCACCTCGTTGTTGATCCGGGCGAGCGAACCGTAGAAGGCGATCCGCATGCCGCGCAGGTAGACCTCCTTGGCGGTCGAGCGGAACCGCTGTCGCTCGTGCGGCTCCATCGTGAACGCCTTGACGATCTTGATGTACGTGAGCGACTGGAACAGACGGTTCATCAGCTTCGCCGACTCTTCCATGCTCCGCCGGTTGGCACGCTTGCTCGAACGAGCCAGACGGATCATCGCGGCGCCGGCGATCGGACAGATCACGATGCTCAGCAGCAGCAGGCGCCAGTTGACCGCCGCGGCACCGACCAGACAGGCCGTCATCTTCAGCGGCTCGAGCATCAGCTTGCCGAAGAGCGTCGTCACCGCGCCGCCGATCGCCGCCGTCTCGCCGCGGATCCGGCCGACCAGATCGCCCGTTCCGTTCTTGCCGATCGTCCCCAGATCGAGATCGAGGGTCCGGCGAAAGAAGAGGTTCTGCAGATCGAGAATCGTCCGCTGGCCGACGCGAGCCACCAGCAGCATGTTCCCCATCAGCAGCACCCCCTTGAGCGTCGTGCCGACGATCAGGAAGCCGACCATGAACAGGAGTGTTCGGAACGGCGTCGCGGGGAGCCAGTCGCGAATGACGGGGCGCGCCGAGACATACCAGGCTCGCTCGGCAGCGAGTGCCCGACGCTCGTCCTCGAGTTTCACCAAGCGAGTCGCGGAGCTCCGCTCCAGAGCTCCGGCCGGCAATCCGGCCAGCTCCGCCCGCTTCGCCACGATCGCGTCCGACTTGGCGGTGATCATCGCGTCCGAAGCGGCGATCTTGTCGTCGATCCACTGGTGCATCGACTTGCCTTCGAGCACCACGTCGACGAACGGATAGACCGCCCCGATGTTCGCTCCCCACATCAACGCCACACCGATCGAACAGAGCACGCTGCCGATCAGGCTGTACCGATAGCGGAACGCCATCCGACAGGCACGGAACAGATTGGCGAAGGGAGCGGTCATGCGCCGCACTGCGGCGAAGGGCCAGGAGGCGCAGCGTGCGAGCCGATAGGCGAGCGGCGCGATCATGAGATGCGTTCGTCCCTGAATGCCGAGGAGCCGCGCGGCCGGCGATCGAGCCCGCGGCAGGTCGACGCGGATTTCCGCGCCGATGTCGCGCGACGAGTCTCCTGCCTCGTCCGCGATCCGAAGTTCGTACCCCAAGCGACGAGCCCGAGACAAGATCAATCGTCCGCCACGACGCCGATGACCCCGCAGGTGACGTCTCGCCAACCTGCCCCGCTTGCCTCGCTGCTGCCCGCGACATCACCCGAGCCTTGGTCCGCCCTCAGTGCCTAGATGAGAAAAATCCGTCCCGTCCCTCCGCCTTCCCCCGCGTGTCCGCCTCCCCCTCCCCGGGCCTCCGCATTTGTTCCCGGGACCGACCGGCCGAGGGAACTTGCCTCTTGCGATCGGTCGGGGGATGCGTCAGGCTAGGTCGAGCGGGCGAGGCGCCGGGAATGGACCCCGTCTCGCCGCCGTCGCAACCCACTCGCGTGTCGGACGTTCGATCACCTTGGAAACCAAGAAAACTCTCCGGCGGATCTCGCTCCGCTCGTTCGATCAGTTCGACCTGTCGCCCGACATGATGCGGGCGCTCGAACGAGCCGGTTACGAACGCCCCTCGCCCGTTCAGGCAGGGCTGATTCCGCTGGCCCTCGACGATCAGGATGTGGTCGGCCAGGCGCGGACCGGAACGGGGAAGACTGCCTCGTTCGTGATTCCGATCCTCGAGCGGCTCGACGAAGCGACGACCCCCCTCTCGCCTCAGGCGCTCGTGCTCGTCCCGACTCGCGAGCTGGCTCTGCAGGTGCATGCCGAGTTCGAGAAGCTCGCGCACGGCTCCCCGTTCCGCTCGGTCGCCGTCTTCGGCGGTGCTCCGTTCCGGGCGCAGCAGACCAAGCTGCAGCAGGGAATCCACGTCGTCGTCGGCACGCCGGGCCGAGTCATCGACCATCTGCAGCGCGGCACCATGCGGACCGAAGCGGTCTGGTGCGTCGTGCTCGACGAGGCGGACCGGATGCTCGACATCGGGTTCCGCCCGGCGATCGAGAAGATCCTGAAGCGCTGTCCGACCGATCGCCAGACGCTGCTGCTGAGCGCGACGGTGCCGGACGAGGTGCGGATGATCGCGCGGCGGTACATGTACCGACCGATCCTCGTCAATCTGTCTCCGTATCAGGTCGCGGCCGACACGATCGACCAGTACTACTTCTCGATCCCGCGAAACCGCAAGCGCTCGCTGCTGCTCAAGCTGCTCGCGCGGGAACAGCCGTCTCAGGCGATCGTCTTCTGTCGGACCAAGATCCAGACGCAGCGGATCTATCGCTTTCTGCTCGACGAGGGGATCCCCGGCGTCGGTTGCATCAACGGCGACATGGCTCAGTCGGCTCGCACGTCGATGATGAGTGCCTTCCGCTCGGGCAAGGTCAAGCTGCTGGTGGCGACCGATGTCGTCGGCCGAGGGATCGACGTCTCGGGCATCTCGCACATCATCAATTTCGACATCCCCGAACTGTGCGACGACTATGTCCATCGCGTCGGCCGGACCGGACGGATGGGGAAGGAAGGGGTCGCGTACACCTTCGTCGAACCGGATCAGGGAGAGTTTCTCACCTCGATCGAGATGCGGATCGACAAGTTGCTGAAGCGGGACGAGATCGATCTGCCCGACATGGGGCATGTCCCCGATCCGCACGATTTCAAGGGGGGGCCGATGATCGAGGCGCCGGCCGACAAGCCCGCCCCGCCACCCAAGCCCGACGCACGTCGCAAGCGTTATCGCTCGGCGCTCTGAACCGAGCGGTCGAGGTGAACCGAGCGGTCGAGGTGAACCGAGCGGTCGAAGTGCGGTGGGTTTCTTCGCGTCATCAGGATCGACGATCGGGATGAGCGGTCGGCTGCCGGAGGCGTTCGTCGAGCGACTGACGCGCATCGTCGCTCCCGCGGATCTCGACGGGGTGATCGATTCGTTCGGGGGGACCAAACCGGTCTGGGCCCGTCTCAACCCGCTCCGCGCTCCGATCGAAACGACGATTGCCGATCCCGAGATCGCGGCGCTCGAACCGGTCCGCGTGCCGGGGCATCCGACGGCGCTGCGCTTCGATCCGTCGCGGCGCGAGGCGTTGACTCGCAGTGCGGCGGCATCGGACGGGCGCCTGTACGTGCAGAGTCTGTCGAGTCAGTGCGCGGCGCCGATTCTCGGACCGGTGGCCGATCAGACGGTCCTCGACCTCGCCGCGGCTCCCGGCGGCAAGACGCTGCATCTCGCCGCGCTGATGGAGAATCGCGGGCGGTTGTCGGCGGTCGAGCGGGTCCGCGAGCGGATGTTCCGGCTGGCTCGCAATCTGAAGCTCGGCGGCGTCACGATCGCGAAGACCTACCTGATGGACGGCCGCGATGTCGCTCGCAAGACCCCCGATCGATTCGATCGAGTTCTGCTCGATGCGCCTTGTTCGAGCGAAGCGAGGCTGCGCGTCGGCGACCCGGAGTCGCTGCGTTACTGGAGTCCGCGGAAGATCGCCGAACAGTCGCGCAAGCAACTCGGCTTGCTGATCGCCGGTCTCGTCGCGACCCGTCCCGGCGGTCGATTGCTGTATGCCACCTGTTCGCTCGCTCCGGAGGAAAACGAACGGACGGTGGCCGGTGCGCTCGAGCATTTCGGCGGCAGCGTCGAACTGCTGCCGTTCGAGGTGCCGGCCGTGACGACTCGCCCCGGTCTGACCGCCTGGGAGGACGAGCGATATCCCGAATCGCTCGCGCTGACGCGCCGCATTCTGCCGACCGCCGAAGTCGACGGCTTCTATCTGGCGCTGCTGACCAAGCAAGCCTGAGCGACGTCGCCAGGGGGCAGCGATTCGCCGAGATCCGAGCCTCCCAGCCCGCAGCAGTGCCTCCCAGCCCGCAGCGTCAGCAAGGGGTCCCCGTGCCCTCATTTCGAACACGCTGCGACCCGGGTCGGTCACGACGCGCTGTAGGCCCGCGTCGTCCCCGACGCGCGGCCGTGCGA
>CAZZBI010000165.1:0-11407 GCA_964652385.1 uncultured Pirellulaceae bacterium | reverse complement strand
CCAAGGTGGGCGTCCGAAAGGAACTCGGCGGCGAGCGTGTAGCGTACCCATTTCTTAGACATGGGCGACCTCCCTCTTGGATTCGGCACGCTCGACGCTGCGACCGAGACGGGCGATCTCGGCAACCTCGACAAGATCGAGTAGTGCCGTCAGCCACGGCCCACTGTTCGCTGCTCGTCGCCACGGCGTCGTTACACCTGCTTCAGCGAGCGGTCCCTTCGCCTCTTGCGGCAACTCGGCAAACGCCAACTCCGAGAGTGTTTGCCCACGTTGAAGTTGATCGACGAGATAGCGGAGCTGTGATCGCGGTGCGCCCTTGAGCTTCTCGACGCTGTTCACGAGACCCTGCAATGAATTCGTGCCTTCGCCGAGCACATCGACGGGCCGCTGAGAAAGCACGCGAAGCTCGGTGCCGTTGCCGCGTAACCAGTCTCGCCGACGCATCTCTTCGGGATCATCGACCCACGCAGTGCTGAAGACGGCCCAGTCGACGACGGAGCGCTTCGCGTCGCCCGCTTCCACAAGGCCACGGAAACGCCGCTTCGCAGAGCTGGCGAGCTGCTCGGCGACCTCGTGCAGCCGATGGATAGGAATGGTATGCTTGGCGAACACAACGCCGACGCCGAGGGTCAGTTTGAAACCATCGCTATCGCGCTGGAGTTCATCGAGTGCCTGGCAGAGCGTGACGATGAAGGGCAGCGCGATTTCCGCGCGGCACACGAGCAGAAGGTCATCGCCGCCGAGCATCAGCGGGGTGAGCGGTGCCTGGCCCTCGTCGGGGCAGTGCTCGTTGATGGCCGTCTGAACCGCGCGGCGCAGGAGAACGCGGTTGCGATGGAAGAACGCCGCGCGCTCGCCATCACTCGTGCCCGCGCCGCTGCCGACGCCGTTGCCGTCGGCGTGGATGAGCGCGAGGTAGCCGTTGCCTACGAGTTCCTTTAGCTCCTGCGCACGCTCCAGGGTCTTCAACTTCGTCTGGTCGCTGAGCAGGCTCGCGATGTCGACCGCAGTGCTATCCTCGGTACGCCTCGCCGCCTCGTGCCGCTGCGCGACGTCGAGCGACACGGCGGGACGCTCGTCACCTTGTTCGACGATGGCCGACGCCAGCCCACGCCCAGTCCACTCGCAGGGCGCCAGCACCGGCAGCTCGGTTGAGAGATGGACCTGGCTCTTGGTCAGCGGCTCTCGGTCGATTGACACACAGAAGCGCAGGCCCGGCACGCTCGTCCGCAGGAGTTGGCCCGACGCATTGGCGAATTCCTCGGCGCCGATCGTGAACCTCGCCTCGAAGTGGCCGCCGTCGCGCGACAGGATGCCGACCTTCGCGTCATCAGCGGGGTCGTCGTGGTCCTTCAGCGGATCGTCCGCCTCAGCACTCGGGTACGCCTCGGTGCTCGGGGAGAGCATCCAGCCGCGCCCGGCTTCGCGCGCCAGCTTCGGCAGCTCGACGCGCAAGATCTCGCCGAGGAGCGCGTTGGCGCCGACCATCGCGCGCAGGCGCGGCACCGCGAAGAGCCACGTCTGCACGCGCTGTAATTCGATGTGAAGGCGTTCCATTAAGCACTCTCCTTATGGCCTCTTTCTCTGCGATGGTGGCTTGGTTTTGCTGGCCTCGATGGTTCGCAGGAACTTTTCCAGGTCGCTGCGTTTGAACAGCCGGTAGCCGTTGGCCGGATTGCGGTGCATGGGCATCTTGCCCTGCGCGGCCCATTTGCGAATCGTGTTCTGCGCCACGCCCAAGATTTCCGCCGCCTCGGCCGTCATCACATAGTCGGTCAGCTTCGCCATTGCCTGATCATCGCCTCCAAATGGTTTGCGACGCCCGACGTAGCCTACCAAAGCCTGCACGCCGGCGATAGCATAGCAGCGGCCCGCGCGTTCCGCGGGTACGTGACCTTTGACTTCGTGCGATTGAAGCTACCGAAAGCAACCCCGGGGGGTTGTAAGCGGTGTGGGCGGGAGCAATAGCCGTTAACCCAGGCGGCGCGAGATGGAGAGACAACCGAGAGTTTCCGCCGAGATCGGCCCGGCGGGGCATCACCAGGGCAGGCGGGGCGTAGCGCGCGACCGCCAGAGGGTGAGACTTTGAGACTCGCGACGTGATCGCAAGTTGTTGCCAGAACTGGCGATAGAACGCGAAAAGGCCGGCGTCCGAAGACACCGGCCTTTCGTATAACTTGGCGGTAGGCGAGTTTCGCTACCGCCAAAACAAGTGGCGGGGACAGGATTCGAACCTGCGACCTCGAGGTTATGAGTCGATCCCCGATGACCACCGAAAAGCCCGTTTTTCCCTGGGATTTCGAGCAATTTAACCCCTCAAAACCCCATTTGCAAGGCTTTTCACGGAATCGCATTCTTTCCCAGGGAATTGCGGTAGTTTCGGGAGCGACGCCGAGACAAATCCGGTAGTAATCCGGTAGTAAAATCGACCCGATTTCACCCCCTCGAAGCACTGCTCGAGAGCGGCTCGAAACGACGTCCGTCGCGACTCGTCGAGCGATCGAATCGGCGCTCGCGACACCGAGTCTCGCGCCTCTCGTTTCGATGCTCCGACGGCATCAAGGAGCGTTCGCGGAACGAGCAACGTCGACGGAGCGAGCAGCGTCGTGCCGCCGAACGATCGTCGCACCCACGCTCCTCTCTCGGGGCGCCCATCGCGACGTTGTCGGTAGCGGTACCGGACGACTCGTGCTCGTCACGACAGCGGCACGGCAAACCGCGCAGGCGACTCGAACCGAGGTCGACGACAACGAACCTCGCTCCGTCGTCTCGCGCCTCCGTCGAGAATCGAGAGCCGATCACCCTGGCTTCAAACTCGTTCGACTCCGGCTGGGCTGGTAGATTGCGGGTGGGCCTGGTCGGTCGTGAAGCGAAGGAACGACGTGCAGCGCGGCTCTTCGGAGAGCATTGATGACGGACAGCGAATCGAGTTACGAAATTCCGACATGGGGCGGGGTCGTGCGACGCGGTCAGTTGAAGGAGTCCTTCGAGCAAGTCAGGGACGCGATATCGTCCGCCGCCAAATCGTACGACTGGCAGCAGCTGCTCGCCCTACTGTCGCATCATCCCGACCTCGTGAACTCGACGCGGCTTGAAGGGACTTCGCTGTTCGGACCGCTTCATCAGGCAGCTCATGGCGGAGCGCCCCTCGACGTCGTCCGCCGCCTGCTGGACTTGGGGGCCTTTCGCACGCTCGTGAATTCCCGCGGCGAGCGTCCGGTCGACACCGCTCGTCGAAAAGGGCACCGTCACCTGGTCGAACTGCTCGAACCGGTGCTTCGCCGCGAAGTACCGATCCGCATTCTTCTGAAGGTCCAAGCACTGTTTCACGGCGTGATTCACTCCGTGATCGACGAGCCACTCCCAGATCACTCCCTGCGTCTGCCCGAGTTGGAACCGCTCCTAGAGCTCGAACGACCAGTCATGTGGTTCCCCGTGCCCGGGATGTTCGGAGGCTTTCGCTACTCCCTGGAAGCCGATGGCGTCGAACCTCGTCTCGTCACGGCCAACTGGAGTCGCATCGTCGAGGGCCCAATCGACCGTCACGAGATCACCTCCGCCGGAGTGCGACGATTGCCCGAGGAGTGAGAGTGGCCGGAGTTCGTGAAGGCCGGAGTGCGACACGAGCTCGTTCGGATCGGCTTGACTCGACTCCGGTTCGCCGCAGCGTCGGACGTGGCAGCTGTCGAGGGCGAGTCCCGCGATCGTCAACGGGCTCCATCGTAAGACGCGCGGGAGATCAGGCGTCCGCACCGGCAAGGCACGATGCGTCGCTGACGGGCCGGGACAAGATCCCGGCCACATGGCTCGCGCCGACTCACGTTCCCGGATGAGCGGAAGTCGCTTCGCCGTTGCCGAAGATCTCGCGGAGCACTTGCCGGAACTCTTCCAGTTGAAGATCAGGCCGGAAGAGGCGGTGTTCGCGGAGACGAAGCATGCCGAGCCCTGATTCGGTCGAGAAATCCTGCCTGACGAGTTCCCGAGCGCGCTCGACGTTCGGATTTCGAGCTTGCTCGCGGCCGATTCGTACGGCGCGTTCGTATTCCGGCTCCGTCATCATCCCGACGATCGAGTAGGCATCGAGCGCGTGATGGCGCCCCAGATCCTTGTTCTCGTCCTCCCTGCGATCCGCGTAGGCGTGGAGCTTCATCATCAGGTACGGGAACGCCTCCGGCACCTCGACCTTGCCGACGGTCTCGCTCCCATCGGAACGCTTCCCGCTCACTGCAATCGAGATCGGCCGCTCCTCGATGAAGACGGCCTCCTCGACGGCATGAGCGTGGAATTCGATTTCGCCGCGGGGGCGAACTCGCGGCATCGACACGTGCAGTTTCGATCGGAAGTCACCGAGCGGTCCGACCAGGACATCGATCTTCACCTCCTGCGGAACTCCGGCGATCTCGATGCGCTTACTCCACTGCATGTATCTGGCCGCTTCGACCGGCTCGTAGCCGAGTCGGCCGATCGCGTCCCTCAGTTCACGGGTCCGATCGAGATCAGCGAGAAGTTCGGCGCGCAGAAACAGATCGATATCGTTCGTCGCTCGCGTTTCGGGCAGGCTCTGGAAGAGCGTGCGTGATCCGGTCGTCAGGAGATGTTGTCGCTTGAGGAACAGGCCATAGCCCCCTCCGATCATGACCGTAACGCTTCGCTGATCGAGCTCGACGATCAGTTCGAGCAGACACGTCGCCAGCACGTCCATGGTCACGGCCTCGGGGATACGGCGTTCGGGGTCGGGAGCTGCTGCCGCAGGAGTCGACGCACCTGCTCGGCGGTCTCCTGGTCTCGCTTGTCGCCGGCGGCGAGTTCCAGATAGGTCTGTACGGGCGATGCGACGAGCCCTTGTCGACGATCGAAGTAGACGGCCACGTCCTTCGTCTGCACCAGCTTCACCGTCGGAAAGCGATTCGTTTCGACGAGCGTATTGCCGAGGCTCTGCTGGAGTGAATCGAGATCGGAGCAATAGAAGCTCCGAATCGGCTCTCGCGCCATGACGGCATAGGCGTCGACCGAGTCTGCGCCGGTGCGAACCACCCTCTGTCCCGATTCCTTCTCCCAGTCGAGCAGCCGTTCGACAAGTCCGTCGGCACCTCCCTCGAACTTTCCCGTGAACGCGCGAATCGATTCGGGGAGAGCGAAGTTCTCCCGAAGCAGATCGAGCAGGCGATCCGGCTGGAGCAGTCTCAGGCTGCGGCTACTCGAGCCTGCTCGCTGACCTCGCTCGATGATCAGTTCCTCCTCGAGGCTCTTGCAGACCTTCGAGATGGTCGGCAACGTCACTTCGCCGCCGAGCTTCCGAATTCGGTCGAGCAGCTCTCCGACGGACGATGATTCGGGACTGACGAGGAAGGCCCGAGCGACGACCGCGCTGGCGCCTCGGTACACGTTCTTGATCCCCCCTTCCCATCGAAACCGGTTGGGCGAGCCGCTCCGATAGACAAGCAACTCCCCTGGCACGATGACGACACCGTTGCCGCAGAGGTCGATACCACTGACTCCGAGCTGTTCGAGTTCGCGTAGTCGGTCGTCTCCCAGGTAGGGAGCGATCAACAGCGGCCGAAGCTGCCCGGTCGGGTTTCGCAGGAGTCGATTGGCGGTCTCGGTCACCGCTTTCGGCGTCCCGAGTCGCTGCACTTCGGCTCCGAAGAGGTGCACCTTTCCGCCCCACGAGAGACTCACGAGGGCGTCGAATCCGGTCTCGTTCGCCGACGAGAGTACCTCGACCGAAACCGCCAGAGGAGGGAGCCCCCAGCCGTCGCTACGGATCTCTCGGAGAATGTCCGCCTCGACAAGTCGTTTCCTGTTTTCCATTGATTTCCCACGTAGGAAAGCCTCTCCGAAAGCTGACCCGGACGATTGTTTCCAATTCTAAACCATTTTCCTGCGCAGGAAAGTCAACTGTTTTGGGAAACTGATGATCGAGAAGCCGGCTGGCCGTGCATCCGGTGAATCGAGAACGAACGCATGACTCCTGGAACGCGACGATTCGATCGCATCAACCCACCGTAACCCCGGTCTCTCCGACGGTCGCTGACCTCTTCCCGTTCGCTTCTTTCGGCGCGAACCAAGGCGTCCCCCTGACTGAACGAGAATCGCGTCGCTCCGGGCGTGTTTCTGCCGAAGGCACCACGTACGATCGGAGGCCGCGGATCGTCAACGACACGAATCGCTCGGCCGACAAGCGAGACACGAGACGCGGTCGATTCGACTTCCGGACTTCTCCGTCGCTCCCGTTCGACGCCGATCGGTGGAGACCGAGTAGGCCGAGGTCCACACCTCCAGGACGTCGATTGCGGGGGATCCGGCCGGTCGGCTCGGTTAGCGCTCGGAGGTCCGACAGACAACGAGACACCCATGAACAGCCATGTCTTCGTCCTTCACGGTGACCTGACTCGCTTGGCCTGCGATGCGTGGTTGGTTCCGACCGACCGCGCGATGACGATCGAGCGACCCTGGCAGGCGGCACTCGGAACGACCGAACGGCGATACCCGGCGTCGTTCGCGGCGGGCCGGCGCACACGGGTGGCGGACGAGCCGAGGCCTCATCGTGGTCTGCCGATCCTGACCGATGTCGGCGGAGTCGCCTCGCGCGACATCGATTGGTACGTCGAAGGCGTGCGCGAGTTTCTGGCGGTCGCCGCAGCGGCGCCGGAAAGACTAGAACGACCCAGGCGGTTAGTCGCGCTGCCGCTGGTCGGCACCGGCCAGGGAGGCAAGGCTCGGGAAGCAGGAGCGGTGCTCGAGCGATTGCTGCCGATGCTGAGGTCCGAGGCCGAACGGCTGACGATCGACATCGCGTTGGTCGTTCGTCGACCGGCGGCGTTTCACGCGGCGCAGGCGATCCGGCGTCGGTCCGAGGAGGCCGATGGGTGGACCGACAAGCTGGGGCCGACGCTGATCGCCTCGGCGCAGCGATTGGCCAGACTGGCCGGGGCGGGACGATTGGTCTTGTTTCTGGGAGCCGGAGTCAGCGTCGGCGCGGGCCTGCCGGCTTGGGGCGAGCTCTTGTCGATGCTGACGACCGATCTGGGGATCGGTCCCGGCGGAACCGACAAGGACGAGTGGTCGAAGCTGAGCTATTTGGACATCGCTCAGCTGATCCAATCCGAGATCGAACGCCTGCGGTCCCTTGATCCGAGTGCACCGACGCTGGGAGAGCGAATCGCCGCGATTCTGGCCAGCTACGAACGCCATGCGTTGGCTCACGGCCTGCTCGCATCGATACCGATCGACGAACTGGTGACGACGAATTACGACACGCTGATGGAGTCGGCGATCGAGGGCGCCGGGCGCTGCGTGTCGATCCTTCCCTATGCTCCGTCGCGAGCCGGCCAGGGTTGGTTGCTCAAGCTGCACGGTTGCCTGAAGCACTCGGACGACATCGTCCTGACCCGGTCCGACTTCCTGCGGTACGACGACCGTCGAGCGGCGTTGCGCGGGATCGTCCAGGCGATGCTGATGACCCGCCACATGCTGTTCGTCGGCTTCGGACTTCAGGACGACAACTTTCACCGGATCGCCGAGGATGTCCGCAAGGCGATCGGATCGACTATCGACGATTCGTCCGGCGACCAGACTTTCGGGTCCTATCTGACGCTTTCGCCGAAGGCTTGGCTCCAACGACTCTGGTCCCGAGACCTGAATTGGATCGAGTTGGGGACCGCGGCGGAGGATCCCAAAGCGTCGCGACGGCTCGAGGCATTCCTGGACTACGTGTCGCTCCAGGCCGCGGACTCCGGCAGTCACCTGCTCGATCCCGACTTCGACGGGGCCTTGGAGGCAGGCGAAAAACGACTCGCTGACCGACTCCGAGCGTTCGTGTCGCAGACGAGCGAAGACGAGCGTGGGTCGGTCGCCTGGCAGCGGATCGCCGCCTTGCTCGAGTCGCTCGGTGCCGATTAGAAAGTTGTCGCCGGCCGGCAGGATGGAGTCCGAACCGCCGCGGTTCAGAATCGGGTGGAGTTGCTTTCCGAACGGAGTCGGCCGAGAGATCTCCAGTCCGACGACAGGGCACGCGAACACTTGTCGCGACAGTCGAGTTCTTTTCTTGGTCGGGCCATCTTGATCCAAGGCCCGAGACCGTCTGCGCAGTTTATTCACCGAAGATAGCGTCGGTCGGCCCTTCAGGTTTGTCTTTCCGGACGGTATCGATCGCACTCGACCGCCTCGTTGGAACCGCAGGCCTTGCGATAGGTCTTGCAGAAGATCGGCTTGCCCGGTTCGCCGAACCGATTTTCGGCGTGATACCGACAAAGGTAGCAGTTGCGGATTGCGACTCCCTGCTCGAAGGCCAATCGCACTTGTTTCCAAAAGATCTCAGCCCTCAATATGCCGCGGAGAATCTCGGAGTCGATCTCTTCGTCGGGAACCGCAACCAATGCGGTATGCAGGACTTCGTCTCGTATCAGACGTCGCAACAAGTAGTCGACGCTCCCGAACGTCGATTTTCGCAACCGAACCCGTCCCGTCTTCAGGACGTGGAACACGAGCACCTGCCGGGGACCGCAAACGCATTCCGATTCGGCGACCCGCTGCTCGCGGGGCGCAAAGCCGAGGAAACGAGCGACCTCAGGCGAGATTCGCCGCTGGAGAATCGGACCGATGTCTTCCTCGGACCGGATCGGAATCTCGATGATCCGATGTCCCGATTTCTCCTTTCGCTCCGACAAGAAGTGGGATACGGCGATTTCGATGAAGATGACGTCATCCGGCCGAGAACCCCGATGCAGCGAGACATCCGGTACGAACTCGTCGGACCGTGTCTCCAGCCTGACGTCGGAATAGAACCGAGTCAGATCGAACACGACCCGATCGGTCGCGCAATGGCGATTCTCTCCGAGGAGTCGTTCGTAACGTCCGCAAGTCACCTTTCGATCGAGTTCGATCTCGAACGGCACGCCCGAGGCCAAGCATTCTCGATACGTCTGGATGAACGCCAACTTGGCGAGGCGATGCAGATAGCTTTCCCCACTGCACTCGGCATCCGCCTTATGGCTGAAGTGAGGGCGTCTGATCGTGCCGTTGACCTTGGCGACCAGCGGACCCTCGCACGACAGACACCGATAGCTCGCTTGGTCCGACGAACCGGCCAGGGCTACGGCGTCGACGAGTGCACCGCCTGCGCTTCTCGCGAATCGATATCGGACCATGACTCTCCGCTCCTGCGCGCCGCAGATGCCAGGAGAACTTCATGCCTCGATCGGACGCCCGGTGTCAACCGATCCCGACGTCCCTACACGACAGTTTCATCGTCGCTTCATTTACGTCGCCTGCCGCTCGCCGGTTATGGTCCGACAAGCGTCGCGCGACCGAACTCCCATGTGAGCGACGCGTTCCGGTCGGTCGGCTTCATGCCGAGCAACCGATCCGACGAGCGTCGGCCGATGCCGAACCGATACGGCCCGCCAAATGTCGCCCCACCGCGATCCGATTCGAGCGATCGGATCGAGCCGCCTACCGACTCCGTCTCGCTACTTGATCCCCGAAATTCGATGCAGTCGTGCCCTCTGCCCCGTGTCGTGCTCGTCTCCGAACGCCACCGGTGCGTCGACGAACCACGGTCGACGACGAGCGACTTCCGGCAGTAGACTCCTCGTGGACCCGGCCTTTGACGACTCACTTCCTATCATATGGCAGGAATGAAGACACTGGCACGAACATCGCCCCGCTCCTGGCGAGCAGCGCGGCCGTGTCGAGTCCTCGGGCGGCCACTGACATCCTCTGCCGACGAACATCGTCGGCCTTCTCGATATCGCGGAGGAGTTCGCATGAACACGAGCGACATTCGCACGACGGAGCCAGCACCCGCCACCCTCTCGAGCCCGCAAGAGGAGGTCAATCTGCGTCGATTTCTTCCGGTACAACAGGCCGATGGGCGTGTCGAGCTCCAGGCCCTCGATATCGGACAGTCTCTTGCGTCCTCGACCGGACTTCGCGTTGTTGAGGAGGTTACGGGAGATCGACGACTCTTTTCGATCCGCATCGTGGAGTCGCTAAGTAACTTAGGGCTCGAAAGAGGGCCTGTCATACGACCGTCTCGCGACTTGTGTCTTCCTAATTCGACAGCCTCACGACAGCGTCGACATGTCCAGCTCGCACTGTCGCGAATCCGAGAGAACGGGACGCCCGCCGACCGACAGCTGGCGGAGGACCTGCTCCTCATGCCAACCGGTTTGGTCGCCGCACCAGAGCCTCAGTCCTTGCTGAGGAGTATTGCGAGACTTCGCAACCTGTCGAGGAACGGCCTGCGGATCATGGTTTGCGTCGGAACGACCGGGAAAGCTCGGTCGCTCATGCGTGAATACGTCAACGAGCACGGAGCAGCACCGGACATCGGACTCTCGATCAACCAAACCGTTCACTTTGACGATCGCTCGACGTCCAACGAGCAGATCGACGAGACCGCCCCCGACTCGCTGCTGATCTTCGGCGGTCATCGGTCACTGGATACCGAGCCGACGTTCGACCTACTGCTGCTGATCCAACCGACAGCTCCGCTTTTCCGACCGTTCGAATTCCTTGGAACGGGCCGCGAGCCGGTGACGGTCGTCTCGAGCGCTCACGTTCTGGAGCATCTTCAGTCCGAACATACGCCCGGGGCGATTCGCATGATGATCGGTTCGCACGACCGGCTGACTCGGTCGGAACGGGAAAGCATCTGCTTCTGGATGCCTGGTCCACGTCCTTCCGTCGATCATCGCGGGGAGTTGCAGCGGCGGCTTCGAGTCGACATCGGTCGCGTCCCGGCACCGGCTTCCTGGCACTGCCCCGCCGACCGACTCAGACAGGTAAGAATCGAGCTCTCCCGGGCCGTTGCCGAACAATGCATAAGCAGCTCGATCACTCGGCCGTGTCGGACCGTCGCGCTGTTCGACGACGAGCGAGCTTGTATGCGGTTCGGATCCGAATGGGGCAAACTGACCCGTGTCCGTGAGGGTAACGTCGGAAGGGCAATTCCTTCGGTCGTTCCGCGACCGACAGCCATCTCGGCGCGAGAGTTTCTCGAGTCGCCGCACCTCAGGTTCGATCGCTTACATGTTGCTCTCACGCCACCGTATCGGATCCGACTCGGCCCCTACTTCGAACGCGAGTCCGATCCGGTTCATGTCACGCACTGGGTTGTGGACGGCCACCGATTACCAGCGGACCCGCAAGCCGACTCCCTGTTCGATCTGCATTCCCCGAATCGCTCGAATCCGATCGAAGAGATCCATACCGGAAGCAATGTTCCGACGTTCGTTTCGCCCTTGTCGCGCCGTCGCTCGAGTCTGCCGACATGTCTTCGACGAGCCGCGTCAGATGGGCGCGCTCCTGGTTCACGACTGGACCCGAACGCCTTGGCGTCGTCGGCCGGGAAGGTGTTCCGCAAGGCGACTCGCGGACCCGACGGAATCCGCGCTACCGACCT
>CAZZBI010000164.1:1244-11429 GCA_964652385.1 uncultured Pirellulaceae bacterium | reverse complement strand
CCGTCATGCTGCGCGAAGGGATCCGCTGGTCGCGCGAAACCGAAGGTGCGTTCGATCTGACCGTCGGTCCGCTCACCCGACTTTGGCGACCGGCGCGGCGGAGCGGCATGCGTCCCGATGCCGACGCGCTCGCCGCGGCTCGGCTGGCGGTCGGCTGGAAGAAGATCGAAATCGCGCCCGAGGTCGACCGCGTCCGCCTGACCGCGGCCGGCATGGGACTCGACTTCGGCGGCATCGCTCAGGGTTACGCGGCTGACGAGATGCTCGCGATCCTCCGGTCGCACGGCATCGACCGCTGTCTGATCGATGCCAGCGGCGATGTCCGACTGGGGAGTCCCCCTCCCGATCAGTCCGCTTGGCAGGTCGGAGTCGCTCCGCTCGATCCCTCCGGGGCGCCGGGCGTACGGCTGGCGATGACCGGCGGTTCGGTGTCGACCAGCGGCGATGCGTTTCAGTTCGTCGAGATCGACGGTCGCCGCTACTCGCATCTGATCGACCCGCGGACCGGCGAACCGCTCGAGGGGCGATCGAGCGTGACGGTGATCGCGCCGGACGGCGTCACCGCCGATGCGGTCGCCTCGGCGCTCAGCGTCTTGGGACCGGAAGCGGGCATCGAGTGGGCCGAGGCCCGCGACGGGATCGAGGTCCTCTTCGTGACGCTGGAGGACGATCGGCCGGTCGTCCGGAAGAGTCGCGGATTCGATCGCTACGTCGCCGTCGCCGAGTGAGCGATTCGGGTCAGTCGGCGATCACCTTCCAGCGTTCCAGTCGACCGAAGTCGGGGAAGTTCCCTTCGCCGTTCCGTTCCGACGGCTGCCCTTGCGTTCCGGCGACCCACCATTCGCCGAGCTCCGCATCCCAGAGCACCTCGGTGATCCGATAGCCGGTCGAAGCGGCCGCGACCCGCTCACCGGTCGCATAGTCGAACAGGGCGGCGTTCCAGTTCCCTCCGCGCAGCCGCCCCGCCATCAGGAAGTGCGTTCCCGAGGCGTCGAACGCGAGTGCCTCGATCAGCCCTTCGCCGCACTGATCGTCCTTCGACGCGAGCGTCATCGTCCCCTCGGGAGCGCGCCAGTCGAACTCCTGCCAGCGCTGTTTCCCGTTTCCCGCCATCGGATCGTCCATCGGTCCCATGCCGGCGACGATCAGTCGCGAGCCGTCGGGAGAGAAGGCGATCGCGTGGATGCCGCCGATGTAGCAGTGACTCTTGATCTTTCCCCAACTGGTGAAGTCGGCGGTCGAAAGCGTCGCGACGCGCGTTCCGGTCTCGATCTCCCAAACCGCGGCCTCGCCCATCAGATTGCCGGCGGCGACGAATCGCGAGTCGGGCGAGAAGGTGACGCAGTGGACGCTCGGGAGCATCTCGAACTCGGCGACCGTACCACCCGTCGCGGCGTCGAGCACCTTGACGCACGGCTCGGCCGAAGGTGCCGGATCGTAGCGGTATGAGCCGGCGAGGTATTGGCCGGTGACGCTCGCCAGACGCAGACCGTCGGGGGAACGGGCCAGGTCCCAGGACCAGAAGCGATGCGCCGGCGTTTCGCGTTCGGGAGATTCCTGATCGAGCGAACGCCAGACGAGCGCACCGTCATAGCCGGCGGTGACGTAGCGGCCGTCCTGCAGATGCCGCACTCCGCTGGCGTAACTGCGGTGCGTGCCGACGAGCGACTGGGTCTTGGCGTCGATGTCGACGCGACGGACCCCGTCGAAACAGGCGGCGATCACCGGGCCGCCGGGAAGACGGTCGATCCCGAGGATCGCCGTCGGCAGCTTCATGTCCCAAGTCCGTTCGAGCTTCATCGCGTTCCAGGCCTCTCGGCGGATGACTTTCGACCACGTATACCAGGGGACGGCTCCTGCAGCCAGTCTCGAACGATCCGACGTCCCCCGTCGGTGCTCCCTCTGGATCCCTTCGCGTGCCCGATCCCACGAACTCCGTGCGAACGACCGACGACGTGCGGCGCCTGCTCGACGATCCGATGTCGGCCGAGGCGATGCTGAGATCGTGGGGGCTCGAGGATCCGCGCGGTGCTCATGCGAATCTGGTCGCGATCGCGCGCCATGGCGTGACTCTCGATCTGCTCGCCGGTCTGATGGGACAGCTGGACGACGAGCTGCCGAAGCTGAGTGATCCGCGGATGGCGCTCAACAATCTCGAGCGGTTCGTCGGCGCCTGTCGCAGTCCGCTCGCGTTCGCCGCGCTGCTCGATCGGGATCGGACGGCGCTGCCGATCCTGCTGCGGATCTTCTCGACCAGTCAGCATCTGAGCGACCTGCTGGTGCGCGAGCCGGAGGGGTACGACCTGCTCCGCCTGACCTCCGGCGCGCCGGTGGCGCGCGAGAGTCTGATCGCGGACATCGTCAGCGAAGTGGCGCGGTTGGGTGACGAGCGCCGCGTCGCTGCGGCGCTGCGGCGGTTCAAGCATCGCGAGACGTTGCGGATCGCGTACGGCGATCTGGTCGGCGGCCAGCGACTGGACATCGTGACTCGTCAGATCTCGCATCTGGCCGATGCGGTCGTCAACGCGGCGGTCGCCTGGTCGATCGAGCATCGGATCGAGCGGTTCGGTCGTCCGCTGCGCCCCGACGGTCGCCCGGCTCGTTTTGCGGTGCTCGGCCTGGGAAAGCTCGGCGGCATCGAACTGAACTATTCAAGCGACATCGACCTGATTCCGTTCTACGACCAGGACGGCATGACCTCCGGTCCCCGGAGCGTGTCGAATCGGGAGTTCTTCTCGCGAGTCACCAGCGATCTGGTCCGATTGCTCGGCGAAGTGACCGAACTGGGGCACGCCTATCGAGTCGATCTGCGTCTGCGCCCCGAAGGGAGTGCCGGTCCGCTCGTCCGCAGTCTCGACGCCATGCTGCACTACTACGACACCGCCGGGCGGACCTGGGAGCGACAGGCATTCGTCAAGGCGCGCCCCGTCGCCGGTGATGACGAGCTCGGTCGCGAGCTGCTCGAACGTCTGGACAGCTGGATCTGGAGGCGCTACCTGTCGCGCGCAGACATCTCGGGGATCAAGGCGCTCAAACGCCGCATCGAACAGCGGAGCGCCGGCCGACTCGACGATCGATCCGGGGGCGTCCACGTGCCGCGCGACGTCAAGTCGGGACTCGGCGGCATCCGCGACATCGAGTTCGTGCTGCAGTTCCTGCAGCTGCTCAACGGCGGTGATCTGGCGTCGATCCGGACGACCCAGACGCTCGAAGCGCTCGAGCGTCTGGCCGAGGCGGGGTGCTTGACGCTGCAGGAACGCAACCTGCTCGAGCGCAACTACGTCTTCCTGCGCGAGGTCGAACATCGGCTGCAGATCCTGTTCGACCAGCGGACGCACGAACTGCCGAGCGATCCGGCCGAGCTGCGGAAGCTCGCGCGACGGATGGGATATGTCGACGGTCCGCAGGGGACCGCCGAGTCGCGGTTCCTGGCCGACGTTCGCGAACGGACCGAGACCGACCGGAAGATGCTCGACTTTCTGCTGCACGATGCCTTTGCCGACGATGATGCGACGCATCCGATCGCCGATCTGATTCTCGATCCGGAACCGCCGGACGAGCGGATTTCGCAGGTGCTCGGTCGTCTGGGATTCGCCGACGTCGCGGTCGCGTATCGTCATCTGACCGAGTTGGCGCGCGAGCGAGTCCCGTTCCTGTCGACGCGCCGCTGTCGCCATTTTCTGGCCTCGATCGCTCCGCGACTCTTCGAGCAGATCGCACGGACGCCCGATCCGGACGGCACGCTCGTCCGCTTGGCCTCGGTCGCCGACTCGATCGGCGGCAAGGGAGTCCTGTGGGAGCTCTTCCGGTTCCATGAGCCGACGCTCGAGCTGATGGTCCGCCTGGGCGCTTCGGGGGACTATCTGTCGGGGATGCTGATCGAACAGCCGGGGATGATCGACGAGCTGCTCGATTCGCTGCTGCTGGAACGCCTGCCGTCGGGGAACGAACTTCGTCGGTCACTCGCGGAACTCTGCCGCGGAGCCGAGGACCTCGACCCGATCCTGCACGCGTTTCGACATACGCAGCACTTGGCGATCGGCGTGCGGGATCTGCTCGGCAAGGTCGGGATCGACGAGACGCATCGGGCGTTGTCGGACGTCGCCGAATCGGTGCTGGAACAGGCCTTCGACGCCGAACGACGACGGCTGGAATCTCGCCATGGAGTTCCGACGACCGGAGCGGACGAGCGACCGTGCGAATGCGTCGTGCTCGCCCTCGGCAAATTGGCCGGCCGCGAACCGAACTACCACAGCGATCTCGATCTCGTCTTTCTCTACGAAGGGGAGGGGACGACGCGTGCGGATCGCCCGTCGCGACGGCTCTCGAACCAGCAGTTCTTCGCGCAGCTCGCGGCCAGCGTCGTGAAACGTCTTTCGCAGGTCGGCCCCTACGGCCGCCTGTACGAAGTCGACACGCGCCTCAGGCCGACCGGCCGGAGCGGCTCGATCGCCGTCTCGTTCGACGAGTTCCGCCGTTACTTCGATTCGGGAGCCGGAGCGTTGTGGGAGCGACTGGCGCTGGTCAAGTCGCGGCCGGTGATCGGCTCCGAGGCGGCCCGATTCGAGGTCGAACGGCTCGTCGCGACCTGCCGTACGGCGGCGGCCTGGCGTCCGGCCGATGCGATCGAGATCCTTTCGATGCGTCTGAAGCTGCAGGAGTCGGCGGCGACCTCGAACCTGAAGCGGGGACGAGGCGGAACGATGGACGTCGAGTTCGCCGCTCAGATGCTGCAGTTGCGGCACGCGCAGCGGCATCCGGAAGCGGTCGTCCCGGGGACCTTCGCCGCCTGGCGAGCGCTCGCCGATGCGGGGCTCGTCGAGCGGCCGGAAGCCGACGCTTGGAGCGAAGGCTATCGGATGCTGCGCGACGTCGAATCGCGGCTGAGACTGATGAACACTGCGGCGCGGCATGAGCTGCCGTCGGATCCGCGCGAGTCGGCTCGGTTGGCCTACGTGCTGCGCGAGGAGGATCCGCAGCGGTGGGTCGCTCGATTGGATGCGTGTCGCGACGCCAACCGTCGGCGACTCGAGCGACTGGTCGAACGACTGGCCGCCGAGCCGGATGGCATGTCGTGATGCCGGTCGGCCGAAGGCCGCGGCGACAGCGTCATGCTGCCGCTGCGGCGGGACTCAGTCGGCCGGAATCCATCGCTTGACGTCGAGCGGCAGGTTGCCTGCCTCGCTGTTGACGATCTCGATGATCTCGTCTCGGCAGCGGAAATAGGCATCGACGACCGCCGGGTCCCACTGTGTTCCCGCTCCGTTGCGCAGGATCTGCTCGACCTTCTCGATCGGCATGCCGCGGCGATACGGTCGATCGCTGGTCATCGCGTCGAACGCATCCGCGACCGCCGCGACTCGGGCCAGCAACGGGATCTGATCCTGCTCCAGGCCGTGCGGATAGCCGCGACCGTCCCATTGCTCGTGATGATGCAGGACGATCGGCAGGACATCGGAGAGCTGGCGGATATCGGCCAGGATCTCGAAGCCCAGCTGCGGGTGTTCCTGGATATGGCGGAACTCGTCGTCGGTCAGAGCCCCCGGCTTCTGCAGCACGGCGTCGTTGACGCCGATCTTGCCGATGTCGTGCAGCAGTCCGGCCATGTAGAGCGTGTGCAGGTTCGTCGTCTCGCAGCCGAGCTCGCGAGCCAGACGGACCGCGATCCGCGCGACCCGGTCGCTGTGGCCGAAGGTGTACGGATCCTTGGCGTCGATCGCGCTGGTCAGAGCCCGCACGACGCTCGCCAGAAACTCGCGGTGCTGGCGGTAGAGCTCGTAGTTGCCGCAGTGGATCCCGAGAATCGCTCCGACGCTCCCCATCATCGTCGTCTCGCACGCGCCGAAGGGGCGATTGCCGACGTGATTGACGAGCATCGCGTAGCCGTAGACGTTCTTGCGATCGCCGATTTCGGCGACGACCAGCTGACGAGTCCCTCGAAGCGGCGAGGTGGTCGCCGAGCGCGACAGGTTCAGCAGATGCGGCGACGAGGAGAACGAGAAGTCGATCTTGCCGGTGTAGTCGAGCGCTTCCTGCGTATCGAACGGCACTTCGCCGACCGCGATCAGTTGGGCTTCGCTCCGCGCCTCGTAGGTCGCGCGATCGGCGTCGATCGCCGGGAGCATCAGCAGGGCGGCCCCCTTCGCCGGCAGATAGTCGAGCAGCCAGCGGACCGCCTTGTTGCCGAGTTCGGCATCCGATCCCGACACCAGCGAATGCTGCGTCAGTCGATGGAGCAGCGACAGTTCCTCGTAGCTCGAAGTCAGTCGCCCGACGGTGTCTTCGAGATCGATCTCCAGTGTCCGAGCCCGCGATTCCGCCTTCTTCGCCGAAACGAACGCCATCGCGAAACGATGGGCGACCATCGGCGCCCATTTCGTCCGCGACTCGAACCAGAGTTCGACTTCGCCCGGATCGATGCCGAGCGTCTCGGCGATCGTCGTTCGGTCGTCGCTTGCCAGAAGGTCACGGAGCGGAATCGCTCCGACCGCCACGCGACCCGCCTGTTCGATCCCGTCCATCGGAATCGCCAGCACCAGGAACGCGTTTTCCTCGACCAGCGCCGTCGCCTCTTCCGATCGTCTGATCCCTTCCAGAACTCCCGGCGCTTCGCACAAGGTCGTCGCGACCGTACCGGAACCGGCGATCAGTCTCGGAGGATCGGACTGCCAGATCGAGAAGTCGGCGCCGAACCAACGGCGCAGCTCCTCGCGGATCTCGGGTTGCCCGAGCGCCCCGGCGATGGCGGCATCGAGTTGCAGGAGATTCGAAGTCATGGGGTCACGACCGAATGCATGTGGGTCCCGTCATCAGGCACCGTACAGCCGGGGGCAGCGACTTCGGCAGCCGAAAACTAGGTCACCACTAATCGTCGCCCAGGCGGCAAGCGCAGGATCTGCCGACGGCCTTCCGCACCCTCGACTCGCGAGCCGCCGTTGCCCGGCGAAGGAGTCGCCGGTTCGATCGATTTCGGTCGCGCCGAGTGCCTGACGTGCCGATCGCTCCGGTCGGAACGGCTTCGGATGCCCGACGGTTCGGGCAAGAAGTTCCGTGCTCGCGCGGACGCGAAGACGGCGGACGAAGGAACGGAACCGCCAGGGGGTGCGAAGCGAACGGCGACCCGCCGAGAGACGAAGCGCTGACGACCGATCAGGCCTGTTCGCGCTGGCGATTGCGATACCGGACGCTGACTCGTTCGAGGAGCTCGCGGTCACCGGAAGTCAGACTCTGGATCCCCAGTCGGTGAACCTTGTCGAGGATCTCGTCCGCGCGACGCTCCTCGTCGAGCTCGCGCTGTCGAGCCTGCTCGGCTCGCTCGGAACGACGCTCGCGCAGCCAGGTCGAGAGCGATTCCTCGTCCTGCTCCTCGTCGTCGGCGTCGAGATCGTAATCCTCGTCGTCGGCGTCGTCGTTCCCGCGGACTTCGCCGCCCAACCGGGCGATCGCCTGTTCGAACTCCGACAGTTCGCGACGATCGGAACCGCGAGTCAGCGTGCCGAGATTGTGCGCAATCCGCCCCTGGCTCCACTGCGGATAGGCGTCGAGCTCGGTCGGGCCGCTCCTTGCCGCGAAGATCACGGTGATGCCGAACAGGAGCAGATAGAACCAGCCCTGCATCAGGGCTCCGTCGGACTTCAGACCGATCGAGACCGCGAGGGTCACCGCCGCGATTCCCGTGCTGACGCCGACCAGACGCACGAGCCAGATCCGATCGACGACCGCACCCGGAGGAGCAAAGACCTGAATCAGGCCGAGCAGCACATGTCCTCCGTCAAGCACCATCACCGGAACGAGATTGATCAGACAGAACATCGCGTTCATCCAGATCGCGACGCGCAGACCGTTTTCCAGACGACTGGGCGATTCCAGCAGGCGATCGGGGCGCAGCGGATCGAACAGCGACATCGTCACCGCCGAGTCGAGCAGCGCGACCGACACGAACGCCCCGATCAGCGTCGCCAAGGCATTGGCCGCCGGTCCGGCACCGTAGATCGCGACTCGCCCCCAACCTTCGAGAGGCGGGAGATCGGCCATGCCCCCCCACGGCATGATGAGCGTGCCGCGGACATCGCAGCCGAGCTGATACGCGACGAAACGATGACCGAACTCATGCACCAGGACCGCCGACAACCAGGCGCCCCCCGCGATGAGTGCCAGCGACATGCCGGAGAGACCGGGGGCGAGATTCGATCCGGTCCAGGCGAAGGCCATCACGAAGAGCATGAACAGGACGACGGTCATGTGCAGACGCACGTTGACGCCCAGCCAGCGCCCCAGCGACATGCTCCACGATGTCTGGTCCATCATGACCATTCCTGAACGATCGCGTTCCGAACGACGGCCTACTGCCGAAGTTCACCTGCCCCTGCGACGGACCCATTCCCAAGATAACGAGCCGACCGAGCGTTCCGCTCCGACAAAGGGACGCGAAACGGGGTTTCGACGTCCCCCACGGCTCGATCGGTCTCGTTCGGGGCGGGAGAGGTTCGAGCGACACTCCCGCAGAACTTCCCCGACCGCTGACATCGTACCGGTCACGCCGGTCCGGAGCAACGCGAACGAATCGGCATCGCCAGGGGCAGGCCAGGGGGCGAAGACTTCCCTGGCGAGCGGCGCCGTCCGTCCGATCACGCCTCGCGACGCATTCGCTCGATCCAAGCTAACGCCTGGTCCGTCGAGGTGAGGCGGCCGGCGAGCTGTTCGTGACGGACTCTCCCGAGCCAGAGGCCGAACTCGGGCCCCGGTTTCCACCCCGCTTGTTTCAGTCGTCGTCCGTCGAGCAACGGCGGGGGATCGAGACGTTCTGGGGGCCACGCCAGCCGCTCCTCGCACCAGTGCAACGCCTCGCGATGTTCGGGCAGCTCGCACGCCCAGGCGCGAGCCGCTTCGAGACTGCAGCGACCGTGGTTCCCCGCCAGAAACGGCTGCACCTCGGGCCAGAGATCGTCGTTCGCGCGGACCAGCCAAGGGCGAGCCCTCAGAATCGCGACGATCGCCTCGCGCTCGTCGTTGCTGAGCTTCAGCCGACCGGCCACTCCGAACGCCGCCGCGATCGGGTCGTCGAACGCCGCGCGATCGATCAGCACCGCCAGGGCGGTCGGAAACTCGGCGAGCGAAAGGGCTCGCAACGATCGTTCGACGTCGGCGCGAACCATCGGGTCGGCAAGTCGCCGATCGATTTCGGGAAGGATCGGCGCCAGCAGACCGCCGTCGCACAATCGCTCTAGCGCCGCCGCTCGACGCGGATGAGCCAGCATGCGGCGAAGTTCCGCGGCGATCCGCTCCGGGCTCACTCCGGCGACCGCTTCGGCTCGTTCCACGATCGCCTGCCAGGTCGCCGGATCGATGTCGAAGGCGAAATCGGTCGCGAAGCGGACGGCTCGCAACATCCTGAGCCGATCCTCGTCGAAACGGAGTCGCGGGTCGCCGATTGCCCGCACGATCCCCGCCGCGAGATCGTCTCGCCCGCCGACGAAGTCATGGACCTCGTCCGCCATCGGATCGAAGAAGAGGCCGTTGATGGTGAAGTCGCGACGCTGGGCGTCCTCACGCGGGGAACTGAAACGAACCGCATCGGGATGCCGCCCGTCGCTGTAGCCGACATCCTCGCGAAAGGTCGCCACTTCGATCGGCAGGGCCTCCGGCCGTCCCAGCACCGTGACGACTCCGAACGACAGTCCGACCGGGATGGTCCGCCGGCGGCCGAAGATCTCGCGCACCCGCTCGGGAGGCGCATCGGTGGCGACGTCGTAATCCTTCGGGATTCGGCCGACCAGATGATCGCGAACGCAGCCGCCGGCCCAGAGCGCCTGGTGCCCGTGCTCGCGCAACGTCCGGACGACGTCGACCGCGAACCGCCGCGAGGCATCGTGATGAGTCGTCATCGGAAGGTCGCCGTGAGGCGCAGCGCGGAACGAGACGCCCCGAGGACGAAGCGGTCATCGGGGGATCGCCTTACGACGATCGGCGGAGCAACCGTTGTCGTCGATCGACTCCGAGCGGTCGAGGGCAGGGGAGCGGCCGCCTCGACCGTGACAGTCCGACCCGGTCAGGTTCGCGCTCGGTCGCTCGTCGTTACGATGGAGAGGTCGGAGCGACCGGCGGTTCGTTTCGGAGCTCCGACGCGATGACTTTTCGACCCGACTCCGTTGTCCCGACGCCACGAAAGCAGAACCACCATGACTT
>CAZZBI010000164.1:0-1234 GCA_964652385.1 uncultured Pirellulaceae bacterium | reverse complement strand
GAGCCGTATCCGATCGAGATCGACGTTCAGGAACTGGCTCGCTTGCGCAGCGGCAATCAGGCGTTTCTGCTGATCGACTGTCGCGAACCTCACGAACATCAACTGGTCCGGATCGAGGGCTCGCAGCTGATCCCGATGCGGGAAACGCCGAGCCGCCTGGATGAACTCGCCGCCCACCGGGACGGCCGGATCGTCGTCCATTGCCACCATGGCGGCCGCAGCATGCGAGTCGTCCAGTTCCTGCGCGAGCAGGGGTTCGCCGGGGCCCAGAATCTGGCCGGAGGGATCCACGCTTGGGCGACGGAAGTCGACCGGACACTGCCGACCTACTGACCGCTCCGAGAGCAGGATCGATGTCCCGGCGAGTCGACCGGTCGGAGAGGGAAGTCCGGTCGAAAGGGACTCGCTGCGGAGCGATTCGAGGGATCGTCGCGAGAGCGAAGCGTCCCCCTTGAACTGATCGCAGTCGCGACCTATAACGTGCCTCGTCAGACGGAATCCGGGTGACCGGCTCGGGTTTCGTTCCGCAGGCGGATGTGGCGGAACTGGCAGACGCGCTAGCCTCAGGAGCTAGTGAGGTAACACTCGTGGAGGTTCAAATCCTCTCATCCGCACTCGCCGGTCCTTCTTTTCGCGGCGGTCACGCTTGACCGTCCTCCGTAGTGCGACCGCCCTCGGTCGCAGACTCCTTCGACGCTGCCGCTCCCGGCGCTGCGCTTCGGGCGGGTTGGGTCGTCATCGGGTCGGCAGGCTGCGTTGCCCCGGCTCGTCCCGAGCCGCGGGGCGCGACGCCGACGCTGAACGAGCGGCGCAGCGTTACCCCTGCCCGACGTCGCTCGGCCGCGCGTCGGGGACGACGCGGGCCTACATCGGAGCGACGTTTTCCGTCGTGCGACCGCCCTCGGTCGCAGACTCCTTCGACGCTGCCGCTCCCGGCGCTGCGCTTCGGGCGGGTTGGGTCGTCATCGGGTCGGCAGGCTGCGTTGCCCCGGCTCGTCCCGAGCCGCGGGGCGCGACGCCGACGCTGAACGAGCGGCGCAGCGTTACCCCTGCCCGACGTCGCTCGGCCGCGCGTCGGGGACGACGCGGGCCTACATCGGAGCGACGTTTTCCGTCGTGCGACCGCCCTCGGTCGCAGACTCCTTCGACGCTGCCGCTCCCGGCGCTGCGCTTCGGGCGGGTTGGGTCGTCATCGGGTCGGCAGGCTGCGTTGCCCCGGCTCGTCCCGAGCCGC
>CAZZBI010000163.1:9114-11646 GCA_964652385.1 uncultured Pirellulaceae bacterium | reverse complement strand
CTGCTGATCACCCCGGGGGGACACGACGACACGCAGGACCTTCAGATACCGACGCTCCGTTGGCTGCGCAGGCACCTGACCCAAGTCGACGAACCGATCACGCTGATCGCCGCTCCGAAGTTCCTTCCCGAGGAGCTGAAGGTCTTCGAGCGACTTCCCGACGACGAGATCAACTCCGTCATCGACGAGCATTTCGTTCCGGCGGCCGAGCCGATCGAACCGCCGACCGATGCGACGGCGGCTGCGGCGCAGCTGAGTCGCTGGCGCGATGGCCTGCAGCAACGGGTGTTGGCCGCATGGCAAGAGGAACCGGATGGCGGGCGGCTGATCGATCGCAGCGAGCGCTCGCTGCGAATCGACTCGTCCGACGGCCTGCCGATCGAGCTGATCTTCCGGCCTCGTCCGGCCGACGTCTCGGCGCTGCGACTGGTGCTGCTCGACGAACGTTCCGATCCCGAATCGCTCCCGGCCTCCGAACAGGCGAACGAATGGGTCGTCGGCTGTCTGCTGCGTGGGTCCGGCGAGACGGTTTGGCCCGGCGATGCCGAGTCGTCGATCCACTTTCGCCGGCGGCTCGCGCTGATCGGCGAATCGCTCGAGTCGGGACGTGTCTGGGATCTTCGTCAGTCGATTCGACGACTGCAGGCGGAACTCGAAACCACGTCCGAATCCCCCTGCCCCGTTACGATTCGAGCGTCGAATGCTGACGGATGGATCGCGGCGCTGACGGCCGTCCTCGATCCGTCGGTGAAGTCGATCGAGCTGGACCGATTTCCGGTCGATCGCCAGGCACGACCGGTTCTCCCCGCCTTCGATCGCGTGATGACGCCGGCGGAACTCGTGGTGCTCGCTGCGTCCGGCTGTCGCGTGACGATCACCGAATCGGACGCATCGATCGAGCGAGCGTTGGCCGACTGGAACCATGTCCTGAACGAGCTCGCGATTTCGCGAACCCACTCCGATACACCGAGGTGACACCGATGACGATTCGACTCGCCACCTCCCGACCGGACAGCACCCGACCCGACCGGTCCCTCTGCCGCTCGACGGCGGCTCGATGCGCCGCGTCGATTCGCTGGCCGTTGCTCGTGGCCTTCGTCCTGTTCGCCTCGATCGCCCGCGGCATCGAACCCGAGAACGTCGTCGTCGCGATCAACGGCGATTCGGAGGCGTCGCGGCGGATCGCTCACGTCTATGCGATCGCGCGCCGCATCCCGGACCGAAACCTGATTCGTCTGGACGGGGTTCCTGACGCCGAGTCGATCACGGTCGCGGAGTTTCGCGACAGGATTCTCGTGCCGCTGTTCGCCGAGATCGAATCGAGAGGCCTGGCCCCTCAGGTCGAAGTGATCGCCTACTCGGCCGACTTCCCGACGGCGATCGACATCCGACAGGATCTCGCTCAGGTCCCCGACGTCCCGAAGATCGTCACGCCGGTCGGTTCGATCAACGGCCTGACGGTGATGTACCAGCCGGTCATGGAAGGAGTTCCGGGTTACGTCTCGTTCGATGCCAACTGGTACTGCGCCCTGACGACCGACGAGAGTCTTGCCAAGGCGCCTCGCGGCGAACTCGGACCGAAGTGGAGTGCCGCACTCGCGTCGGCGGCTCGCAACGACCATGAGGCCGCTGCCGAAGCGTTCGTCGCGATCTCGCGTGAGGCCGAGATCCACGTTCCGGCCGAACTGCACGCGGCTCGCGAGTTCGCGGCGGCGGCTCGACCGAACGATGCGATCGCGGCGTTGCGACGAGCGATCGGCAAGGGCTTTCGCGATCGAGGCTGGCTCGAAAGCCAGGAGGCCTTCGTCGAGCTGCGCGAGAGCGCGTCGTGGCAGGAACTGACGGCCGAACTTCCTCGCGATTTCCTCGGCGATCGACCGACCTATCCCTTTCGGTCTCGCACGCATTGGTCAGCGGCCGGGTTGCCGATCGGCGAACAGGGGGACGGGCGCCGTTACCTGCTGAGCATCGTGCTCGCCGTCACGCGAGGGCGAGGCACGACCGTGGAGCAGGCGATCGAAGGATTGGAAAGAGCCGCCGCCTCGGACGGAACGCGTCCGTCGGGGCCGGTGATCTACACCCTGACCTCGGATGTGCGGACGAAGACTCGACAGCCGGCGTTCGAGGCGGCGGTCGCGGCGCTCGACGAACTGGGGATCGAGGGGCGGATCGTCGAGCGCGGGCTCCCCGAGCAGGTCGCCGAGATCGCCGGGCTGACGATCGGCGCCGCAACGTTCGACTTCGCCGCCTCGGGAAGCTCGCTCGCTCCCGGAGCGATCGCCGAGAACCTGACCAGTTTCGGCGGCGTGATGAAGGCGGATGCAGGACAGACGCCGCTGTCGGCCTTGCTGATCGCCGGCGCCGCCGGTTCGAGCGGTACCGTCACCGAACCGTACGCGATCCAGCCGAAGTTTCCGCATCCGTTCGTTCACGTCCATTACGCTCGCGGCCTGACGTTGGTCGAGGCGTTCCACCGTTCCCTGGCGGCTCCGTATCAGTTGCTGATCGTCGGCGATCCCCTCTGCCGCCCAT
>CAZZBI010000163.1:0-9104 GCA_964652385.1 uncultured Pirellulaceae bacterium | reverse complement strand
CCTCCGGATCGCCGAGGTGCCGGCCGGCGAGCGAGGATTGGCGTTCGAGTTCGCCGGTGACGATGCCCGCACGGCCCGAGTCGAACTGCATCTCGACGGTCGCCTGGTCGAGCAATGGCCCGCGGCCGGCCGACTTCTGCTTCCCGCCGATCGCCTCGCCGGCTTTCGGCATCTGACTCTGATCGCCGTTGCGGACGATGAGGCGGGAACTCCGGTACGCCTGGACCGCCGACTGCCTTCGGATCCGAACTCGACTCCGACGATCGCGATCGAGACGTTGCCGGGACGTCCCGAGACGGTGGTCGTCCGCGCACCGGAAGGAGAATCGATCGAACTGCGTTCCTTCGGCGAAACGGTCGCCGTCGCCGAAGGGAGCGAAGGGCGATTCGCGATCGGAACCGAGTTGCCGGATCGGCGCCCGATGCGGTTGGTCGCCGTCGTTCGACGGGGGGACCGGGAGTTTCCGAGCGAGACGTTGATCATCCGCTGAACGGCCGCCGAGCCGTTCGATGGGTGTTCCCCCAACGGCGACTCGCGCCGCACGGTATCTCGAACCTCGCGGCGCCGCAGTCCCTCCTGCCGCAAGCCACTCGCCGCATCGACGACGGAGATCACATGAGACGCGTCTTCGCCATCGCCGCTCATCCGGACGACATCGAGTTCCTGATGGCCGGTACGATGCTGCGCCTCGCCGCGCACGGCTTCGAACTGCACTACATGACGGTCGCCGACGGATGCTGCGGCACGACGGAGTACGATCGCGATACGATCGCTTCGATCCGGCGTCAGGAGTCGATGGCTGCCGCGGCGGCGATGGGAGCGACGTTCCACGAACCGCTCTGCGACGATCTCGGGATCTTCTACGATCGGGCAACGCTTGCCCGCCTCGCCTCGATCGTCCGCAAGGTCAGACCCGAGATCGTGCTGACTCACGCGCCGGTCGACTACATGGAGGACCATACGGCGACCTGCCGACTGGCGGTCACCGCCGCCTTTGCGCGCGGGATGCCGAACTTCCCGGTCGATCCGCCGGCTCCGGCCTACGGCGATCCGGTTTGGCTCTATCATGCGCAGCCCTACGGCAATCGGACGCCGCTGGGAGACGTGGTGCAGCCGACACTGCACGTCGACACGACCGACCTGATCGAGCGCAAGGCGGAACTGCTGGCGTTGCATGCGAGCCAGCGCACTTGGCTCGACGAGAGCCAAGGACTCGACTCGTACTGCGAGACGCTTCGGAGTCTGGATCGGGAGGTGGGGAGCTGGACGCCGAGCTTTCGCTATGCCGAAGGATGGCGCCGACATCTCCCCAACGGTTTCGGTCCCGCAGATCGGGATCCGCTGCGGGAAACGCTCGGTGATACCTGCTGGGCGTCCAAGGAAGCGACGTGAACGCTGCGGAGCGATCCGGGATTTCCTGACGGCGAGCATCGCCGAATCGTCGACGGCCGAATGCCGACGGATCGGCCCCCCACGAGCGGAACCGCTCGGCGACAGACTCCTCGTTCGCGGCATGAGCGGCGCCGCTCCGGACTTCGACCGGACTTCGCTCCCTGTTCGGATTCGGTGCGACTCGACTAGACTGTCGGGTCCGATCCGAGCCTCTCGCTCCCCTTCCCGATCCTCCCCGGGTACCGGCCTCGCTCCGGAATTCCGTCGATGAAGAATCTGCTCTCGGTCCTACCGTTCGTGGCCCTGACCGTCTTCTGCTGGGGCGTCTACGGCCCGGTGCTGCACGAGGGGCAGCATCTGATGGGAGTCGAGAAGCAACCGAGTTCGCTGCGCCCGCTGATCTGCGTCGGGATCGCGTACTTCATCATCGCCGTCATCTTCCCGCTGATCGTGCTTCGCACGAAGGGGGAAAAGGGGAATTGGACCACCGCGGGATTCGTCTGGTCGCTCGGTGCCGGTGCGGCGGGGGCACTCGGAGCGTTGGGGATCGTGCTGGCGTTCAAGTTCAAGGGAGCGCCGGTCTACGTGATGCCGTTGGTCTTCGGACTCGCGCCGGTGGTCAACACCTTCGTGACGATGCTGATGAGTCGAACGCTGAAGCAGGCCTCGGTGCCGTTCTACGCGTGTGTCGCGACAGTGGCGATCGGTGCGGCAGGCGTGATGTACTTCAAGCCGACCGCACCGAAGGGGGCCGCGGAGAAGCCGGTAGTTGCCGAGACGGAGGAAGCGGTCGAATCGGCGAGCGAAGCGAGCGACAAGGTCGCAGCGACGGCTACGAGTTCCGCCGGGCCCAACTACCTGATGGTCTCCCTGTTCATCGGCCTGACTGCCGTCAGTTGGGGAGCCTACGGCCCGGTGTTGCACAAGGGGCAGATGAAGATGAACGGCAGTCGCCTGCGGCCGCTGCTCTGCGTCGGTCTGGCCTACTTCGCGATCGCCGTCGTCGTCCCGGTCCTGCTGATGCCGAGCTTTCCCGAGCCGGGCCCCGATCCCTACGGCTGGCCTCCGCTCGGAGTCCTTTGGTCGCTCGGAGGGGGAGCGGCGGGAGCGTTCGGTGCGCTCGGGATCATCTACGCGTTCAACTTCGGCGGCAAACCGATCTTCGTGATGCCGCTGGTCTTCGGCTGCGCTCCGGTCGTCAACACGTTCATTTCGACGATCGGAGCCGGAACCTACGCCTACATCGGGATGCCGTTCGTCGTCAGCCTGCTGTTGGTCGTCAGCGGAGCGGTCGGCGTTCTCGTCTTCGCTCCCCGCGGACCACACAAGCCGAGTCCGGCCGCTCCGGCCCATTGACGCGACGGACGATACGGCGCGGAACGTCCGGCAGTTCCGATTCGTTTCCGGCCGGAACACCATGACGGAGTCCGAGGATGAACGGTTCGGAAGAGCTGTCGTCCGATCAGCGGCGCCTCTTCGAGGAGCTCGAGAGTCGCTTTGCGCATGTCTGGATGGTGCGGACGTTCATTCGCCACAGCGACGAAGCGGAAGAGGACGACGACCTGCAGCGAGTCCAGCGCACGCTCTACGACGTGATGCACGCGCTCGGCGGGCACTCGGATGTCGGTGATGCCGCCGGTTACATCCGACAGGCTCGCAAGAAGCTCCGACGACTGCGCGAAGCGACGGCGCTGCTGTCCGAGATCCAGCCGCAGATTTCCACTCACACGAACTATCGCATGGCCGTTCGCTCGCTGCGTTTCGCGGCCGCCGAGATCGAACGTCTGCTGGCCGACGATGCGCCTCCGGTCGGGATCGTCCCGCGGCGCGATCCGACCTCGACCGGCGCCGTGCCGACGTCGACCCTGGATCGGTCGGATGCCGACGTCGATGGGGATCGTGACGAAAGCACGTCGCAGGGAGATCCGGGCAGCGCGTCGACTTGAGTCGCGCCGCGAGGCGGACTAGCATCCCCTCCCGACCGACCGTTCGGCAGCGACGTTACGGGAGGAGAATCGCATGACGCACAGCGTGGCTCGCAGGACCTTTCTCGGAGTCGTTCCGGCGGTGGTGGCGCTGTCGAGCGCTCGCTTGACGGCATGTTCGTCGCGACGACCGCCTACGGGAGCGACGGCGTTCGTCGGAGGACGCCTGCTGCCGATCGCCGGGGCGCCGATCGACGACGGCACGTTGGTCGTTCGCGACGGGCGGATCGAAGCGATCGGTGCGAGAAACGCCGTCGCAGTCCCGGCCGATGCCCAGCGGCTCGACGTGCGCGGCAAGGTGATCATGCCGGGGCTGATCTGCACGCACAGTCACGTCGGCGGAATCGGAGCCGCCGACTCGAGCGGGCCGATCCAACCGGGCGTGCGCGTCTCGGACTCGCTGAACGTCCGCGATGCCGGCTTCCGACGCGCCCTTGCCGGAGGCCTGACGACGCTGAACGTGATGCCCGGCTCGGGACACCTGGTCGGCGGTCAGACGATCTACCTGAAGTTGCGTTTCGGGGGCGAGGGACCGAGCACGATCGACGAGTTGGCGTATGTCGACGACGACGGACGATTCCTCGGCGGCCTGAAGATGGCCAACGGCACCAATCCGCAGGATGCACCGCCGTTTCCCGGTACACGAGGCCGATCGGCCTTTCTCGTGCGCGAACGGTTCATCAAGGCGCGCGAGTACCACGAGAAGATCGAGCGAGCCGGCGACGATGCGTCGAAGCTCCCTCCGCGCGATCTCGACCTCGAGGCCTTGGTGGAGGCGATGCAGGGACGCCGGATCGTCCACCATCACACGCACCGACACGACGACATCGTGACGGTCTTGCGGCTGAGTCGCGAGTTCGGCTTTCCGGTCGTGCTTCATCACGTCAGCGAAGGTTGGCGAGTCGCCGAGACGATCGCGGCGGCCAAGGCCCCCTGCTCGATCATCCTGGTCGACTCGCCGGGCGGAAAGCTCGAGGCGAGGAATCTGGTGATGGAAACCGGCGGGGTTCTGGAACGAGCCGGCGTCCGCGTGGCGTTCCACACCGACGACTGGATCACCGATTCGCGACTGTTTCTCCGCATGGCAGCCCTGGGGGTTCGCGGAGGGATGTCGCGAGAGAAGGCGCTCGAAGCGGTGACGTCGGCAGGAGCCGAGTTGTTGGGCCTGCAGGATCGGATCGGCACGCTGGAAGCGGGCAAGGATGCCGACCTTGCGATCCTCGACGGCGATCCGCTCAGCGTCTACACCAAGGTCGAACAGACGTGGGTCGAGGGAACGAAGGCGTTCGATCGGACCGACCCCGATGATCTGCTGATCGCCGTCGGCGGCTTCGGCGCCGCTCGTGAACAGAGCCCCTACTACTGCTGTTTCGGGCGTCAGGCCCAAGGAGCGGAATGATGTCGAAACGGCTCCTGTCCGGCTTGCCGTCGCTGCTCTTGGCCTGGCTGCTGCCGATCGTTTCGATCTTCGCCGACGATTCGTCCGCGGATCGCCCCCTAGCGATCTACGGTCGTCGAGTGCTGCCGGTCTCGGGATCGCCGATCGAAAACGGCGTCGTGCTGATCGTCGACGGACGGATCGCCGCCATCGGCCCCCGCGAGTCGGTCGAGATTCCTGCGGGATGCGAGACGCTCGAAGGAGACGTGGTGACCCCGGGGCTGATCGACGTCCATAGTGTCGTCGGATTGGCCGGCATCCTGAACCAGGACGAGGACCAGGATCAACTCGACGCGACCGCCGCGATGCAGCCTCAGCTGCGGGCGATCGACGCCTACAACGCTTCGGACGAACTGATCGAGTGGCTTCGGGAGTTCGGCGTCACCACGTTGCACACCGGCCACGCCCCCGGACAGCTCTGTTCGGGGCAGACGATGATCGTAAAGACGGTCGGCACGACGGTCGATGAGGCGATTCGCGTTCCGGCTCGGGCGGTATCGGTGACGTTGGCCGAGTCGGCGATCGGCGCCGGGGGTTCGGCGCCCGGCACTCGAGGCAAGGCGATGGCGCTGTTGCGTTCTCGTCTGATCGCGGCTCGCGAGCGGATCGAACGTCGCGCGGCGGCGACCGACGACGCGGAACCGATCGCTGCCGATCTGGAGCTGGAGGCCTGGGAAAACGTGCTGGAGCGGCGTCTGGCGCTGATGATCACCGCCGAGCGGGCTCAGGACATCGCGTCGGCCCTGCGTCTGCAGCGCGAGTTCGGTTTCGAACTCTGGCTCGACGGAGCTTCGGAAGCCTATCGACTGATCGACGAGATCCGCGAAGCCGAGGTCCCCGTGCTCGTCCACGCCTCGATGGCTCGCGCCACCGGCGAACGCGAGAATCTCTCGTTCGAGAACGCCTCGCGATTGGCCGAAGCGGGGATTCCGATCGCGATTCAGAGCGGCTACGAGGCGTATGTGCCGAAGACGCGAGTCGTGCTCTTCGAAGGGGCGATCGCCGCCGCCAACGGCCTCGGACCGGAGCGGGCTCTTCGAGCGATCACGCTCGACCCCGCCGAGATTCTCGGTATCGCCGACCAGGTCGGATCTCTGGAGATCGGCAAGCGAGGGGATGTCGCGGTCTTCGACGGCGATCCGTTCGAATACGTCTCGCATTGCGTCGCGACGGTGATCGACGGAAAGGTCGTCAGCCGAACGCCTCGCTGAGCCGACGTGCGGACGTTCAGTCCGTCGCTCCGAACGGCGGCAGACGCAGGTCGTCTCGAACGTCGGCCAGCATGGCGAGCATTTCGGACGACAGGAGCGACGGCTCCATCGAAATGCTGTTGGCTCGCGAATCGGCGAGCAGTTCGTCGGCGCGGCGCATCAGTTCCCGTGCCTCGCCGAAACGCCGCAGCCGGGCGAGCACGATCCCCTGCCCCGCGTAGCTGACCAGGCGGAAGCGACGTTCCTGTTCGTCGACGTTCTCGAGTCCCTGGTACTGTTCGAGCGCCAGCAGATACTCCTCGTTTCGCAGATACGTCTCGGCCAGGTGGACATCCGCGAGCCAAGCGTAGTAGAGATTGCGCCGCGATTCGTCTCTCGGCCAGTGTCGTTCGACCGCTCGAAAGCTCTCCTCGCTCGGGTTGCGCATCGCGTAGCGAAGCTGCTCCTCCACGGACACCTGCTTGGGAACGACGCTGCGTCGATTGGGCGGAACGAAGAGCAGATCACGAGGGGGGCGGGCAAAGCCGATCAGGGCGCCGATCGCTCCACCGACCGCCAGAGCCGCTCCGGCAGCGAGCAGGAGCCGGCGCGGCTTCCGCTCGCTGCCTCCGTTCGATTCGCGACGCATCAGGAGATCGAGCTGTTGAGTCGCCTCGAGGCGCGAGCCGGGAGCGAACGGCGGCGCGGCATCGAGCTGAGCCAGTGCGCCTTCCCACCGCTCCTCCGACTCGTCCACTTCGATCTGGCGCAGTTCCCTCACGAGCGACGACGGAGTCGGACGATCCTCGGGGCGCTTGGCCATCAGTCGGCGGATGATCGTCACCAGTTCCGCGGGGGCATCGGGGCGCAGATCCCGCAAGGCCGCCGGTTCGTCTTCGAGGTGCCGCACCGCGACGTCGAGCGCGGTCGCTCCGTCGAACGGCGGCCTGCCGGCCAGCATCTCGTAGCAGGTGACTCCGAACGAGTAGAGATCGCTGCGAGGATCGACTTTCTTTCCCTCGACCTGCTCGGGGCTCATGTACAGCGGCGTTCCCATCGCCACGCCGGCTCGCGTCCGGTGATTGCGCCCCATGTCGTCGACGACCCGAGCCAAGCCGAAGTCGGCGACCTTCGCCTCGCCCCGATGGCCGATCAGGATGTTCTCGGGCTTGATGTCGCGATGGATGATCCCCTGCTCGGCCGCACAGGCGAGGGCGGCAGCGACCTGACGCATCACGGCGATCGCGAGCACGACGTCGATCGCTCCGTTGCGGTGCAGGAACTGTTTGAGGTTCATCCCCTTCACGTATTCCTGCGCGATGAAGTGGAGCCCTTCGACCTCGCCGACGTGATGGATCTGGACGATGTTGGCGTGGACCAGACGCGCCCCGGCGCGCGCCTCATGGTGGAAGCGGCTGACGTACTGGGGATCGCGAGCCAGATCGCGGCGCAGGATCTTGAAGGCGACCTGGCGATGAAGGGAGATCTGCTCGGCCAGATAGACGTCCGACATCCC
Source organism: uncultured Pirellulaceae bacterium (assembly GCA_964652385.1). Classification (GTDB taxonomy): domain Bacteria; phylum Planctomycetota; class Planctomycetia; order Pirellulales; family Pirellulaceae; genus UBA11682. Next base: position 1,583 of record CAZZBI010000163.1, on the reverse strand, counting down.
CCCCTTGCCCAAGCGGCGCAGGAGCAGGTAATCGCCGACCTGTCGGCCCGACAGATTCGTGTCGGGTTCGGTCGTGCGAGGGCTCGGAGTCGGGATCTGGCTCATGAGTGACCGTCGGAAGCGAAGCATTCCGCAGCGAGGAACACCCGGTCAGTATCCGGTCGGACTCGGGATCCGGCAACGTCGCGAATCGAGCGGTTTCGACAGGCCACTCGATTTCCTGCGGAAAACGCTACACTAGTCGACTTGCAACGCACTACCGCGGCCGTCCGAGCATCCGTGACGCCCCCCTATCGGCACTGTGGCTCGGCCGTGATCCCCGTCCGCTTCACCCCCCGATCGCTTCCATGCCTCTGAACGCCCCGATCGAGCATGCCGACACGAAGGACGTGCAGAGGCACGTGATGGATTCGTTCGATCGTTTCGAGGCATCGTTTCGCCGGAAGTACCCGGCGGTCTGGGCCTCGTCGATCATCGGGCCGATCGTGCTGACGATCGTGCTGCTGGGGGCGATCTGGGCGATCGCCGGTTTCGGCTACATGAACAAGGTGTTGGGGGCTGCCTTCATCACCTTCGTCTTCTTCAGCCGATTCGTGATCCTGACCGGAGCCGACCCGAGCCAGGAGAGCATCTCGTTCCTGACTCGCGAGCAGCTCTTTCTGCTGATCTCCTACATGGATCTGGTGATGGCGGTCGTCGTCACCTTCCATATCGGACTGATGTTCAAGCTGCCGCTGATCGGCGAAAAGATCGGCGGCCTGGTCGGCGATGCGCAGTTCATCATCCGCAGTTCTCCATGGATGCGACGGGTCGCCTTCATCGGCCTGACCGTCTTCGTGATGATTCCGCTCGCCGCGACCGGATGCATCGGCGGAGCGATCTTCGGGCGTCTGCTCGGGCTCGGACGGGGACTCACGCTCTTCGGGCTCGTGATCGGGAGCATCGCGGGTAACGGGCTGATGTACTTCGGCGCCCGCTGGATCCACAGCACCGACATCTTCGACAATCCCTGGTTCAAGTACGGCGGCCTGGCGATCGTGATCGTCTGCATCATCGGGATCGAGCGGTACTACCAGGTGATGAAGCGGCGATTCCTGACCGATCTGGCCGCTCGCAATGCGGCGGCGAGCGAGGGGACCGTCAGCGATCGTTCCGAATGATCGGACTGTCGGACCGGCCGATCGGTTCGCACAGACCGTAGGCTCCTCTTTTCCGGCCCGGCTCGCGGTCACCGCCCCTCGAGACTCCCGCGGCTCGCGTTTCGCTTGGCCGTTCCGTGCGCAAGAGCCAGAATGAATCGACGGCTCCGGCGCCGACCAGGCGTTGCCGTCGACTCGTCCTTCTTCTCGCTTCCGACTCCGACCACGACTGGAAGCCCATGTCTCGTCGACGCCTGACGCCGGTCGTTGCGCCCGTCTTCGGTTCGCGCCCGCTCGTCCTGGCGGCGATCGGACTGACGCTCGTCGGGCTGACGGTGGTCGCCCGGTCCAATGACGTCCAGCTTCGCAACGGCATTCGGCTGCGAGGCGAAACCGGGACGACTCGCGAGATCGGCGAAGTCGTCGGCGAGTTCAATCCGGGGG
>CAZZBI010000162.1:4457-11654 GCA_964652385.1 uncultured Pirellulaceae bacterium | reverse complement strand
AGCCGGGTGTCAGGGGACAAACTACAAGGGCCCCTGCGCTTGGCGCTACGGGCTGAGGGGACACGGGGACCCATTGCTGACGCGGCGGGCTGGGAGGGCGCGGAGGGCCCCTGCGCTTGGCGCTACGGGCTGAGGGGACACGGGGACCCCTTGCTGACGCGGCGGGCTGGGGGGACACCGGGGAGATAGCGCATGGCGCTGTCCCTTCTCAACAGAGCGGTTTCTTGCGATCCTGAAGCCGCAATTCACCGTGGTTCGCTGGCTTCTTTCCCTGACAGGACTCGACCCGATGATCCCTTCGATACGCTGGTGGCCGATTTCCCGAACGACGATCTCGGCGCTGCTGCTGCTGCCGGCGATCGCCGCCGCCGCTCCTCTCGAAGATTGGTCCTCGTTCCAGAACGGAGGGCGTTCGACGACCGACGTCGAACTGCCGCTCCGCTGGGCCCCCGATTCCGAGGCGATCGCCTGGCAGGCCGAGATTCCCGGCTACGGCCAATCGACTCCGGTCGTCGGCGGCGGACGGGTCTTCGTCACCAGCACCAGCGGCGACAACAAGGAGCAGTTCCATCTGACCGCCTGGGATCTGGCGACCGGCGAGAAGCTTTGGCAAACCGATTTCGCCAACCCGTCGCCGGAACCGAACAACAGTTACGTCAGCCGAGCCGCTCCGAGTCCGGTCGTCGATGCCGACGGCGTCCATGCGTACTTCGAAGGAGGCATCGTCGCCTCGGTCGACTTCACCGGCAGCGTTCGTTGGCAGCGCGATCTGGTCGCCGAGTACGGCCCGATCGCCGCTCGCCACGGACTGGCCAGCTCGCTCGAACACGATGCGACGCGGATCTTCGTCTGGGTCGAACGACAGGAAGAGCCGTATCTCGCGGCACTCGACAAGCGGACCGGTGAAACGGTGTGGAAGGTTCCCGGACTCGGCTCAACCACCTGGGGCTCGCCTCGTCTGATCACGGTCGGCAATGGAGCTCATCTGGTCTGCAGCGCGGTCGGCAAGATCGTCGGCTTCGACCCGACGACCGGCGAGCGGCGCTGGGAGCTCGAAGGGATCGCGAACAACTCCTCGAGCACGCCGATCCCCGCCGGCGACGGTCGCTTCTTCATCGGTGCCTCGGACGGACGCGGCGAAGCGCCGGCAGCCGGCGGAGCGGCGAACGCCGGTGGGCTCGTCCGCATCACTCCGGCCGCCGACGGTTCGACGAGCGCCGAGTTCGTCTGGCGAGCCGACCGGGCGCGGATCAGCTTCGGCAGCCCCCTGGTCGCCGCCGGGCATGTCTGGGCGGTCAATCGGACCGGAGCCCTGTTTCAGCTCGATCTCGAGACCGGCGAGCAGGTGAAGGTTCATCGGACCGACGCCGGCAGCGTTTGGGCAACGCCGATCGCATCGGCCGGGAAGATCTACCTGTTCGGCCAGACCGGAACGACCACCATCCTCTCGGTCGCCGACGGCCAGGTGCTCGCCGACAATCGTCTGTGGCCCGAACCGACGAGCGAAGGGGAGGGACCGGGAGCGGCCGGCGGTGCCATGGGAGGACCGGTGCAGTACGCCGCCGCCGTCGCCGATCGGACCCTGCTGATCCGCCGCGGCGATCGTCTGTTCGCGATCCGCTGACCGACGCCTTGCGGTCGGCCGTTTCCCTCGGCGCTGACCGATCGACTCGCGTGCATCCGAGCGACGAACGACCTGACGAAACCGAGCGACGCCCGCCCATCGACGGTCCGATCGATGGGCGGGCGTCGCCGCTTCTTGACCATTCAGAACGCGTCCGAACGTCAAGATCTCGACTCGACAGCGGACGACGTTCACCTCGACATGCCGATGCCGCCAAAGGGCTAATGGATCATCGTTTACCCTAGGTGCAAGTTCAAGGTGGGGGATTTTCACTTCGGTCCCTCGGGAAGTTTTTGACCCAAGTTCCGAAAAAGTGCGGTCGCCGAGCAGTTTCGCGTTGTTGTGCCGGTACCGGTCTCCGATCATGTCGAGCGACCGCGATGTGATCTTTCAGCACACCGCGAACGAGCGACGAGTCGGATCGAGGGCAAGGTCGATCGCGAGCTCGGATTTCGACGACTTACGCGAGAGGGCACTCCGTGAGCGATTCGATGCGTCGGCCCGAAGGGCGGTCGGGAGACGGGGGAGGGCGTCGTCTGCTGGTGGTCGATGACGACCGAGCGGTGCTCGGCGCGACATCGGCGTTGCTGCAGATGCGCGGCTGGTCGGTGACCGGCGCCGTCGACGGAGCCGAGGCGATCGAAGGGGTGACAGCCGACCCCGAGCAGTGGACCGGCGTCGTGATCGACTATCTGCTGCCGGACATGAGCGGCGCGAAACTCTTTCATCGTCTGAGGGCGATCCGCTCCGATCTGCCGATCGTGATCTGCAGCGGTATGGATCTCGACCCGAGCGATCTGGTGAACCTGCGAGGACGTTTCGCGTTCCTTCGGAAACCCTACCGACTGGAAGATCTCGATCGGACGCTGCGCGACGTGCTGGCTCATCGCGAAGATCTCCTCGGCGAAGGACTCGAGAAGCGGGCATGATCGAGGTGGACATCTCGACCGATCGGGAACGACTGGAGGTCGACCTGATCCACCGGTTCCTGTCGGAGCGATCGTATTGGGCGCGCGGCATTCCGCGCGAAACGGTCGAGCGGTCGATTGCCGGTTCGCTCTGCTTCGGCGCGTATCTGAGCGGCCGTCAGGTCGGATTCGCCCGAGTCATCTCGGACTTCGCGACCTTCGGCTGGCTCGTCGACGTCTTCGTCCTGCCCGAGCATCGCGGCCTGGGCATCGGCAAGCGATTGGTCGACACCGTCGTCGCTCACCCCGATCTCCAGGGGCTGCGGCGCTTCGGGCTGACGACCGCCGACGCCCATGGACTGTATGCTCGTTACGGCTTCGCGAATCCTCGCTGGCCCGAACGATTCATGGAGCGGTTCGACCCGGAGCTCTATCGTCGCTCCGACGCGCCGCCCGACCTGCAAGATCAGGACGTGACCTGATGAACGCCCCACTCGATCCTCCGTCGTTTCCTGCCGGCGAACTGGAGTCGTCGACGAGTACCGATCCCCGCGAACGACATCGTCGGATCGACGCTCTGGCGGCGTTCCCTGGCCGGTTGAGCGAGTTGATCGCGAGACTCGACGATCGAGTCCTCGATCGCCCCTATCGGAACTGGACGCTACGGCAGATCGTGCATCATCTCGCCGACGCGCAGCTGCACGGTTATTTGCGGTTCAAGTCGGCGCTGGCCGAAGAGCTGCCGACGATCCAGCCGTTCGACGAGACGGCGTGGACCGCACGCCCCGAAGCGCGATCGGCCCCGCTGGCGCCGACGATCGACCTCCTGACGTCGCTCTACGCGGTCTGGATCGACATGATCCGGCGGATGGCGCCGCACGAGTGGGAACGCGCCTACTTCCATCCCGAGGCGAACGCCGCGATCTCGCTCGATCGCGCCTTGGCGATCTACGAGTGGCACGGCCGCCATCATCTGGCCCAGATCGCCTGGCGTGCCGAGCACCTCGACTAGAGCCGGCCGCGAGGTTCGACGAACGGTCCTCTCTCGGTGACCGCGGAGCGAGTCGCTCGGACCGACTCGGTCTTCATTTCAGCCACGCGCGCCCCGAAACGAGCGGCGCAGTGGTGATCGAGATCGGGCGGAAGATCCCGCCGGCTCCGTACCAGTCGTACACCTCGATCGCGATCGTCAGTTCGGCTCCCGGACGGATCAGGTGCGAGATGTCGTGGCTCGACCGATCCTCGAACGCCGTCTGCTTCGTCTCGATGATCCCGCCGGTTCCGACTTGCTCGCCGTCGACGTACGCCACGTAGTGATCGTCGACTCCGGTGAACGAGAGGTAGGCGGTGGCGGAGTCCCAATCCTGCGGAATCGTGACGCGAGTCCGATACCAAGCCCACCCGTCGAGGTTCGGGTACCCTTGCCCTTCCCAATGACTGTCGATCCGGATGTCGTTCCAGGCCGAATCGTCGAAGTCGCTCGAGGCGTGCCCTGCGTCCGAGCCGCGGCGCTCCGAATCGGTCGCGAACTTCCAGGACCGATCGTCCAGACGCACCTCGCGCCGTCCCGTCTCGGCCTTCAATCGCGCGAGGTTCTCGGCGCCGTACGCGTCGTCCGGCGGACGACGCGTGCCGACCTGTTCGATCAGTCGCTCCAGCACCCACGCGCCGGCAGCTCCGGGGCGATCGATCGGTAACGCCGAAACGAGCAGCTCTCCCCGGCCGACCGACATCCGTGCTACCAACAGATGCGTCTTCACCTGCTTGATGTCGTGATTGTCCCAGAGCGACAACAACGGCTCGACCCGATCGAGTTCCTCCCAATCGCCGATGACGTCGCCGGCGAGATCGAAGTGCTGCAGATCGGTCCAGAACTCGCGAGGCGCTCCGAGCTCCAGCAGTCGATCCGCGATGATCGGGGCTCCTCGCAGGAACCAATGCGAACGGGTCCCGAACGAACCGACCTCGCCGTCGGGAATCATCACGACTCGCGCGCCGCGTTCGAGCGCTTCGAGCAGCGGTCGATCGAAGCGGCGAGCGAGAATCGGCGCGGAATCATGTTCGTCGCTCGGAGCCGATTCCGTAGCGATCGCCTCGGGAACCGGCAGGTTCCATGACTCATGCAGCCGCACGCTCAGCGGCCGTTCGGCCCGCCGGACCGAATGCGGAACGAACCAGAGATCCCAGGCATTGACGGCGGACGGCGTGCGGTCGTCACTTGTCAGCACGCGGACCGTCAGGCGTTGACGGTACGGAGCGAACGAGTGATCCGCATCGGCTCGTTCGGTCCGAAGCGGTGCCGAGTCGATGACGATCGGCACCTCGCGCCGTTCCCCCGCACGCATCGGTCCTTCGAACGCGATGCGGATCGGCGACCGTTCACCGAGCGTCACCTCGAGCGCGGTCGCATCGAGCGTTTCGTCGCCGTGATGACTGATCACCACCGTCGCCGACGCCGCTTCACCCGCGACGAAGCTGCGGCGATCGCCGTCGGTCGCGAGCGAAAGCAGCGTATCGCCGTGCCAGGACCAGTCGTCGGCGCTCCACTTCGGGACGCCTCGGAAGTCGATCAGCCCCATACCGGCGAGCGGAAAGTCACGGACGACGCTGACGACATAGCCGCCGTCGAACCTCAGCCGACGATACGTCTCGATCTGGTACTTCCGCATCAGCAGCGCGTAGCGCAGCGAATCGGCGACGAGCCCTTGCGCCGCGAGCGGCCCGTAACGCTGCGCCACGTCCTGCTCGAACTCCCGATTCGCTTCCGCGAAACCGGGGAGCTGATATGCCGGTGCCTCGTCCTCGGCCGGCGGAACGAACCAGGTATCGGCGGCAATCGCCTCGCCGAGCATCAACGGCAGTCGTCGGTTCTCGTCGACGTGACGTCCCAGCCGCGCGACGGTCGTCGGCCAGGTGTGGTTGTTGCCGTACGGATGATCGTCGTAGAAGTCGTGGATCCGATGCCATTCGATCCAGCTCGAATCGTCCTCGATGATCGCTCCGGGAATCCGCTCCTTCCCCAGCTCGTAGAGCGCCCGCAGAATCGACTCGTCCGCTCCGTGCCCCGTCTCGCAGGTCAGACTTCTGAGGATGACCGACGGATGCGACGCGTCGAAGCGATAGAACTCATCGTACTCGCGCAGCAGCTCGTCCCGATATTCCGGAGTCATCGTCGGATGCCAGGTCGGATACTCCATCCAGACCAGAATCCCTCGCTCGTCCGCCATTTCGAGCAGCCGTTTGGGAGGGACCCACAGGCAGCACTTGATCAGATTGAAGCCCCAGGCATCGATCAGCTCGAGCTCCTGTCGCATCTGCTCGGGATCGGTGTTGGGCCCGAGACGCTGGGACGAGTAGCCCCAGTTCAGCATGCCGCGGATCGCGAGCGGACGACCATCGAGCAACAGACGTGTCTCGTCGGTCTCGATGCGACGCCAACCCGAGACGAGTTCCAGGCGATCGAGCGTCGTCCATCCGTCGTCGGCGCGTCGCTGCAGCTCGATCACCAGACGTTGGCGCCACGGGCGCTCGGGGCTCCAGCGCTGCGCCGTATCGGTCGCGATCTCGATCGAGAACGCCTCCGAGTCGCCGTTGCGCGTCGCCAGTTCGCCGATCGTTTCGCTCGCCGGCGACTCGTTCGTCACCGGCCGCTCTCCGGCATTGCCGTTCGGCGACAGCGGGAAACGCCGCACGACGATCCGCTCGGCACCGGTCTGACGATCGGCTCCGAGCACGAAGCCGTCGATGCGAAAGACCGGTCGTTCGATCTCGCCGATCGCGACGGCAGTCAGGCGGAACGGATCGAGACGGCGCACCGGAGTGCGTACCAGCCGAACCGTCTGCCAGATGCCGCCGAAGTGCGGCTCGATGATCGGCAGAAATCCCTGCGTGTTGTGGCCGATCTTCTCGTCGACGGTGATGCGGAAGGTCCAGGGACCGCGAGGTCGCTCGGTCAGCTCCGACGTGACGTCGATCGCGAACGGCGTCCACCCGCCGAGATGCTTGCCGAGAGGGGTCGCGTCGCCGGAGGGAGCGATCGACGCGACGATCGCTTCGGTCGCGACCGCATCGAACTGCAGTTCCCATCGCTCGCCGGAAACGGGAGCGATCCCCAGTCGTTCCGCGTCGAACGTCACCTCGTACTCGGCGATCCCGTCCCACGACCGATGATCGTCGGCCAGTTCCTGCTCGTTGACCGTCGGCAACCGAACCGCACGACGTTCGCCGTTCGCGGCATCGCGAATCGTCCAGGTCGCCCCTGAGTCGCCGGTCAGTTCCCAGGCGCGGCGGGAGACTTCCGATCGAGCGGCGACGTTCGACACGACGAGAACCGGCCACAACAGCAACGCCAGGACGGGCCATCGCCGGCACGCGGCGGCACGGGATCGCGAGAGAATCATCGGAGAGAGGGCTCCGGGGGGCGGGGCGAGAAAACGGACATTCTAATGCATCGTCAGCGCCGATCACGCCTCACCAGCCCGAAGCGCCAAGCGCAGGGGCCCTCCGTACTCCGTGCCTCACAGCCCGAAGCGCCAAGCGCAGGGGTCCTTCGTGCTCCGTGCCTCACAGCCCGTAGCGCTAAGCGCAGGGGCCCTCCGTGCTCCGTGCCTCACAGCCCGTAGCGCCAAGCGCAGGGGCCCTCTGTGCTCCGTGCCTCACAGCCCG
>CAZZBI010000162.1:0-4357 GCA_964652385.1 uncultured Pirellulaceae bacterium | reverse complement strand
AGGGGCCCTCCGTGCTCCGTGCCTCACAGCCCGTAGCGCCAAGCGCAGGGGCCCTTTGTGCCTCGATTCGACAGTTCCAGTGCGACCGAGGAGGTTCGATCAGTCCCGCAAGGGACGACCGACGCGACTCTTGCCCGACAGGAGCGACGTCGCTCGACGTCGGAGTTCTTTCGTCCCTACCGGGACTCTCGGAATCCCTTTCGTGCCGCGTGACCCACCGATGAATCGGTGGGCTACTGTCGGCCGTCCCTCCGGGACTCGGCACGAACAGGCGCTGCGTCGTGCCATCACTCGATCCGACCGAAGCGAATCTCCGGAATCAGCGCCGTCAACGACGCCCCGAACCGAAATCGGTCGGACGACATCCGAGTGCGACCGGGGGCGGTCGCACTACGGCGATCCGGTGCGACCGGGGGCGGTCGCACTACGACAACCGTTCGTACGACGCTGGACCTCGTCCTCGAGCGTCAACGATCGAGCGCGCTCGAATCGTCGGTCGGTAGCGGGTCGTGATCGCGGCGACGGACCGTCAGGCCGGGGCGCAGCAATCGTCCGTAATGCAGCTTCGGCAAGCGGACATGAAAGACGACCTTGTCCTCGTGATAGGTGCGCGAAAGCACCTCGCCGTGCGCCGACAGGTAGGCCATCGTCTTGCCGTCGTCGACTGCCATCTCGACATCGGCGTCGATGAAGCCGTGACTGAGCCCCTCGCTGACCGCTTGCGACAGACGGTCAAGACCTTCCCCGGTCTTGGCGCTGATCGCCACCGACTTGGGATAGCGATTGCGGATCAGTGCCCAGGTCCCTTGGTCGGGCATCTGGTCGATCTTGTTGATGACCAGCAACGTGTCCTTCGCTTCGATCCCGAGTTCCTCGAGGACCGAATAGACGGCCGAGATCTGATCCAGCACCGCGGGATTGGAGCCGTCACAGACGTGCAACAGCAGATCGGCTCCCCGCGCTTCCTCGAGCGTCGCCTTGAAGCTGGCGATCAGCCGGTGAGGCAGATCGCGGATGAAGCCGACGGTGTCGCTCAGCAGGACCGGTCCCCATCCCGGCAGCTGCCAGCGCCGCGTTCGCGTATCGAGCGTGGCGAAGAGCTTGTCTTCGGCGAGCACCTGAGCGTCGGTGAGCGCGTTCATCAGCGTGCTCTTGCCGGCGTTGGTGTAGCCGACCAGACAGACGGTCATCCGCCCCTCGCGGCTGGCGACCAGCCGCTCCTTGCGCCGCTCGATCGTCGTCAGCTCGGTCCGCAGTTCGTGAATCCGCTTCTCGACCAGTCGTCGGTCGACCTCGAGCTGCTTCTCGCCCGGACCGCGCATGCCGACTCCCATCTTCAGACGCGACAGGTGAGTCCACATCTGCTTGAGTCGCGGGAGCGAGTACTCGAGCTGAGCCAGCTCGACCGCCAGACGTGCCTCGTAGGTCTGCGCGTGCGTGGCGAAGATGTCGAGAATCAGCTCGGTTCGATCGATCACCTTGGTCTCGACCGCGCGCTCGAGATTGCGGGTCTGACCGGGCGAGAGGTCGTTGTCGAAGATCACGACATCCGCCTCGTGATGCTCGACCAGCGAACGCAGCTCCTCGACCTTCCCCTTGCCCAGATAGGTGCCGGGGTCGGGCGTGTGTCGACGCTGCACGAGCCCCCCGACCACCGTCGCTCCGGCGGTCGTCGCAAGCCCTTCGAGTTCGTCGAGCGGATCCGCCGCCTCCGGCATCTCGTCAGTCAGAATCCGGACGAGGATCGCCTTCTCGGCGGCGACGGCATGAGCCCGTTCGCGATCGTGCACGTGAACTCCGGGGATGAAGGCAGGACGGTCGGCGAGTAGGAACCGGGACGGCGACCGAATCACCGCCCGCTCACCGAATCGTAGTCGATCCGAGCGGCTCGGCGAGTCCCGGTCGGGTTTCCCGATCCCTCTGACCGACCTGCGGACCGCCGGCGAATCGTCGCCGGGGCGACTCGCCGCGAGACACCAGGCGTTCAGTCTCGATCGATCTCGCCGACGACGCGCGAGGCGCCGGCAGCCACTTCGCCGAGCCACCGCTCGAACCAAGGACCGTGCAGACCGGCATCGAGTTCGCGGTTGGTCCGCAATTGGTCGAGTTGTTCCCGATTCGCGGCGCGGATCAGCTGCTGTTCGGTCAACGGAGCGAACGACGTTCCCTGGCCGATCGAACCGCCGACTCCTTCACCCCAGAAATAGATCCGATCCCCTCCATCCAGCCGCGCGACGACTCGACACTCGAGCCGCCACGGGAACTCGTCGAGCTGCGGCGCGGTCGTGGCGCCGATCCGCAGCGCTCGCCCGGCCAGCTTGTCGCGATCGCGACCCGAACCGATCGCGAAATCGATCACGTCAGCCGCTCGATCGGACGAAGGGAGATGAATCGCAAAACAGCCCGCCGCCTCGATCAGCTCGGTGGTGAAGTGGTTCGGCGCGAGGCCGGCGAGCACGAATGGGCGTTGCGGATCGATCGATGCCTGCGAGATCCAGGTCGCCAGGAGCGCTCCGCGTCGTTCACGATGTGCCGCCGTGACGACCCATACTTCGCGATCGACCTGTCGGAACAGACGATCGAAAAGCAGCGAGATCGGCGGCGGATCGTGCATCGGAAGCGGTTCCGGAAGCTCCCGCACGCGATCCGATCACATGACGTCGCGGATCGCGTGCGGATGCGGATCATCGAACGATCAGGACTTGGGAACGAGAACCATCGTGACGACGGTCCCCTTGGCCGGAATCGCATCGGCATTCGCCTCGAACAGCAGCGCCTGATTCGATTGGCTGCTTTCGATCGGCAGGTCGAGCGTCGCCGTGGTGAAGTTCGACACGCAGATCAGCTCGCCCGCTTCGGCCATGTAGTGCCGCTGGCCGGTCCGCTCGTCGGTCACGAACAAACTCCCGCCGAAGACCCACGGGTGCTCCATCGGCTTGGCGGTCTGGTGGTCGAGGACCCATTCCTGAGCCTTGCGCCACCGCGGCTTCCCCTCGTGTTCCCAGACGACGTAGATGTCGATCTCCTGACCGGTCGCCGCCGCATATTCCGGCTCGAATCGGACCGGTCGCCCCTGCTTCGCTCCGGCAGCCAACAGCGCCGCGTGAATCACGAACGCCGGCGCCTCGACCGCCAACACCGATTCGTGCTCCTTGGTCCCCTTGGGACAGGCGAACATCTCGAGCGGCCCACGCTGCAACGCGACCTTGGTCCCGACGACGACTATCTTCTGCCGCGCATCGAGCCAGACCTGGCCGTCGACATCCAACCGCCGGAGTCGCGCCTGGTCCCGATCGAGCACGAACGGCAACTCGTCCTCCTTTTCGGCGCCGAGCCGGGTCGGAGCGACGTTGCCGGTGCCGGGGAGCGTTTCGAGTCCGACCGGTTCGGGCTTGGTCCCCGGTTCGTCCGATGGCCCCTCCTGAGGCGTCTCTTGCGGAGCGGCCGAGGCCGGCGGCGCGGCGGCTCCTTCCTGGGTCGCCCGAGCTCGGCCGTCGGTGGTCAGCGCGGCGGTCAGGCCGCAACCGACGATGCCGAGTCCGACGGCGATCATCCTGCCGCGATACGCCGAGATTCCGAACCTCATGTCGATCCCTCCTGTCAATCGCTCGATCAGCGATCGGGCGACTGTCGTTCCTCGAGTGCCGATCATTCCCGCGAGAAGGTGAGCTTCAGCTCCCCCGCGTTGTCCGCCAGGCCGGTCCAATCCTCGCGACAGCGGACATACAGGTCACCGGTCGCCGGCGGGACGAAGGTCGCCGCAGCGCCGAGTTCGAACTCTTCGCTCAATCGAAAGTCGGTCATCACGACCGCGACCAGTCGCCCTCGACCGTCCTCTTCGCCGTCGGCCGAACAGCCTTCGGTCAGGCCGTCGACCTTCCAGGTCCCTTCGGCGTCGACTCGGTAGGTCGCTCCCGCTTCGACCTGCAGACCGGTCGCCTGCCAGCCGCGCTGCGCGATCGCTTCGGTCTGCGTCTTGCGTCCGGCCCGCAGCGGCGTGAAGCGGCGATTCCATTGCCAGGCGCAGAGGTCGGCCCGATAGCCGTTGGCGACATGCCGCACGAACTGGTCGTACTCGAACGAGATCTGCGGCGCGACGGTTCCGTAGGCGCTCTCGAACGACTCGGGTTGCCCCGACATCATCGCGATCCCGAGTGCCTTGAACTGGCCGTTGTAGTTCGGGTTGTTGGCCAACAGATGGCACAGGGCCCAGCGCCAGGCATAGGCCTGCCAGCTGTCGCCGGTCACCTGTCCCGCGGCGACGATCTCGAGCAGCTCCTTCTTCGGATCGGCTCGCATCAGATAGTCGGCGACCACCGGATCGATCGAGACGGCGAGTTCGCCGTCCTTCCAGTAC
>CAZZBI010000161.1:3704-11843 GCA_964652385.1 uncultured Pirellulaceae bacterium | reverse complement strand
ATCGATCGCCTGAAAGACCGCCGTGAAACCCTGCGTCTCGATGAAACCCAACGCCGAACCTTCAGCCGAATCGGACACGCTTCGATCTCCCTTGGCTCGGTCGGCCGGGCGATGGACGACCTCTTGCTGAATCAACGGATTGACTTCCCGAGGGCCGTCGACGACCGGCCAGATATCGGGAGTCGGACGGCTGATGACCTGCGCCGAGGGCTTGCCCCCCATTCGCTCGGCCCATTCCCGTCCGGTCTCGATCGCCCGCGAGACGTTGGCGACGTCACCGGCGATCTTGAGCACCACTCCCAACGCGTCATTCAACTCGGCCTGGATGAGCTCGATCCGAGCCGCCTTTTCCATGGCGTCGAGCGCTACCATCGCCGGCGTGAAGCCGGTCGTCTCAAGCAGGCCGAGAGCGGCCGGAACCTGAACCATCGCAGGAACCTGTCGGGAACGCGGGAGAGGAACTCGTACTGACTCCATCTTCGTTCGGAGGCCTCGATTCCGACAGATCCCCTCGGCAAGTTTTGCGGCTCCGGCAAGCCGGGCAAAGACCACGACGAGGTTCAGGGCCGGGTGCGAACGGTCGCGTTGAATGAAACGGTCAGCTCGAATGCTGCCGACCTAGCCTCGGGCCCCGTCGACGGCCACCGATCTCCCTTGCTGACCCGGCGAGGCCGGACAGGGGACGGAGCCGGAGGGGGCACCGAGCGGTCAAAGCCACATCGTTACCGCGCGTCCCGACCGACCTGACCGAAGCGAAGCACCGCGATCGGTTCCGTCAGCGGCGTCGCCCCCGCGTTGCCCCGGCCCGCCCACCGCTGAAGGTGTGCAACCGCCATGAGGCAAACCTCGGTCGTCCCTGGCAGGACTTCGAAGTTCGCCCGTTCGGACTCGTTCTCCGGCGTTGAACCGCCGGGCTACTGTGGGACGTCCCTGACGGGACTTCCCGGCCCTCGGTCGCGGAGGCCGACCGCCACGGGAGGTCACGTGGGAATCGCTCAGGAGGGATTCTCGCGCGGAGCCTCGGAACGGACGCCGGCAGGGGGATTGGCGGTGGCCCCCGTCGCACCGCTCGTCGACCGTTCCCCCAGCGGCGCAACCGGGAGCGGGGAGGGGGGGACCGGAGGACTCGGCGCGTCGGCGGCGGGGGCAGGAGCGGTCGGAGATCCGGGAGCGGCGGGGGGAGCGGGCTTCGACGACGCGGCGACGTCGTCCGCCACGCTTCGCACGACATGAACGCTCGGCCCGATCAGCTCCTGGATCGCGGCCCGATCGAGTTCCTCGGTCCGAACCAGACCTTCGGCGATCGCGGTCAGGCGATCCCGCTTTTCCTCGAGCAAGCTCGACGCTCGTTCGGCGGCCGCGGTCAGGATCGACGCGACCTCCTCGTCGATCTGCTCCATCGTGTGCTCGCTGAACTGGCGATGCTGGTGGATCTCGCGTCCGAGGAACGGATCGTCGTCGGTCATCTTGTAACTGACCGGTCCGAGACGCGAGCTCATCCCCCAGTTCATCACCATCCGCCGCGCAATCATCGAAGCGCGTTCGAGGTCGTTTTCGGCGCCGACCGTGACTTCCGAATACACCAATCGCTCGGCCGCTCGACCGGCCAGCAGCACGACCAGTTGGTCGCGCAGTTCCGACTCGCTCAGGTTGAGCTTGTCCTCGAAGGGGACCATTTGCGTGACGCCGAGCGCTTGGCCGCGCGGCACGATCGTCACCTTATGGACCGGATGAGCTCCGGGAAGGTACCAGGCGGCGATCGTATGACCGGCCTCGTGATAGGCCGTCTTTTCCTTTTCGAGCGGCGAAAGCACCTCCTCGCGCTTCGCTCCCATCAGCACCTTGTCGCGGGCGTACTCGAAGTCCGCCATGTCGACCTGACTCTTGTTCTGACGAGCCGCCCAGAGCGCCGCCTCGTTGACGACGTTCCGGATGTCGGCTCCGGTCAGCCCGATGCAGCCGGCCGCGAGGACCTGGAGGTCGACGTTCTCGCCGAGCGGCACGTCGCGCACGTGCACCTTGAAGATCTCGACGCGCCCCTTCTGAGTCGGGCGGCTGACGGTGATCAGACGATCGAAGCGTCCCGGACGAAGGAGGGCCGGATCGAGCACGTCGGCTCGATTGGTGGCGGCGAGCACGATGACCGAATCGTTCGGCGCGAATCCGTCCATTTCGCCGAGGATCTGGTTGAGCGTCTGCTCCCGCTCGTCGTGACCGCCTCCCAGGCCGGCGCCGCGCTGGCGCCCGACCGCATCGATCTCGTCGATGAAGATGATCGCCGGCGAGTTCTCCTTGGCGGTGCCGAAGAGATCGCGCACCCGGCTGGCGCCGACGCCGACGAACATCTGGATGAACTCGCTGCCGTTGACCGAGTAGTACGGCACGTTCGCTTCACCGGCAACCGCCCGAGCCAACAGCGTCTTGCCGGTGCCGGGAGGGCCGTTGAGCAGGACCCCCTTGGGGACGCGGCCGCCGAGCTTGCGGAACTTGTCCGGTTCCTTCAGGTACTCGACGATCTCGGCCAGGTCTGCCTTGACCCCTTCCAGGCCGGCGACGTCGGCGAAAGTGATCTGTTGCTGCGTCCCCTCGTAGCGCTTCGCCGGACTGCGCGAGAAGCCGGACAGGAATCCCCCTCCGTTCATCAGCTGGCTCTGCTGTCGGCGGATCTGGAGCCAGATGAAGACGACGGCGCCGATCATCAGTCCGACGAGGACCAGCGAGACGATGGTCGAGGCGTTCGATTCGGGCGTCCAGTCGCGCGGCACGTTCTTCTCGCGCGCCAACCGGACCAGTTCCTGATAGTCGGGCGACTCGGGACTTCCGACGATCGCCATGAACTCCTTCTTCAATCGCGTCCGCTTCTTGGTGCCGGCGGCGCCGGTCATCTCGTAGTCGGGTTCGAACGGAGGAACGACGAACTCGCCGTAGACCCGATCGGCATCGAAACGGAGCGACTTGACGTTGCTGCCGACCTCGGCTCCGTGCTCGTCGACGACCGGGCGCCCCCGTTCGTCGAGCCCTTGGAGCTGCTGGAGCACGAACGAGACGCGGACGCGGGACGGACTGATGTCCCGCGAGGCGACCAGCATGAGGGCCACGAGCACCAGGAGAACGGTGATCACGAACCAGATGTTGACGCCTCGGAACGGCGGACGCTCGTCGCGCTTCTCTCCGCCCTTCCGACGATTCTCCTCCATCGACACGCTCCCCGAGTTATCCGGACGGCAAGCGGCCGTAGCCGCGGCCGAGACGTTTCGCGGCCGGCCGACGGGCCTCGCCGTCGGCACTCCCTCGCACCAGCGCCCGCCCCGGAATCGACTCGAAGTCGGACGCGCGAATCGAAGCTCCCGATTCTAGCGGAGCGGCTCGGAATTGGCGACGGACGGGGGACGGCGAACGGGCGAACCGATCGATCCCGGGGGGAACGCCGATCGCGTTTGCCGATCGGATAGACTCGAGGTGCGTCCCCCCTAGACGCTCCTTGCCACGAGAGATCGGGAGTCGACGAGATGCCTCGAGAACGATGCGTGCCGAGTCGCTTCCGCGCGCGGCGTCGCCTGACCTGGCCGATGCGCCAGCCCCTTCGTTTTCCGATCGGGGCGATTCTTGCGATCCTCTGCTCATCGCCGGTCGTCGACGCGGCGAATGCTCGGGAACCGGTCGAATCGCCCCGTTCCGTCGACCGCCCCAACATCCTGGTGATCCTGGCCGATGATCTGGGAGCCGGTGATCTCGGCTGCTGCGGCGCGACCGACCTGGTGACTCCGAATCTGGACCGGTTGTTCGCCGACTCGCTTCGATTCGAACGATTCCGCGCGGCGAGCTGCGTCTGTTCGCCGACGCGAGCGGCGCTGCTGACCGGTTGTCATCCGGACCGAGTCGGCGTGCCGGGAGTCATCCGGACTCACCCGATCGATGACTGGGGATTTCTGGATCCCGCGGCGCGTCTGCTCCCCGAACGATTGCAGGAAGCGGGGTACCGCTCGATCGCGATCGGCAAGTGGCATCTGGGACTCGAACCGCCGAACCTGCCTCGCTCCCGTGGCTTCGGTCGATTCCGAGGGTTCCTCGGGGACATGATGGACGATTACCGGACGCATCGCCGTCACGGCCTCAACTACCTGCGCGACGACGAGCGGGAGATCGACCCGCCGGGGCACGCGACCGATCTGTTCACGCAATGGGCGATCGAGGAACTGCAGGACGCGACAGCTCGCCCCGAACCGTTCTTCCTTTACCTGGCCTACAACGCGCCGCACACTCCGATCCAGCCCCCGAACGCGGTGCTCGAACGGGTGCTGCAACGCGAAACGGGGATCGATCCGAAACGAGCCCGACTCGTCGCGCTGATCGAACATCTCGACGACGGAGTCGGCCGAGTGCTCGAGACGCTGTCGCGGACGGGACTGGACGAAACGACGATCGTCGTCTTCACCAGCGACAACGGTGGGCAACTGGACATCGGCGCGAACAACGGACCGTGGCGCGACGGCAAACAGAGTCTGTACGACGGCGGTCTGCGAGTCCCGTGCGCGATCCGGGTCCCCGGAGTCACCACCGCCGGATCGACCACCCAGGTCCCGGCCGTGACCGTCGATCTCTTCGCGACACTCTGCGACGCCGCCGGGCTCGAGCCGGGCCCGATCGACGGTTCGAGCCTGATGCCGACGTTGCAGGGGCTGCCGCAACCCGACCTGTCGACCCGCACGCTCTACTTCGTGCGACGCGAAGGGGGAGATCGATATGCGGGCGAGACGATCAACGCGGTGATTCGAGAGCGTTGGAAACTGGTCCGCAACGATCCGTTCGCACCGCGAGAACTGTTCGATCTCGAAACCGATCCGTTCGAGACGCGCGATTTGGCGGCGGAACGCCCCGACATCGTTCGCGATCTGGCGCGGCGCATGGCGATCGAAGTGCAGCGAGCCGGAGCGGTCCCGTGGCAGCGGCCGAATCGCGCCGTCGCGCCGTCGCCGCCGGAATCGAAGTGAGGTCGCCGCGAGTCTCGACGGCTGCGACTCCGCGCACCGCGCGGACTCAGGCCCACTCGAAACCGGTGGTGCGCCGGATCCGTTCGTCGAAGTTGCCGATCAGACCGCCGATCACGTCCCAGCGTTGCGGGCGTCGGACCTCGATGTCGCCGTGCTGATTGACCCGCACGATCGTCTCGGGCTGAACGCCGACCGCCATCAGGTCCTCGGCATGGATCTCGCCGTCGTTGATGATCGACTCGAGAGTGCTTCCGGTCATCTCGATGAACTTCATCGTCCGCTCTCCGCCTGGGACGCCGACTGCCGATGATCGGGGGCGTGAGACAAGCGTCTCGAAGAAGCCGCACCCGACCGGCCGCCCGCCCTTCCGGCGACTCGCAGCCGGACTCGGCACCCGAACCCCGAGGCGGGATTCGCCGCCGGCAAAGCGACCTTGGCCATCGCGTCCGCTCTCCATGATAATCGCCGCCGCCGCGACGATCGCCGGGCGCTCGACGAACCTTCATGGATCGCGCGGATCGCGAGCGGGGGGCTAGACCAGTTCCCGCAGCGGACGGGTTTCGGGATCGACCGGATATTGAGGTCGGCCGCGCAGATCGAACTCGCGGACCTGAGTCAGATCGATGCCGATGCGATGGTAGAGGGTCGCGAGAATTTCGGCGAAGGTCACCGGCCGCTCGGTCGCGTATTCGCCGAGACGGTTGGTGGCGCCGATCACCTGACCGGTCCGCATCCCGCCGCCGGCCAACAAGGCACACGAGACCTGAGGCCAGTGATCACGCCCCCCTTCGGCGTTGATCTTCGGCGTTCGACCGAACTCGCCCCAACAGACGATCGAGACATCCTGCAGGCGATCGCGCCGTTCCAGATCCTCGATCAGCGCCGAGAGTGCCTGATCGAGCATCGGCATGTCGCGCCGTCCGCGAATGAAGTTCTCGCCGTGCCAGTCCCAGCGGCTGAAGTTCAGGCTGACGACTCGCGCCCCGGCTTCGACCAGTCGCCGCGCGATCAGAAAGCTCTCGGTCATCCGCGGCGCGCCGTCGAAGTGGAACTCCGGGTCCCCCTTGCCGTAGCGTTCGACGACCGCCGGATCTTCGCGCGACAGATCGAGCGCCTCGGCCAACGCACTCGAGGTCAGGATACCGACCGCCTGCTGCGAGAAGGCGTCGAGCCCGTCCATCGCGCCGCTTCGATCCGCCTCGCGCCGAAACCGATCGAGCGCTCCGAGCAGACTGGTGCGATCCCCCAGTCGTTCGAGCGTGATCCCCTGCAGGACCATGTTGTCGACCTTCGACGTCTCGTTCCGTCCGCCGACCAGGCGAAAGGGTGCGTGCTTGATCCCGAGAAAACCGCCCGCACCCGGATCGCCCCACGGCGCATGATCGGTCTTGTAGAAGAGGCTCAGATTCGGCGGGATCGTCGCGTTGACCGGTCCCTGCAGCTTCGAGACCCAGGCCCCCATCGTCGGCCAGCCGCCGGCCGGCGGATTGGCATCCAGACGCCCGGTCAGACATTCGAACGAATGATGCGCGCCGCTCGCTCCGACGACGCTCCGGATCGGCACGAGCCGGTCCATCATGCCGGCCAGTCGCGGGAACATCTCGCTGACCTCGATCCCGGGGACGTTCGTTCCGATCGCCCGGAACTCGCCGCGGATTTCGGCCGGCGCATCGACCTTGACGTCCCACATGTCCTGATGCGGCGGGCCGCCGGGAAGGAAGACGTTGATGATCGCCTTGTGCGATGCCCCTGAGCCCTGCTCCTGCTCGGCGCGAAGCAACTGCGGCAACGTCAGGCCACCGAACGCCGCCATGCCGCCGATCGTCAGGAAGTTGCGGCGCGACAGTCGGTCGCAGCAGCGCTGGTTCGTCCGATCGGGGCGCCCGAGGAGCGTGAGCATCGCTGGTCTCCGAAAAACGGGGCGGGAGCGAACTCGAAAGTTCGCCGAGGGGCCGCACGGTGCCGGCAGCGAGCGACGGCGCCGGCAGTGAGCGACGGTGCCGCAGTGAAGGTCGTCACTGCAGCAGTCGGGAAGGAGGGAAGCGGACGGGGAGGGCTCCGAAATCGTAGCCGCTCCTCCAACCCGACTCAACGCGAAAGCGACGCAAGGCGGATCGAATCTCCCTCGCACCGAGCCTGAGGTGGCGATCGAGCCCCTCGAGGCAAGTCCTGCCAACAGCAAGACCAAGCCCCTGATCAATCGTCTTGGTCGGAAGCGATCGCGGCTCGAATCAACGGTCGCAGCTCGGCAACCAGAAAGGTCGAGCCGCTGACGCAGATCAGATCGTCCCCCGCGGCTGACTGCCGAGCGGCGAGCCATGCCTCGGCCGGATCGGCATGGACCGACACCCGATCGTCGGCAAGCGGTCGTCCGATTCGCCGAGCCGCCGCGTGGAGCATCGGCTGAAGCTGGTCGGGCGAAAACGCCCGCGGGTTGCGCAGAAAACGGGTCAGCCGAAACCGATCGAACGCCCCGACCGCCTCGGTCAGGATTCCGGCGACGTCCTTGTCGTCGCTGATCGCCAGAACCAACTGCCGCTCGCCGACCCGAGGGACTTCGGCAAGCGCCGCGACCAACGCCCGCATGGCCGCGACATTGTGAGCGACATCGACGATCACGGTCGGCCGACGGCCGACGATCTCGATCCGCCCCGGCAGTTCGACCTGCTCCAGACCCCGACGGATCGCCTCTGCCTCGCCCGCCGCCGTCTCGCTTCGAAAGAGCAGACTCGCCATGATCGCCAGCGAGCAATTGGCAACTTGATGCCTCCCCGGGAGAGGTGCCCGAAGATCAGGAATGACGACCTCCCGAGCTCCCTTGTCCCCGCTCGGCAGAAGCCCGATCCAATCGAACCGATAGCCGGGGAGCGATATACACCCCTCGTAACGGCCATCTTCAGCCACTTCAGAGCGATCTTCGAGGCGGACGTTTTCGGCACCGAAGTCCTGCCCCAGCCTCCACAAGGGGGCCTGATTGGCCTCGGCGGTGCGAGCGATGACGGCGGCGGCAGCCGGATCGTCGACCCCCGAGACGACCGGGATGCCGGGCTTGATGATACCGGCCTTTTCTGCGGCGATTTCGGCGGTGGTGTTGCCGAGTTGGCGGGTGTGATCGAGGCTGATCGAGGTGATGACGGTCACTTCGGGG
>CAZZBI010000161.1:2323-3694 GCA_964652385.1 uncultured Pirellulaceae bacterium | reverse complement strand
AGTCGAGGCGTCCTCCGAGCCCCGTTTCGATCACCGCCGCTTCGACGCGACTGGTCCGGAAGCGACACCAGGCCACGGCGGTCAGGATATCGAAGTAGGTCGGCGGGGGGCCGTCGAGCGTACCCGCAGCGAGTTCGCGATCGATCCGTTCGACCGCTTCAGCCGCTTCGGCCACCGAAACAGCGAAGTCGTGGGGGGGGATCGGCGAGCCGTCGATGACGATCCGTTCTTCGATCCGTTCGAGGTGGGGCGACGTGTAGAGGCCGGTTCGGATCCCGGCCGCTCGCAGGACGGACGCGATGACGGTGGAGGTGGAACCTTTCCCCTTGGTGCCGGCGACATGAACGGCGGGAGCCGAGCGTTCGGGGTGCCCGAGCCGCTCCACCAGCTCGATCATCGCCTTCAGTCGGAAGGCATCGGCGCGCTCGGCCGCCGGTTGCGTCTCGTAGTTGATCCGGCGGAGGAGATAGGCCTCGGCCTCATCACGGTTCCAGACGGTCATGCCGGATCCAGCCAAGTGCCGGCCGAGGGGAGCGACATGATTGCCGCTGCTCGGAAGCGGGGTTATAGTGAGCGTTTTCCCCGGTAAATCGTGGGCGACGCTCGGTTCGGCGCTTCGCACCGCCGGCCCGTCCGCACCCGTCGGAGAGGAGCGGCGAGACTCCGTCGCGGCGAGTTCCGAACGGTCTCGTCGCGGGCGGAAGCGGGGGCGGCGAGCTCGCCGGTTTCCGACGAACCTAATCCTGCGGCAGGGCGTACACAAGGGTCCCGCGGGGTGCCGGTTCGACGGCCGCTCGATCGTCGACCTGCCGATTTTCGGATCGAATCGCGGCGTGTCGGCCGTCGGAGTGCCGCTCCCGATGCGCTTCGCCGTTCCGCCCTGACTCGTCCTGCGTTCGCTCCTTGTCTTCGACGCTCCGTCTTCGACGCTACGACCTTCTCCAGGATTTCCGCTCCATGAACTCAGCGGCGACCGAAGCCCCTTCGCCGGCGTCCTCTTCATCCGCCGGCCCGTCGAGCGACATCGTCGTCGAGACGCAGAGCCTGTCGAAGATCTATCGGGACTTCTGGGGACGTCAGAAGGTGCGGGCGCTCAAGGCGCTCGATCTCGAGATCCGGCGCGGCGAGATCTTCGGCCTGCTCGGCCCCAACGGTTCGGGGAAGTCGACGACGATCAAGCTGCTGCTGGGGCTGCTCTTTCCGACGAGCGGCCGGGCGCTGGTGCTGGGGGAAGAGGCGTCGAAGGTGTCGAAGAACGAGCGGATCGGCTACCTCCCCGAGGAGTCGTATCTGTATCGCTTCCTGACGGCCGAAGAGACGCTCGACTTCTACGGCCGGCTGTTCGACATCCCGGCGGACATTCGGCGCGAG
>CAZZBI010000161.1:0-2313 GCA_964652385.1 uncultured Pirellulaceae bacterium | reverse complement strand
CCGAACTGCTCGGCGACCTTCGACACGTCCAGCGAGCGGGCGCGGAAGCTGATCGAGCAGGTCGGTCTGAATCATGCTCGAAAGCGTCAGCTGCGCGAGTATTCGAAGGGCATGACGCGTCGCATCGGTCTGGCTCAGGCGCTGATCAACGACCCCGAGCTGATCTTCCTCGACGAACCGACGTCGGGACTCGACCCGCTCGGCACGCGCGAGATGAAGGACCTGATCCTGAAGCTGCGCGACGAGGGGAAGACGGTCGTGATGTCCAGCCACCAGCTGGATGACGTCCAGGACGTCTGCGACCGGATCGGCATCCTGTTCCAGGGGGAACTCAAGGAGCTGGGGCGGGTCGACGAGTTGCTGCGGGTGGAGCAGGAGACGCAGATCCGGACGAGTCGGCTGTCGCCGGAAGCGGTCGAAGAGATCCGCCAGGTGATCGCTCGGCACTCGGGCGAGACGATCGAGGTGACGCATCCGCGCACCACGCTCGAACAGCTCTTCCTCGAGATCGTCCGGCAGAGCGAGGAGCGTCCCGGCCTGCGAGCCGGATCGCGCTGATCGTTCCGTGTTTCGGCAGCGAGCGGGGGCCTCTCGCTCGTCTAGTTCGACGACCGCTCTTCGTTCTCACCTCTCTCACTCGGTTCCCGAAACATGGGCTACGACGACTACAAGGGGATCCTCGACTGGATCGGACCTGCCTTGTGGCAGTTCTTCCTGGTCGCGGTCGCGGCGGCGGCGCTCGGCACCGCGATCGCGGCGCTGATCTCGATCGTCCGCTACGGTCCGTCGGAAGCGTTCTACAAGGTGTGGGAGGGGATCTTCCGGGCGGTCCCCGATCTGATGCTGTCGCCTCGTCGCGTCGGCGCGATCGCGCGGTTGGCGATCCAGGAAACGCTTCGGCGCCGCGTGATGCTGGTGGCGTTCGGCATCTTCGCGTTGGCGCTGCTTTTCGGCGGCTGGTTCCTGGATTCGAGCAGCGACCATCCGGAGCGGACCTACCTGGGATTCGTGCTGGCCGGAACGCAGTTCCTGGTCCTGTTCATGGGGTTGCTGATCAGCACCTTCAGCCTGCCGCAGGACATCCAGAACAAGACGATCTACACGGTGGTCACCAAGCCGATTCGGGCGAGCGAGATCGTCGTCGGCCGGATCGTCGGATTCCTGCTCGTCGGCACGGTGCTGCTGACCGCGATGGGGCTGATCAGCCTGGGCTTCGTCATCGCCGGTCTCAGTCACGACCATCGGGCCGAGGTGACCGAGTTCGCGAGGATCGAGCCGAGTTCGACCGACACGCCGTCGGGGCGACGCGCCTCGGACAATGCCTATTACGAGGCTCAGACGCGTCGCGAGTCGGGGCATCGGCACCGGATCGAACTCCAGCTGCTCGACGCCGACCGCGAATCGCTCACCAGCGAAGGGACCGGCGTCCGCTGGGTCGATCTCGCGCTGCGGACTCAGGTCGAGAGCGGCCACCGGCATGACGTGATCCTGGACGGGATTCCGGCCGACGGCAAGCGACTGGAGCGAGACGGACTCGCGTACACCCTGTTCCGCGACGGCGGCCTGAAGATCGAGGTGCAGGAGGGGCTGTACGACGTGGTCGGCCTGATCGACGCCTGGCCTCTGGGAGAGTTGCTTCAGGAAGCGGGAGCGACGCTCGAGACGTCGGGACCGATCGACATTCTGGTCGCTCGCGTGCCGCGGTATGCCGACGAGCTGTCGTTCCTGGATCGCGACGGGGGAGTCGCTCGCGAAGGCGTGAACGTCGGCAAGATGTCGATGAAGTTCAGCTACATCGACGGCGGCAGCAGCATGTCGCGGGCGATCTTCCGCTTCATCGGACTGCGCGGCAACGACTTTCCGGCCGATCGCGTTCCGCTCGACCTGAGCCTGCGGGTCTTCCGGACGCTCAAGGGGGACATCACGCGGCGGGTGACGGGAGAGATCATCTTCCGCAACACCAAGGAGGTCGACGGCCGTCAGGTCGTGTTCACGAGCGACCCGATCGCGTTCGAGAGTCAGGAGTATGCGATCCAGACGCTGCCGATCGAGCGTCGACAGATGGTGAACTGGCAGGATGTCGAGGGGAATCCGCAGCGGGTCGAGATGGATCTGTTCGACGACCTGGCGGGCGAGACGGGGACGCTCGAGGCGGTGCTGCGATGCAACGATCCGGGCCAGTATTTCGGCGTCTCGCCGGCGAGCGTCTACTTCAAGATGAAGGACGGCTCGTTCGCCCTGAACTTCGGCAAGTGCTATCTCGGGATCTGGATGCAGCTGGCGCTGGTGACGTCGCTCGGCGTCACGCTGAGC
>CAZZBI010000160.1:4838-11866 GCA_964652385.1 uncultured Pirellulaceae bacterium | reverse complement strand
GGAGAGCACCGAGGAACCCCTGCGCTTGGCGCTTCGGGCTGGGGTGAGGCACGGAAGGCCACGTGGGCCCGGCCACTCCGTGGCCGAGGCAGAGCTTCGTGTCGACGCCGAACGAGCCGCGTCGCGTGAACCGTGTCGACATCCACCCGACCTCGGGCTCGGAGAGCCCGGGGCCACGTCGACTCAACCGGCTTCCGAGCGACCTTCGAGTTCCCTGGGGGTCCACCAGGCGGTCGAACGAGCGGGGGTCCGTTCGGTCAGATGACTCCAATCGTCCACCGCGAACTCGAATCGCGCGGCGGCGGCGGTCGGCAGTCGTCCGATCGGACCGAGCCAGATCTCGACCAGCTCCTGCAGCCCCGGATTGTGGCCGATCACCAGCACGCAGCGCCGGCGGTCTCCATGTCGGCGAATCGTCTGCAGGATCCGATCCGGACCGGTCAGATAGAGGTCTCTCGTCGCGATCGTCTCGCAGCCCGGCAGGAGGTCGAGACTCGACTGATCGAGCGTCTCGACCGTTCGCCGAGCGGTCGACACCAGCACCAGTTCGACCGGCGGCGCCACCTGTCTCAGATGCGCTCCGATCCGTCGCGCATCGTCGATGCCGCGCGGGATCAGCGGGCGATCGTGATCGGCGATCGCGACGGCGTCCTTCGACGCCTTGGCATGACGGAGCACCAACAGCGTGAGCGAATCGGGAGGGAAGTTCATCCGTTGTCGTCCGGGCCTTGGTGGGGTTGGAAGCGGGTCAACCGCTGGCGGGTCTGTTGTTCGCTGGCGTCGGTCGCCTGGCGCCAGAGTTCGAGTTGGCTGCGCACCAATCCGGTCGATCGCCCCTTGGAGCGTTCGAGTTCGCGGACCGGAATCCAGCGGCCGTCCGGACGCAGCGCCCGCGCCTTGACGTTGTCCCGAAAGTGCGTCTCCAGGATGTCGATCAGTCGCCGCCGCGCCTCGGCGTCGTCGATCGGGACGAGCAGTTCGATCCGCTTGTCGAGATTCCGTTGCATCCAGTCCGCGCTCGACAGAAAGACGAGATCGTCGCCGCCGTGATGAAAGTGCATGATCCGGGCATGTTCCAGAAACCGGTCGACGATGCTCGTGACCCGGATGTTCTGACTCATCCCCGGCACTCCCGGTCTCAGACAGCAGATGCCGCGGACGTTCAGCCGGATCTCGACCCCGGCCTGCGAGGCGGCATAGAGCGCCTCGATCAGCGTCGGATCGACCAGCGAGTTGAGCTTGGCGGTGATCATCCCCTTCTGACCGTCGAGGGTCCGCTGGATCTCGATGTCGATCAGTTCGAGCAGCTTGTCGCGCAGGCCGAGCGGAGCCGCTTCGATGCGGCGGAAGGGGAGGGGCTGCGAAAAGCCGCTGATCGCGTTGAAGAACGCGACCGCATCGGCTCCCAGATCGTCGTCGGCGGTCAGGTAGCTCGCATCGCTGTAGATTCGCGCGGTCGTCTCGTTGTAGTTGCCGGTACCGAAGTGGACGTAGCGCTGCACCCCCTGCGGCTCGCGACGCACCACGATGCAGATCTTGGCATGGGTCTTGAGCCCCTTGACGCCGTGGATGACGTGAACGCCGGCGGTTTCCAGACGTCGAGCCCACTCGATGTTGCGCTGTTCGTCGAACCGCGCCTTGAGCTCGACCAGCGCCGTGACGTTCTTGCCGTTCTCGGCCGCGCGAGCCAGCGCCTTGATGATCGGGCTGTCCTTGCTCGTCCGGTAGAGCGTCTGCTTGATCGCGATGACGTCCGGATCGTCGGCCGCCTGTTCGATCATCCGCACCACCGGCTCGAAGCTCTCGTACGGGTGATACAGCAGCACGCTCTGACGCTGCAGTGCAGCGAAGATCGGCTCGGCCGGATCGAACGCCGGCGACGGCTGCGCCGCCCACGGCTCGGCCTTCAGACTCTCGTAACCGTGCAGGCCGGTCAGCGACATCCAGGCGCTCAGATCGAGCGGACCGGGAATGTCGAAGACGTCTCCCGGGTCGGCCCCGAGCGACCGTCCCAGGAACTCGCGCATCGCCGGGCTCGCCCCCGCCGCGACCTCCAGCCGGACGCAGTCGCTCCATTTCCGCTCGAGCAGGATCTCCTGCATGCCGGTCATCAGATCGCCGGCGCTGTCCTCGCGGACCCGCATGTCGGCGTTGCGCGTCATGCGGAACGGAGTCGCTTCGAGCACGAGCGCATGCGGAAAGAAGCGATCGGCCAGCAGCTCGATCGCCTCCTCGAGCATCAGGAACTCGCACCCCCGTTCGCTCGGCAGGACGAGCAGGCGGGGGAGAACCGGAGCGAGCGCGATCACGACGAACCGTTCGGCCCCTCCCTCGTCGTCGCTCGACTTGCCGAGCGGATCGGCGTCGCGCAGTCGGAACGCCAGGTGCATGCCCCCGCCGCGCAGATGAGGCATCTCTTCTTCGTCGTCGATCGCCATCGGCGCAAGCGTCGAGACGATCTCGTCGACGTAGTTCCGTTCCAGACTCTGTCGCTGCGCCTCGGAGAGACCGATCGCCCTGAGCCGGCGGATGCCGTGTTCCGCCAGCAGCTCTTCGAGCTCCGACAGGCAGCGGTACTGCTCCTCGACCATCCGCCGGACCCGTTCGAGGATCGGTCCGAGCTGTTCCGCGGCCGCCAGGCTGGCCGGATCCGCCGCATCGGCTCCCGAATCCCGGACGAGCTGCAGCCCGCCGACTCGAACCATGAAGAACTCTTCGAGATTCGATCCGGTAATCGCCAGGAACTTCAACCGCTCCAGCAACGGGTTCGCCGGCTCGCACGCCTCGTCCAGCACGCGCTGATTGAACTCCAGCCAACTCAGCTCGCGGTTGAAGTAGCGTTCCATCGTGTCGTTCATGTCAGGCTCGTCAGGTGCGGCAGCGTCGGTTCGGTTCGGGATGCGGAGCGAAGCGGGGCATCATCCGGGACAGGAGCGGCTCGGTCGGCCAACCGGGCCGCCGCCGTGGTTCTCAGTTTCGCAGCGTCGGGCGCGAGCGGAGCATCACGCGTTTGCCGTAGACCTCTTCGAAGAGCGTTCCCTGCTGCTGCAGCGCGATCTTCTCGAGCGCCAGGTCCTCGACCCCCGGTATCTCGATCGCGACGCCGTCGTCGGCGATATCGCAGCGGAAGTCGTGGATCCGCTGATTGCGCGAGTCGTCGAGCGCCTTGGCGATCCGCAGCAGCGCGGCCATCTTCGACACGATCACCCGATCCTCGCGGTCGAGATCGGCGTAGCCGACATGCAACGGCTGCGGGCTGGCTCGCCGATGGTAGCGGGCAACGAGCGAGATGATCTTCAGTTCGCGCTTGCCGATTCCGAAGATCTCGGCGTTGGCGATCACGTACATCGAATGCTTGTGGAACGAGCGGTTGCTGATCGCCATTCCGACCTCGTGCAGCAGCGCCGCCACGCGCAGCTGGAGTTCGCAGCGGCGATCGAGACGATGTTCCGGAGCGAGCTGCGCGAAGAGTCGTCCGCAGATCTCGGCGACATGGCGGGCATGCGGCAGATCGACATGAAACCGTCGCGCCAGGTCGAGCGCCGACTCGGTCACCTGCCGCGTGAACTCGACCGAACGGGTCTGACGCATCCACATGTCGCGCAGCAGTCCGTCGCGCAGGTTCGCCGCGGCGACCCACAGATGATCGACCCGCAGCGCGTCGGCGATGTGCAGATAGGCGAGCAACGCCGGAGCGAGCGATTCCGCTTCCGGCAGACTCAGGCGATGCTTGTTGACCAGCGTGTCGACGCTCAGCGACGCGAGCATGTCGATCCCTTCGGCCACCTCGTCCCGCTCCAGACGCATCGGACCTTCGGGACGTTCCCCCGGCCTGAGCAGCGACGCCAGAAAACGCATGTCGCTCCCCATCGTCACGAACTCGCGATCCCCTCGCGTCACCAGATGTTCGCGGATCTGATTGGCCGTCTTGTCGATCTCGCGCTCCATGATGTCGCGCAGTCGCTGCGTCGGCGCGTGATACGCCTCGAGAGTCCGTCTGAGCCGGAGCGAACCGAGGCGATACGTCTGGGAGAACTCGATCGAATCGGCGTTGAGTCCGAGCACCTCGGTACTGCCGCCGCCGATCTCGCAGACGACGACCGGGCGGCCGGTCAGTTCGGGAACCATCTCGAGCGCCGGCTTGACCGCCAGGTAGGTCACGCGGTGCAGTTCCGATTCGTCGAACGGTTCGATGTCGAACCCGGTCGCGATGTACAGTCGGTCGAGGAACGCGAGCCGGTTCGACGCCTCGCGCACCGCGCTGGTCGCGACGACGCGAACGTCGTCCCGTCGGATCTTGTACTCCTCGAGCTTGCGGCCGTAGATCCGCATCACGCGGACGCAGTCCTCGATCGTCGCTCGCTCGAGGCGCCCCTTGATGAACGAGTCCTTACCGAGCGAGATCGACTGCGAGAGATTCTCGAGCAGTCGGATCTCGCCGGTCGAGCCGATCTGAGCGATCGCCATCCGGACGCTCGTCGCTCCGATATCGATCACCGCAACGGGACCTGACAGGGAAGGCATGCGGGCGACTCGACGAGGAAGGCATCAGGGAAGGGGGATCGAGCGGCGCCGGTCGGGTCGCCGCTCGTGCCGCGATCGCCGGGCCGCTGGTGACGTCAGGGCGCGACGATCGCACGGCAAGGAGCGTCATTTGGCCGGTTCGGGACGGGGCGTTCCCGAGGGAGCGACCGTCTCGGCGCTGCGCGAGGCGTTCGAGTCGGCGGCGATGCGAGGCGGGTCTTCGAGACCGGCGCACTGTCGCGCCCACGAGGCCGCTCCCATCGCGGTCGCATCGTCTCCCAGTTCGGCCGCGACGACCTTGAACGTCTGACGGTACGACGGCAGGACCCGCTTGGCAGCCGCCTTGGCCGCCGTCTCGACGATCAGCTTCGGCATCGCATCGACCAGACCTCCCCCCATCACGATCAGATCGGGAGCGAGCAGATGGACGACCGTGACGATCCCCATCCCCAGATGCTCCGCCGCCTGGCGCACGATCGCCTCGACCGCACGATCTCCGTCGGCAATCGCCTGAGCGATCACGCCGCTGCGGATATCGGTCAGGTCGGTCCCCGCCTTCTTGCGCAGCGCTGGAGCCTGGCCGCGATAGGCCGCCTGAGCCGCTTCGGCGGCGATCCTCAGACGACTGGCGACCGCCTCGAGCGAGCCCGGATTGCCGGCGCCGTCGAGCGGTCCGCCGGGGATCAGCGGAATATGGCCGATCTCCATGCAGCTGGTGTTTCGGCCGCGGAGGATCTTCCCCTCATAGACGCACCCGCCGCCGATCCCGGTCCCCGGAAAGATCCCGACCACGCACCGCTCGCGTTTGCCCGCTCCGAATCGCCACTCGCCGAAGACCCCCATGTCGACGTCGTTGGCGACGGTGACGGGACAACCGAAACGCGTCTCGAGCGTCTGCTTCATCGGGACGTTGCGCCAGCCGAGATTCGGCGCCTCGTGCACGATCCCCTTGTCCAGATCGAGCGGTCCCGGGCAGCCGACGCCGATCACGCGGATTCGCTCCGGTCCGGCGCCGGCGGTCTCGAGCGCCTCGACGATCGTGTCGCCGATCCGCTTGAGCCCCGCCTCGGCCCCTTCGTGCCCCTTGGTCTTCTTCCGGGCACGACCGATCGGTCGGTACTGCTCGTCGAACGCCACGACCAGCAGCTTGGTGCCCCCCAGGTCGCAACCGATGGTGATGTCTCGCACGGACTCTCCCTTCCGAATCGTTCGTTCCGTCGCCGATCCCGCCGTCGCTCTTCAGGTCGCGCCGATCGCTCCTTCGCGCTCGACGATCAGCCGATCCAGCTCTTCCTTCAGGCGACCGAGGATTCGGTCGTACGGATACGCCCCCAGCTCCTCGGGCCCGCGCTTCAGGTTCACGAAGTTCGGTCCGCACCACAGCCCCAGGTCGGCGTCGTCGGTCTCTCCCGGGCCGTTCACGCGACATCCCATCACGGCGATCGTGATGCGATGCTTCTCGGCATAGCGGGTCATCCGCTTCACCTCCTGAGCCAGCTCGACGAACGCTTCGTTCTCGACGCGCGAGCAGCTCGGGCACGAGATGATGTTCAGCGTCCCCAGTCCGTAGTCGACGACGCTCCGGACTCGCCCCGCCGCGATATCTGCCAGGATCGCACGCCCCGCATCGATCTCTTCGTGCTTCCGATCGTTCGGCACGGTCAGCGAAACGCGGATCGTGTCGCCGATTCCCTGCGCGACCAGCTGCTCGAACGCGATCCGTGTCTTGATGATGCCGTCGGGAGGCAAACCGGCTTCGGTGACGCCCAAATGAAGCGGCACGTCGGGACGCTGCGCGGCGAACCGGCGATTCACCTCGACCACCTGCTTCGGATCCGAGTCCTTGAGCGAGACGACGTAGCGATCGAAGCCGAGTTCGTCCAAGTGTCGGCAGTGCTCGAGCGCGCTGGCGAGCATCGGGGCGAGCGGATCGTCGGCGGCAAAACGCTCCTTGGCCGCCGGATCGACGCTGCCGCAGTTCACGCCGACCCGGAGCGCGATGTCATGCTCGCGCGCCACCGAGACGAGCCACGAGACCTTTTCCTGCCAGGGCTTCTCGCGCTCGTGGTGATACAGGTGCCCCGGGTTGTAGCGCACCTTGTCGACATGCGGCGCCACCACCTCGGCCAGCCGGTAGTTCTCCTGCAGATCGACCGAAAGGTTGGCGGTCGTCTGCCGCCGGATCTCGGCGAGCGCCGCCGCATCCTTGCGACTGTCGACCGCGATCCGGACGACGTCCGCACCCGCCCGGCGCAACTGCTCGACCAGCGCGACGGTCGCGTCGATGTCCTGAGTCTTGGTCGCCGTCATGCTCTGAACGGCGATCGGGTGCTCGTGTCCGATCGAGATCGAACCGATGCGGACCGAGCGAGTCGGGTTACGTCGGATCTCCACGCGAAACGTCGCTCCTCGAAATCCAATGGGAAAAAAGGGGGTGGGGCGAGGCCCTCGAGAACGGACCGCCGCACCTCCCGCTCGACCGCCGATGTCGCGGCGAGTACCGC
>CAZZBI010000160.1:0-4828 GCA_964652385.1 uncultured Pirellulaceae bacterium | reverse complement strand
CGCTCAGGATTGTAACCGCCCGCCGGTCCGAGATTCGAGGGACCTTCGGGGAGCGCGGCTTTCGTCCGTTCCGGATAGAATCGAGCGGCCCGAGATGCCGGACTCCGCCGAACCGTCGAACGACGATCCGCCCGGCGATCGGTGCTGCCGTGAACGAGAATTCAGGCCGATGAATTTCGAGTCCTCCTGCAAGTCGACACGCCCGCGTCGAGTCGCGTCGGTGACGGCGCGGCGGGTGGCCGGATTGTTGTTGCTGTCGGTCTTCGCCGAGGTTGGTTGCGAGCCGATCGAACCGCCGGAGGTATCGACGGCGGTCGACGTCGAGTTCCGAGTCGTCGACGGCGACCGGCCGTTGGCCGATGCGACGCTGCTCGCCGTGCCGATCCGCGCCGAGAACGATCTCGGCTGGTGGATCCCGTACGCCTCGGGAAAGACCGACCCGCAAGGGCGAGCCTGGCTGCGAAGCGAAGCGGGGGAAGCAGGGCTGCTTCCCGGCGACTATGACCTCTGGATCGTCGAACCGCCGCGCCGCGAATCGCCCGATCTCGAAGTCGGAACGATCCGCTACTCGGTGCAGCGCATCACCGTCGTCTCGAAGCGAAGCACGCACCGCATCGACGCCCACCACCGACCGATCCGCGAGCTCGAGGGAGTCGCGATCTCGAGCGGGCGTTGGGCCGCCGACCTGAACGTTCCCCCTTCGCCCGTTTCGCCCGAACGGAGACTCGGTCCCGGCTGAAATCCCTCCCCCCCGGTTCGACTCCGACTCGTTCGTCGTCACGGTCGCCGGTCTCGCCGTCCTCTGACTCGGGTCCTCAGCATGGATCAGCTGCCGTTCGATCCCTATCACCGCTGGCTCGGCATCCCGCCTCGGGAGTTCCCGCCCGATCGTTGGCGACTGCTCGGCCTGACTCCGGGGGAACGGAACGAAGCGACGATTCGCGCGGCGGTCGATCAGCGTCTGGGATTCCTGCGGACGCTACAGCAAGGCCCCTTCGGCGAGGTGTCGCAGCGACTGCTGAACGAGGTGTCGCGAGCCGGTGTCGAATTGCTCGATCCGTCGCTCGCCCTCGCCGGCCCGAGTTCGAGCGGCCCGAGTTCGAGCGGCCCGAGTTCGAGCGGCCCAGCGCGACCGACCGCACCTTCGGACGATCGGACCTCGTCGACCGCAGCATCTCGTCGAGCACCGTCGACTGGGGCTGCCGACGAAGCGCTGCCGAGCGGCACGACGACGCGACCGACGGCCCCGCCGTCGCTTCGTTCGACATCGCTGCCGGTCGCAGCGTTCGAGGAAGGGGACCGGTCCGAGACGGACGAGCCGAACGCTGTCGGCTGGTCGCCGGCCGACTGGCGGTTCGCCGCGCTGGTCGGCTCGCTCGTCGGCCTGATCGCGACGTTGCCGATCGCCTTCGTCGTCGCGGCGATCGGTCTCATCTGGTACCGAGCTCCGGAGCTGACGGAGCTCGCCTCGTCATCGTCGGTCCGCGCTGGCGACGCCCCGGGGAGCGATTCGAGTCAGGGGCCGGCGACCGCGCCGTCGGCAGCGAATGCCGTCGACTCCGACGTGACGAGCGACGCGACGAGCGACTCCTCGCCCGAAGTTCTCTCGCCCCGCAGTTCGGCGAACGACCGCGAAGTGCCGGCCGGCGATTCCGACTCGGCCCGCACCACCACCGCTCCGATCCTGCCGGACTCGGCGATGACCGATGTCGACCGGGGACAAGGCGTTCGAATCGGCGACGACGCGGATGCCGCTTCGCGAGCCGCCGAGTCGGAGAACTCCGGTACCGAGCGGTCCGAAGACCGCGACCTCGATCCCGAAGTCGCCGAGGCGAACGACTTCGGCGCTCCGATGACGAACGATCCGTCGAATGCCTCGGCAAGCGCGAACTCGGCAAACGGACTCGTCGCGCCGACGACGATCGATCCGGAGCGGTGGAACTCGCTGGCGAGTCAACTGATCGTCGAGCCGCTGCCGCGAGAGACCGACGCGATTACCGGCGAGGTGGTGAAGCTCTCCGCGGCGCTCGATTCCGAGGACGAGCCGACGGTGGCGGTCGCGGCGCTCGCCCTTCGTCGCCTGGCTTGGGTTCGCGGCGACGTCAGCGACTTCGATCGTTCCGGTCGCCTGCTGGAACGGCTGGCCCGGCGGGCCCCGGCCGAGATCGATCTGCTCGGCGCCGAACTTTCGGCCGCTCGCTGGGCGATGTCGGCCAGTCGCCCTGATCTTCCCGCCACACGGTTCGATGATTTCGTCGCCGATCTCACCAGCCGCCTGATCGCCGTCGGCCGGTGGAGCGACGCCCGCGACTTGGCTCAATGGCGCGACGACGGGCTGCGAGCTCCCGACGCGCGCGGCCTGCGCGCCGCGGCGCTCGAGCGACGGCGCCAGCTCGATGAAGTCGCGCTGCTCGCCGAGCGTCTCGAGCGCCCTGCGGCGCCCACGAGCGACGACGCCGCGACCGACGACTCTACGATGACCGATGACGCCAGAACGACCGATGCTTCGTCCGTTTCGACCGAGGCCGATTCGCGAGCGCTGTGGGCGCTGACGGCAACCGGGGATCCGCTCGGCGCGGCCGAGGCACTCGGAGCCGACCTGGCTGGCGCTGCCGCGCGACTCGGTCTCGAGGCGCCGACCGAGATCGATCGGCGGTCGCTGGCGGAGCGTCCCGAGCTGCGACATCTTGTCGCCGATGCGTTGCTGCTGGCCGGTGAAGCGAAGCCGCGCGAGCTCAAGGAGGCGTGTCGCGCGGCGGCCGGGGCGCTGCACTGGAGCGCGGGGCTCGAGGCGGTCGCCCCCGAACATCGAGGACGCGTGCTCGAACGACTGCGCGAAGTCCCCGCCGCGACCCGCTACGCGACTCGATCCGGTCGCCTGCTGCCGCTCGACGGTTCCTGGGCGGACGGCGTCGAGGTGCGGCGGTCGACGATCGAACGCGTGCTCCCTCGTCCCACCTCCGCGATGGCGGTCGGTCCGCGCAACGAACGGTTGGCGATCGGCGACGAGGCCGGGCAGATTGCGCTCTTCGACCCGCTGAGCGGCGAACCGCTCGCCACTCTCGCCGGTCACGACGGACCGGTTCGCGATCTCGGCTGGTTTCCGGGGGACGTGAAGCTGGTGAGCAACGGTGCGGATCGCCGGACGATCATCAGCGACGCGGTCCGCGGCACTCGGTTGGAATCGTGGGAGCTGCATCGTCGCGGGGTGAGCGGATTGGCGGTGGGGGCCCGCAACCGCTCGCCGCTGGCCGTCGGCACCGAGGACGGACGCCTGCTGCTGGTCAACGCGTCGAGCGGGCAGATCACGTCGGCGGTCCCGCTGCTCTCCGGGGGAATCGATCGGCTCGTGGTGTCCGAAGACGGGCGGCGGTTGTTGGTCGGCACCGGCTCGGGAGAGGTCCGGTTGGCCGAAGAACGAGTCGAACCGAAGGAGCACGCCGGATGTCGCGGTGCCGTGACGGCCGGCGTCTTTTCGAACGACGGCGAGCGGATCGCGTTCGGCGATGGAGCCGGAAACGTCTTCGTGACCGACGGTGCTCTGGTCGAACACGACTCGTTCGAGCTCGGGCGGCAGGAGCGAGTCGTCGCGCTCGCCTTCCTGCCGCATCGGCATTGGCTGATCGCCGTCGGCGCGGCGGGGACGCTGGTGATTCGCGATCCGGCGTCAGGCCGCACGCTCGACGTCGGCGGCGATCGACTGCTCGCACCGCGAGAGACGATCCGCGCGGCTCGGTTCTCGGCCGGCGGTCGACATCTGCACCTGGTCATTGCCCGTTCCGATCGGACGCAGGTCTGGACCCGCTTCGATCTGTGGCCGACCTTCGACGATTTAGACGCCGATCCGGACGAGCTCTCGCCCGACGAGGCTCGGTGATGCAGGAGCGGCTTCGGGGGGATCAGCACGAAGGGAGAGCGGTCGTCGGAACCTACCGCCCGGCGAGAATCGTGTCGGGAGGGCAGACCGGAGTCGATCGGGGCGCGCTCGACGCGGCGATCGCGCTCGGTTTGCCTCACGGCGGCTACTGCCCGCGAGGGCGGCGCGCCGAAGACGGCGTCATCGATCGGCTCTACGAGCTGCTCGAGACGCCGTCGCGCGATTACCCGCAGCGGACCGAGTGGAACGTGCGCGAGAGCGACGCGACGCTCGTGCTTCATCGCGGACGACCGAGCGGCGGAACTCTGCTGACGATCCGCTTGGCCGAGCGCATGGCTCGCCCCTGCCTGGCGATCGATGTCGACGACCCCCGAGCGGCCGAAGGGATCGCGACCTGGCTCGATCGGATCCGCCCCGGCGTACTCAACATCGCCGGCCCGCGCGAGAGCTCCTCCCCCGGAATTCGCGCCTCGGCCGCGGCATTGCTGGTGCGACTCTTGCGGAACGAGCCGCCGGCGATCGATCCGCACGCTCCGGCGTGATCGGGAACTCCGACCCTCAACGAGCGGTCGGCGAACGTGCCGACCGCTCGACAGGGCGAAACGGATCGAGGGGACTCGGCGACTCCGGCCCCCGCAAGGTCTTCCCGAATTGCCGAAGCTTCCCGACAGGCAATTCGGGCTCATCCCGGCGACTCGGTGCGGACGATTCCGTGTCGAGCGACTCGGGCCGAGACTCTCGGTTCGTATCGCATCCGTCGCGTCGACCGCGGCGCGTCTCCGGTCCTTCGCAGGGAAGCGATGCCATGAGGATCTCGTTGCGTCAGGTGATTCGGTTGGCCCTGTCGTTGGCGGTCGCCTGGGGCGGAACGGCGATCGAGCTTTGCGCCGATCAGCCGGTGGTTCCGGGAACCGGCGTGAAGATCGACGAGGTCGGCGACGACTTCGAGGA
>CAZZBI010000159.1:0-11893 GCA_964652385.1 uncultured Pirellulaceae bacterium | reverse complement strand
GAGCGATGCCGACCAGGGCGAAGAAAGTCGCCGCACCGTAAACCACAACGCGATTCATGTTCACAGTCCTCCAAACGAGACACGAAGTAACGACATCAACCGATTTCAGAGACTGCCACGAATGCGAAATCGGTTCCGATCGATTCTCACTGCCGTCCGTCAGGGCGGCAGCCCGACCAACGCCTCACCGGCCCTTGCACGAAAACCATGACCAGCCCGTCATCAATTCGGCAATCTGGGGCGTGCCAGTCGGATCGGGGCTTTCGGAGGAAGGCGAAGGATTTTCGGGCGATAGACTACCAAGGGCACTTTGCCTGTCAAGTAGGTGCGGCAGAAAAGGCAGACCCGGAGGTCTGGAAGAAAGAGTGCGAGACGCCCTCGGGCGAGACGCTTCGGCACTGGCGCAACCGCCGTGCGAAGCGGAGGGAGCGAACGGTGAAGGCCACGATTCGCTGGCATTCGCGGCGACGGCAAGTGCCGTTTCCTCCGGGCGAGCATGAAGCGTTACCGACGGCGCCTCACGGGTACGCGTAGGCCGGATTCGCCGGATCGAAATCGAGGTCGGTCAGGCCGACGTCCAGCCGGATGTCCAGATACGTGTATTCCTCGAGCAACAGCGGCTCGCCCCCTGCCTCGGCCGGCCAGTCGTAGGCGGCGTACTTCACCGGCAGGTTCAGTTCGTCGTCGATGACGATCGTCGCACGGTGAAAGTCGAACTCGGGATGTCGGTCGTCGTGCACGATCGTGATCGACGTGCAGGGGCGGCCGTCGAGCACGCTCCAACGATCCACCTCGACCCGACACGGTCCGATTCGGCGATCGCGGTTCCCCTTTTCCATCATCCGCGTGATCAGGGTGTCGAAGCCGATCTCGGTGATCGGGTAGCGATTGCCGTTCATCGCCAGCGAGCCGTTGGGATCCAGGCGGAGCGTCACGAGATTCAGCAGTCCGGTCTCGTGCGCGACGAGATTCCCGTCGTTCGCCCCTTCGGCCCAGATCACTTCGCGGCCGGCGACGCCGCGCGGCTGGACGAACTTCAGATAGACGGCGAAGGGGACCGACGAGCCGTCGTCGAGGGTGCGGCGGCGACGGATCTTCGCCTCGATCACCTCCGGCCCCCGGATGTCGTTGCCGATCCGTTCCCGCTTGATGATCCGAGCGGTGTAGTCCGCGATGCCGGCCAGGCGCTGGAGGCCGAGCTGCGCGACGTCGAGCGCCGGATCGAGCGGGTGAGCCGCCGACTCGACCGGCGACGTCTCGAATCGGTTCGTGATCGCGTCGGGATAGAGCTCGCTCTTGTTCGCCGCCGACGCCTCGACCGAAATCAGCGTATCGGGGCGGGCTCCCGAAAGCCGCATCGAGTCGGGATCGTCGGGGTCGACGGCGATCGCCAGTTCGACCTCTCCCGGCTCGGGAGGGAGGCTGTACCAGCGGCCGGCTCCGACGACCGTCACGGTGGTCAGCAGCGCGAGGCCGCCGGCGACCCACCAGCGCCAGGGGGGACCGTCGATCTGCTTCAGAGGAATCGTCTCGTACCGCTCGTCGTTCATGCTCAACCGCGCAAGGTGAAAACCGTACACCTGTAGCATCATGCTACAACCGCTCGCCGCGGCCGGAACTCCGATTCCGGGCGAATCGATCGTGGCTCGGCAGCCCCGAACGTCGCCGGTCTCGAACTTCCCCTCCGGCTCGCTCGACCCGCGTCGTGGCCGCCGGGGTGCGGCGATTCGGTTCGGAAGCAGCGGAATCCGCAGGGATTCGGCTCTCGAACCCCGGATCGTTCGTCTCTGCTTGCCGCATCGCCGACCGAGACACGACCGGATGGTCACCCGGCGGTCGATTGAACCAGGAACCGTTTTCTGCCGGAAGACGAATCGGTCGATCGTTTCGGCACGGAGGTTGCGTGATGAGGGGAATCAAGCCGCGATCCGCTCGCCGCGAACTTCGCTTCGCGAGCGGGTCGGAGCGGGTTCGGCCGGCGGTTGACGAAGCGGAAGAAGTGCTGGCGGACGACTTTGCGAAGTCCGCTCAGATGGCCGAATCGACACGATCCTTCGCTCGTCGGACGGCGGTGTCCGGTCTCGCAGGGGCCGGCTGCTTTTTTGGTAGCATGGGCAATGTGGCCCAAATACAATTAGTTTCGTCGAGTCTTTTCCCGGGTCTCTCCCGAGCGGCTGGGTCTCCCGAGCGATCGGGTCACGCGACGGTCCGCGGGAACCATCCCAACTGCGTCCTCTTCGATGCGTGGAGTTCTTTGTATGTCGAAGCGCTGCTTGCTGACGGCCCTGAAGCGGCTGGCCAAGGGTCAAGCTCTGGCGTTCGCCATGGCCGTCTCGACGGTCGGGTGGGCGGAGGTCGGATATGGCAACGATGCAGCCCGCTTGGCCACCTATCGGAACGAGTCGGGGCAGACGAGCTTCGCCCTGAGCTTGGCTCCGCAACTCCCCCCGTCGATGAACGAGTCGTCGGACGTGGTGATTCTGGTCGACACGTCGGCCAGCCAGATCGGCGGTTACCGCGAGGAGTCGCTGGCGGCGCTCCGGAGCGTGCTGGCCGGTCTGTCGGCCGAGGACCGGGTGAAGCTGCTGGCAGTCGACCTGGAACCGGTCGAGCTGACCGACGGCTTCGTGCAGGTCGGTGACGCGGCGATCGACCAGGCGCTGGCGGCTCTCGAAGCCCGTACGCCGCTCGGTTCGACCGACGTCGCGGGGATGCTCGGCGACCTGTCGAGCCGCTTCGATGCCGACGCGTCGCGTCCGCGGAATGCGATCTACATCGGCGACGGTGTCAGCACCGCGTCGTTCCTGGATACCGAAGAGTTCGGAGCGCTGACCGGCCGGCTCGCCGGCGAGCGGGTCGCGGTGTCGAGCTTCGCGGTCGGTCCCGAGCGGAACGTCGCGCTGATGGCGGCGCTCGCCAACCGGACCGGCGGCAACATCTATCTGTCCAACGGCGACGTCGCCGGGGCCGAGCTCGGTGGAGTCGGTCTGGCCAAGACGGTTCGCCATGCGGTGATCTGGCCCGAGAAGGTCGAGTTCCCGTCGGCGATGACCGAGACCTTCCCGGCGACCCTCCCGCCGCTCCGCTCCGACCGCGACACGATCGTCGTCGGGACGTTGGGCGAGGCGGGCTCGGTCGAGATCGGCGTCGAAGCGACGGTCAACGGCCAGGCGGTTTCGCTCAGCTGGGCCGTCGACAGCGAGGAGTCGAGCGAGGATTTCGCGTTCCTCCCGAAGCTGATCGAGATGGCTCGCGATGATCAGGGGGCTTCGCTCCCGACCATCGGTTCGGAAGGGCTCGAAGAGGTCCGTCGCGTGATCGACGGCGGTGCCCAGGGGCTGGTCGCGCTCGGCGAACAGGCGCTGGCGGCCGGCGACATCGACGGGGCTCGCAAGCTGGCCGAACAGGCGCTGGCGACCGATCCGACGAGCGCAGCGGCGGCGACGCTGCAGGGAGCGCTCGCCAATGCTCCGGCCGGCGGCAACGGCCTGGTGCTGATGGGACAGGACGAGGAGATCGTCGGCCAGGAGCCGACCGATCGCGGCCGTTTCCTGCGGCAGCGCGAATCGGAACTCGATCTGCTCAATCAGAAGACCAAGGCCGAGATCCAGGCGGCGCTCGGAGCGGCTCGCGGGCGAGCAATCGATGATCCGCGCGGTGCGGTCGACGACCTGAAGGTCCTGCTCGGCACGATCGAGTCGGTCGGCGGTCTCGACCCGGACGTCCGTCTGGAACTGCGCGATCGGATCGTCACGGCGCTCAAGGAGACCGAGGCGAAGCGGGTCGCCTATGACGAGCAGCGGGCGCTGATCGAACAGCGCGACGCCGCTCGCACCGAATCGATGCGGCTGCTCGAGGAAGCGGCGGCGGACGAGGAGCGGGTCAAGCAGCTCACCCTCCGCTTCGGAGCGTTGCTCGACGAGCGGAACTTCTACGAGGCGTCGCAGGAGATCGTTCCGGAGATCCGCGAGGTCCGGCCCAACTCGGTCGTCGCTTCGTCGACCGAAGCGACCGGACAGTACGCCGAGAACTACGAAGCGAACCGGGATCTGCTCCGCGAGCGTCGCCGCAACTACCTGCTGGCGTTCCTGGGGGTCGAGCGGTCGATGATTCCGTTCGACGACCGGACTCCGATCGTCTATCCCGATCCCGCCTTCTGGGATCAGATCTCGCGCGATCGCGAGAAGTACAAGGCG
Source organism: uncultured Pirellulaceae bacterium (assembly GCA_964652385.1). Classification (GTDB taxonomy): domain Bacteria; phylum Planctomycetota; class Planctomycetia; order Pirellulales; family Pirellulaceae; genus UBA11682. The sequence continues at coordinate 7,697 of CAZZBI010000159.1, read as the reverse complement.
GTCGATCTGGCCGGCACCGACGAGCAGGATCGCCGGATCCTCGATGCGATGGAACAGGATGCCGAGTTCGACCTGTTCGACGTCGAGCTCGAGACCTGGGTCGACGAGATCCGTCGTACCTACGGCATCGACGTCTCGATCGATACCGACTCGCTCGATCTCGAAGGGATCGGGACCGACACCCCGATCACCAAGACCGTCTCGAAGACCACGCTCCGCAAGGCGATCAAGCGCGTGCTCGACAGCCTGCCGGGCGAGGTGACGTTCATCATCAAGAACGGCGAGGTGGTGATCACCAACAAGCAGACCGCCGAGGAGTACCTCGTCACCAAGGTCTATAACGTCGGCGACCTGGTCGTCCCGATCCGCAGCCAAGGCGGCGGAATGTTGGGAGGAATGGGTGGCATGGGCGGTATGGGTGGCATGGGAGGAATGGGCGGCATGGGTGGTATGGGAGGCATGGGAGGCATGGGTGGCATGGGCGGCGGCATGGGCATGGGTGGCATGTTCCTGCTGGACGACGAGCTGACCCTGATCGACGCCGACCAGGAGACCGCTCCGACGCAGCCCGTTCCCGGCAGCGAGCCCCGGCCCACGACCGAAGCGCAGCCCCTTTCGCTGCAGGTTTCGGACGGCGAATCGGTCGAAGAGGGGTGGGTTCGCGTGCTGGCCGAGCGTCAGCCGACCGAAGCCGAAGTGCGAGCGACCGCTCGCCAGCTGCTCGACGAGCAGCGGTTCGGCGAGGTCGCCGGGCTGATCCGCGCCGCGCTCCGCTCGGGCAAGCCCCAGCCGTGGATGTACGAAGGGCTCGTGATCGCGATGCGAGCCGACGGGGCTCCGTCGAGCGAAGTGGAGCGGGCGCTGATGTCGGCCGCCGACTTCACCAACTCGGCCGAAGAGTCGCTGTTTCTCGCTCGCTACCTGTCGCAGCTCGGACTCGATGCCCGCGCCCTGAAGCTCTACCGCGACATCGCTCGGGCCAACCCGACTCGCCATGAGCCGTTCGTGCACGGTCTCGAAACCGCCGAGAAGCTCCAGGATCTCGATGGGATCCGCTGGGCGTGCGTCGGGATCCTGAGCCAGAGCTGGCCGGACGAGCAGCAGGAGATCGCGATGCGAGCCCTGCGAGTCGCCGCGTCGGTCCGCACCGATCTCGAGAAGCAGGGGCGTCTGGAAGAGCGGAAGGCGTTCGACGCCGACCTCTCGGCCGCCCTGGTCCGCGACTGCATCGTCAAGGTGACCTGGACGGGCGAAGCGGACATCGATCTGGCGGTCGAGGAACCGACCGGCACCGTCTGCTCGTCGCTCCAATCGCGCACGACCGCCGGCGGCACGATGCTCGGCGATCACTCGTCCCTCTCGAATCCGGCCGACGTCAACGGCGTCTCGGAGTATTACGTCTGCCCCGAGGCGTTCGCCGGCGACTATCGCGTGGCGCTCCGCAAGAACTGGGGTGAGGTGACCGGCGGCAAGGTGACGGTCGAGGTCTTCCGCAACTACAACACGCCGAACCAGACCTACGAGAAGCGTCAGATCGAGGTGACCGAAGGGACGGCGATCGTCATGTTCCGCCTGGAGGACGGCCGTCGCACGGCGTCGCTCGAAGGAGAGCAGGTCGCGAACGCCGCTCGCCGTCAGGTCGCTCTGAACCGAGCGGTCCTCGCGCAGCAGCTCGCCGCTTCGAGCAGCTCGTCGGCCAGCCGCGGCTACTACATGGACGGCTACTTCGGGCCGTTCGGTCCCGCCGGTCGCGGCCTGAACCGCGGCGTCGGTTTCCGTCCGCAGCTGACGACCCTCCCCGAGGGTATGTTCTGGATGCCGAACGTCGTCGTCTCGGCCGACCGACGCTACGTCCGCTTCTCGAACTCCCCGATGTTCTCGCAGGTGACCTCGGTCAGCACCTTCAACTTCATCGACGGTAGCGGGACCGGCGGTGGCGGCACCGGCGGCTTGGGCGGCGGCTTCGGCGGCGGCCTCGGCGGTGGCGGCATCGGTGGTGGCCTCGGCGGCGGCGGCGTCCTCTGAGACGCGGCTCGCCCCGCAGCGACCCGAACGGATCACGGCCCGGAGCCTCAGTCGCTCCGGGCCGTTCCCGTTTCTTGCCCCCTCACCCCGTCTCGGGCCCGCCGCCGAGCGTCTGCTATAGTGCTCGATTCGGCTCGACCGATCCGCCGCTCCGGGCGCCGTTTCCGGCACCGTCCGGCCGATCCGATCCCCGCTCGATCTCCCGTCTTCCCGTCGCTCCCGGAAACCCGCTCCCATGCGCGAGCAGCTCGAATCGAAGTTCGCCCGGTTCGAGGAACTCGAGCGAGCGATGACCGATCCCGAGGTTCTCGGCGATTCGAACCGGATGGGCGCGATCGCGCGCGAGCACGGAGCCCTCTCGAAGTTCGGCACCAAGTACCGCACCTTTCTCAAAACGAACGAGCAGATCGTCGCGGCTCGCAGCTGGCTCGAGGCGGGCGATGCCGAGATGCGGGAGTTGGCCGAGGCGGAACTCCCCGAACTGAAGCAGCGCCGCGAGAGTCTCTGGAACGAGATCCTCGAGATGACGATCGGCGGCGAGGACGCGCTCCGCGACCGCTGCGTGCTCGAAGTCCGCGCCGGGACCGGCGGCGACGAAGCGGCGCTATGGGCCCGCGACCTCTACGACATGTATCGCCGCCACATCGAATCGAAGGGGTGGAAGGTCGAGATCCTGGAGCTCAGCCCGACCGAACTCGGCGGCTTCAAGGAGGTCCAGCTCGGCGTCTCGGGCGAAGGCTGCTTCCGCGAGCTGCGTTACGAGAGCGGCGGGCATCGCGTGCAGCGAATCCCCTCGACCGAAACCAAAGGCCGCATCCACACCTCCGCCGCGACCGTCGCCGTCCTGGCCGAACCGGAGGATGTCGAGATCGATCTGAAGCCCGAGGACTATCGTCTCGACAAGTTTTCCGCCAGCGGTCCCGGCGGCCAGCACGTCAACAAGACCGAATCGGCGGTTCGCCTGACCCACCTGGAAACCGGCGTCGTCGTCCAGTGCCAGGACGAGAAGAGTCAGCACAAGAATCTGGCCAAGGCGCTCCGGGTGCTCAAGGCGCGGCTGTACGACCTGAAGCGCGAAGAAGAGGACCGCAAACGCTCCGCCGAACGCAAGTCGCTGGTCGGCTCGGGGGACCGGAGTCAGCGGATCCGGACCTACAACTATCCCGAGAATCGGGTGACCGATCACCGGATCAACTTCACGATCTACAAGCTCGATCAGGTGCTGGCCGGCGACCTGCATCTGGTGACCGACGCCCTGATCGATCACGATCGCGAGCAGCTCCGCAGTTCGATGCGGATGCTCGACTGAGCGGCATCGTGCGGCAGCCGGTGACGCCGCGGAGCGACGGTGGGGCCCAGGGCGGTACCGGTCGGGGCTCTGCGCGCGACCACATCTCGACTATCCTGCCCGATTCGACTCGTCCGTTGCTCGGCGGCCCGGGCTGCGGTCCTCACCGCACCGAGTCGCGCGACTCGGCGCTCCCCCTTCCCGACGACGGCGACGCTCCTCGGACCACGGACCGACTGCGGATGAACAACGCGATCCAGCCTCCACCGACCGAACCTGCTCTTGCCGCCGGCCTCGACAAGAACCGCGTCGACAAGAGCGACGAACGGGTCCGGGCGATGTTCGGCGAAATCGCGCCGAAGTACGACCGGATGAACCACCTGCTCAGCATGCAGACCGATCGCTACTGGCGCTGGTGGACGGTCCGGCGTCTGGCGCCGCACGTCACCGGACCGGTCCTCGATCTCTGTACCGGCACCGGCGATCTGGCGCTCGCCTTCGACGCGGCGCTCGGCGGACGACAGCCGGTGATCGGAGCCGACTTCTGTCATCCGATGCTGGCGATCGGTCGAGCCAAGGGGGCGAAGCGCGGCGGGCGAGTCCGGTTCGTCCATGCCGACGCCCAGCGTCTTCCCTTTCCCGACGCGTCGTTCGATCTGGTGACGGTCGCGTTCGGACTGCGGAACGTCGCCGACACCGATCTCGGCCTGCGCGAGATCGCTCGCGTCTGTCGTCCCGGCGGCCGGATGGCGGTTCTCGAGTTCACGATGCCTCGCTTCGCGCCGCTCCGCATCGCCTATGCCTGGTACTTCCGCAACGTCCTGCCGCGGATCGGCCAGCTGCTGGCTCGCAACCGATCGAGCGCCTACGAGTATCTGCCGTCGAGCGTCGGCGAGTTCCCGATGTATCAGGAGCTGGCCGATCGGATGACGCGAGCCGGCTGGAGCGACGTCCGCTTCCGCCCGCTCACGTTCGGCGTCGCGACCCTGTACGAAGGGGTGCGTCGATGAGACCGATCGTCGTCGGCGTGACCGGAGCGAGCGGCGCAGCCTATGCCCGGCGTCTGGTTCAGGTGCTGGTACGCTCGGGACGCGAGGTCGAACTGGTGATCAGCGCGTCGGGGCGCGAGGTGTTTCTGCAGGAACTGAAGCTCGATCCGCTGGCTGACCGGCCGCGAGGGCTGATCGAGACGTTCGGACTGAGCGCCGCCGAAGTCGCCGAGCGGATCCGACTGCACGGTCACGGCGACTTTCTCGCGCCGATCGCGAGCGGTTCGCATCGGACCGCCGGCATGGTCATCTGCCCCTGTTCCGGCACGACACTCGGCGGCATCGTCACCGGCACCGGGGGCAACCTGATCCAGCGAGCGGCCGAGGTGCATCTGAAGGAGCGGCGGAAGCTGATCCTGGTACCGCGCGAGACGCCGGTGTCGCTCGTCCATCTGGACAATCTGCGAGCGGCGCATCAGGCCGGCGCGATCGTGCTCCCGGCGAGCCCTGGGTGGTACCACGGCGTCACTTCGCTGGACGATCTGATCGACTTCATCGTCGCCCGGATCCTCGACCAGCTGGAGGTCGAGCACCGCCTGATGCGGCGCTGGGGAGACGCTTGAGCGTCGGAAGGCCGCGCCGGCCGCTGCGTCGGGACGATTGACCTCCAGACATGCCAGGAGAGCGAAGCCGTTGGAAACGATCCGTCGCCTGCTGGAGATGATCCGGTTCAGTCACACGCTCTTCGCCCTTCCGTTCGCCATCCTGGCCGCGATGATCGCGTGGAGCGTGCCCGGGCCGGACGGCGCGGCGGTGCCGTTCCGGATCGTGCATCTGCTGGGGATCCTGGTCTGCATGGTCGGCGCCCGCAGCGCGGCGATGGCCTTCAACCGTCTGCTCGATCGGCGTTGGGACGCCGCCAACCCGCGCACCGCAGGACGGCATCTGCCGGCCGGCACGCTGAGGGTCGGGACGGTCGTCCTCTTTACGCTCGTCTCGATCGGGCTCTTCTTCGTCGGCACGGCGTTCTTCCTGCCGAACGTCGTACCGCTGATCGCCGCGGCGCCGGTCCTGGCGTGGCTGCTGGGCTACAGCTACGCGAAACGCTTCACGAGCCTCGCTCACTTCTGGCTCGGCGTCGCTCTCGGACTCTCGCCGCTCGCCGCCTGGCTGGCGCTGCGAGGCGAGTGGCTGGTATCGCATCCGACCGACCTGCTGCCGGCGGCGACGATCTCGATCGCGGTCCTGCTGTGGGTCGCCGGGTTCGACATCATCTATGCGTGTCAGGACCGGGACTACGATGCGACTGCCGGGCTCAGAAGCGTGCCGGTCCGGCTGGGGATCGCCGGAGCGCTGCGGGCGGCGGCGGTCTGCCACGCGCTCATGATCGCCGTGCTCGCGGTTCTGCCGTGGGTCGAGAAGTGGGGAGGGCCTCCGCTCGGCCTCGGACCGATCTACGGAGCCGGCCTGATCGGGATCGCGATTCTGCTGGTGGTCGAACACGCTCTCGTTCTGCCGCACGACCTGGCGCGAGTCAACGTCGCGTTCTTCCAGGTCAATGTCGCTGTCGCACTCGCGCTGCTGGCGATCGTCGCCGCCGATCTCGCCTGGTAAGGCGCAGGGTCGATCGAGGGGACCGCGGGGGACGTATTCACGAAACTTCCCGCGATCGGCTCCGGCCGTTCCGAGCGACAACGTCGGCATTCGTCCCCCCAGTCCTGCCTCGCTTCACTAACCCTCTGCGACAGGGCCGCTGGACTCTCTCGGCCCGCCATCTGCGCGGCAGTCTCGGCAATTCACCCGACTTGGCGACCTTGCGAAGCGACTGACGGTCGACCGGATCGCTCCGAAGTTACGGACTTTGTCACGCCGAAACTGATCCTGAACTTCCTGGGACGGGGAAACGGATCGCCGCTTGCCGACGGGGCATGCTCGTCAAGCGCGGGACGTCGGACGATGACGTCGCCGCAACGCGATCGGACCGGGAGCCGAATCGTCGTCAGCCGCTCGGACTGCCGTGTTCCGGCGGCCTTGCATCCCATTCGTCGAGGGCTCGGTGATGAAGCGCGTTCGCATGCTGATCGGCCTTGCCGGCTGCGCCGGCCTGCTCTGGAGTTCGTCGGTCTCCGGCGCTCAAGAGCGGAGTATCCTGCGCCCCGCGGGGACACCCCCTAACACCACCGCGCCCACGACCACCGCTCCGACTTCCCCGACTTCGTCACCGGCGGCCGCTCCGAACGGCGATTCGCCGAGCCCCCCATCGGACGACTCGGGAGCCCCTGCGTTCTCCGGTCCGCTCAACGGTGACGCGAGCGACGACGCACCGACGACGAATTCCGCCTCCGAAACGCCGGCGTCGTCCGGTTCGTCGATCGACGTCGATCCGACCTTGTCGGCCGATCTCGACCTTCCCGAAGTGGTGACGATTTCGATCGACGACCTCGACGCTCCGATTCCTCCGCTTCGCCCCGGGCGCTCGTCGCCGATCGGAACGGGGGTCCGTCGAGTCGTCGATCCGACGAACGTCAGGACCGGCGGCGGAGTGACTCGGATCGCTTCCGGATCCGATACCGCTCCGCCCCGTCGGCTCCCGGCCGCCTCGTCGTCGCGAGGCAACACCGGAACGGCTCCGCGGCCGCTGCGCGACCCTCAGCCTTCCGAGCGCTCGCTCCTGCCGGCGAACGAGGGGCGCGAGGCGTTCCCGGCAACAGAGACGATCGACGAGTCGACGGAGTTGGCGGGGGAGTCGTTCGCGGCCGCGGTCGCCGTCGTCTCGGTCGAGGGGCGAGGACCGGCGGCGCTGAAGGTCGGCCAGTCGGGACGGTTCGCGATCGAGGTGTCGAACCTCGGCGACGAACCGATCGGCAGCGCGATGCTCGAAGTCGCGCTCCCGGAGCATCTGCGCTGGCTCCGCTCCAATGTCGCCGGAACCGCTGCGGGGCGATTGGTCCGCTTCGACCTGGGGACGCTCGGACCGCAGGAGAAGCGGTCGATCGCGTTCGACGCTCAGGCGTCGAAGCTCGGCCCGATCCGCGTGTCGGCTCGGGTCATCACCGGCTCGACGCTCACGATCGAATCGTCGGGAGTGGCCGGCGGGTCGTCGGCCGCGTCACCGACCGCGACCGCCTCGCGCACGGCCTCCACCTCCCCCACCGCGCAACAAGCCGGCCTGCAGCTCGAACTGCTCGGCCCGGAATCGGCCGCCGCGAATCAGGAGGGGGAGTTCGAGTTGCTGATCGTCAACCCGAACGAAACCGACGCGTCGAACATCGATGTGCTGGTCGAACTCCCGCGCGGCTTCCGCGTGACGACGCTCAGCAATCAGGCGAGCTTCGACGCGCGGACCGGTCGCCTGAGATTCGTCCTGTCGAGTCTCGCGGCGCACGACTCGATGG
>CAZZBI010000158.1:0-11905 GCA_964652385.1 uncultured Pirellulaceae bacterium | reverse complement strand
TCGCTCCGCTCGACGACCGCGCGGAGCGTCATTCTAGAGACGGCTCTCCCGCAGCGACAAGCTCGCCTCGCCCCGCGTCCAGCGGCCGCTCGGCTCGCGCCCGATCGAGACGTTCGTCGATTCGCTCGGCGCCGCGCGGTTCGAAGCGGTAGTGCGATACCCACCACTCTTCGCCCCGATCGGCGCCGAACATCTCGGCTCCGGCCAGGTAGAGCATCCGCCAGCGACGGTACCAGAGCTCGGGGGACTGGTTCGGATAGACCTCGCGGAAGATCGTCAGCAGCTCGGAGCGATGGATCGTCATCTGGTCGAGCCACGCCTCGGCCGTGCGCCGGTAGTGGTCTCCCGACCACCGCCATTGTCGCGTCACCACCAGATCCTCCTGGAACCTGAGGAGCCAATCGTCCCCCGGCATCAGTCCGCCCGAGAAGAAATGGCGCCCCATCCAGTTCGCCGCCCCCTCTTCATCGAACGGATACGTGAAGTGGCGATGGCAGAAGACGTGCACGAGCAGTGCGCCGTCGTCCTTCAGCCAGCTGCGACAACGTCGGAGCAGGGCGCGATAATTCCGCATGTGCTCGAACATCTCGATCGAGACGATCCGATCGAAGCGTCGGTCGATGTCGAAGCGGTTCATGTCGGCCGTCAGGATCCGGATCCGATCGCCGAATCCGGCTCGACGTGCGCGCGCTTCGATGTACTCGCGCTGCGACGCCGAGTTCGAGACGCCGGTGACGCGGCAGTTCGGATAGCGTTCCGCGACGAACGTCGAGAGAGCTCCCCAGCCGCAACCGAGCTCGAGCACCTCATCGCCGTCGCGGATGCCGGCATGCTCGCAGGTCAGTTCGAGCGATCGCGTCTCGGCGGCATCGAGATCGGGGGTCGACGCATCCCAGTAGCAGCAGCTGTACTTGCGCCGAGTCCCGAGCATCCGGTCGAAGACCGCCGCCGGCACCTCGTAGTGCTGCTCGTTCGCCTTGTGAGGAACCGGCGCGACCGGTCCTTCGAGCGAACGTCGCATCAGCGCCTCGGCATCGTCACACGCCGCTTCGCAACCTCCCGAGGCGAGTCGGCGGATACGCCGCCGGCAAAGCGCGCGGATCATCCGTCGCAGCAGCGTTTCCGGAACCCACCCCGCCTCGATCCATCCGAGCACCCGCTCTTCCCATCGTTCGTTCATGACGGTTCAACGCTCCTGCGAAGGAAACCAAGGAAAGAACGGGCTCGTCGTCTGCTGATACCGTCGATACGCCTCGCCGCGCGACGCGAGCGACTGGCGTTCCGTCGGCGGAATCCCGGTCACGAAGACGATGAACCAGAACATGGCGATCGGACCGAGCAGCGCGATCGGCAGCAGCCACGTCCCCCAGGCGAACAGGACGTAGACCCACCAGTGCAGCCACTCGAAGAAGTAGTTGGGGTGTCGCGACAGCCGCCACCAACCGACGCGACAGACCTGTCCGCGATTCGCCGGATCGGCCTTGAAGCGAGCCAACTGAGCATCGGCCCACGCCTCCCCCGACCACGAGACGAGGGCGATGACGATCGCCGCGATGTCGTGCCAGCCGAACGGTCGATCCGACAACGATGCGGCGAGCATCGGGATCGCGAACAGCGCGGCTCCGAAGGCCTGGTACTGATAGAACTGCGCGAGCTTCCGCTGCGCCGCATCGCCCCACTGCCGCTTGAGCGTGACGTAGCGTCCGTCCTCGGCGTGCCGCATCACGCGGAACAGCACGTGCGTCCCCAGTCGCAACGACCAGAGTGCGACGATGATGCCGATCGCCAGACGCCGCTCCGGAAGACCGTCGGCCAGCACCGCGAACGCGACTCCGAACAGGCCGACCGCGTACGTCCAGGCGACGTCGACGATCCCCGCATCGCCGATCCGGCGTTGCAGTGCCCAGACCGCGACCATCAGCACCGCGGCGATTCCCCAGGCGATCAGCGGCCAGGTCCAGGGGCTCATGCGACGCACTCCGGACGCGAGGCGGTTTCGCGACAGACTGATGCGGGGGATTCGGCGACGTCGGGCGTCGTCGAGCCGAAGGGGAGCGGGCGCGTCGCTCCGGCATGCACCCGATCGTCGAAGTCTCCGGCGCCGTTCCGGCCGGCTCCGTTCGGCGCCACGAGAGCGCCGAGCGACTCGAGCGAACGCCCGCGATAGCCCGACGCGCCGAACGTCAGCTGCACGCTGTTGACTTGCCGCTCGGCGAACGCCGCTTCGCAGTAGCACAGGTAGTAGTGCCACATCCTGCGGAACCGTTCGTCGAACCCGAGTTCGACGACGCGTTCGGTCTGTTCGTGGAACGCGCGACACCATCGTCGCAGCGTTTCGGCATAGTGATCCGAGAGCTCCTCGAAGTGGACCAGCCGCAGGTCGGTCTCGCGCGCCGTCGCATCGAGAATCGACCTCAGCGACGGCAGATCGCCTCCGGGAAAGATGTAGTTGCGGATGAAGTCGGAACTGCGCAGATGATGCTCGTGACGGTCGTCTCGGATCAGGATCGCCTGCAGCACCGCCATCCCGTCGTCGCGAAGCAGGCGACGACAGACACGGAAGAACTCCGGCAGGTATCGATGCCCCACCGCTTCGATCATCTCGATCGAAACGAGCTTGTCGAAACGTCCTTCCAGACGGCGATAGTCGCGATCGAGAACGGTGATCCGATCGTGGAGTCCTTCGCGCCGAACCCAGGCGACCGCATGCGCGTGCTGCTCCGCCGAGATCGTCGTCGTCGTCACGCGGCAGCCGTAATGACGTGCGGCGTGAATCGCCCAGCCGCCCCAGCCGGTGCCGATCTCGACGACGTGGTCGGACGGTTTCAGCTCGAGCTTCCGACAGATCCGGTCGAACTTCGCGACCGACGCCTCTTCGAGCGACGACCGCTCCGACTCGAAGATGCCGGCCGAATAGGCCATCGTCGGATCGAGAAAGGTCCGGTAGAAGTCGTTCCCCAGGTCGTAGTGAGCGCCGATGTTGCGCCGCGAGCCGCCGATCGTGTTGCGGCGGAATCGATGGACGAGACGAGCGCCCCAGTGGCGAAGTCGAGCTGCCCCTCGGTCCAGACGATCGACGGTCGCCAGATTGCGGATGAAGAAGCGGATCACCGACGTGAGATCGGGGCTCGTCCAGTCGCCGTCCATCCAGGCTTCGGCGGCGCCGAGATCACCGCCGAGCGCCACGCGGCGGTGGAATCGAGCCGCCTTGACCTCGATCCGCGGAGTCGCGTCTCCGGTCGGCCGCTCCGACTCGGGGCGCCCCAGACGCGACGTCCCTTGCGCCTCGACGAGTTCCAGTTCGCCTCGCTCGAGCGAGGCGAGTCGAGCGAGAACGCGGGCGCGGAACCAGCGATCGAGAGTCGTCGGAGGGTGCGGATCCGAGTTCGACGGCATGGCTCAGGTTTCCTTGCGAAGCGCGGCGACCGGCATCCGGGACCGCGGGTGCGGATGAAACGGAACGCCGCGGCGCTTCAGAGCCAGCGCCTGGAAATAGATGCCGGCCCAGGCGGACCAGCCGGGGAGCGGATGTCGACGCGTCCAGCGACGCAGCGCCGCGGCACTCCACGGGATCCGTTTCAGTTCGAGCGATACCGAGAGCACGGGACGTTCGTCGGACGCCAGGCAGTTGAGCACGATCCCCAAACGATCCGAACTCCAGTTCAGTCGCCAGCCGTAACTGAGCTCCATCGGCAGGAACGGCGAGACGTGCATCGCCTTGCCGATCGCCGGCGTCATCGGCGACGAGGAGCGAGGATCGAGCAGATAGCATTGCCGCTCGCCCCACGGCGTGTTGTTCACTTCGGCCAGCACGGCCTCGGGCGTCCCGGAATCGTCGAGCGCGAAGTAGAACGAGACCGGATTCATCGCGAAACCGAACGCGGCCGGCATCGTCAGCAGCATGATCCGGCCCCCGGGAGCCGAACCGCCGAGGGATCGGATTCGTTCCTCGACCGCTTCGCGCAGCGGTCGCGATCGATCCCCCAGATGATCGCGGCGGCGGATCGACCAGATCCTCGGGAACCCGTGCCCCCAGCAGGCATGTCCGCGAAACGCCGTTCCCCATTCGTCGAGATCGAGTCCGATCATGCCGATGCGATGGACGAACCGCCGCCGGACCGGCGTCGATCGGACATGCACGATCTCTCCCTCGAACAGCTCGCTCAGCATGCGACCCTCGCTCGCCGCAGGCCGGCCAATACCTCGAGCCCGCTCCGGACCCCATCCTCATGGAAGCCGGCCGCCCAATAGGCACCGCAGTACGAGACGCGATCGTGGTCGATCAGCTCGGCGTGGCGACGCTGTGCCTGGCGCTTGCCGAGCGCGAAGATCGGATGGTGGTACACGAAGCGGCGGAGCACCTTGTCGGCGGCGATCCGTCCGTCGTCGTTGAGCGTGACGCAGTAGTGACGTTCGGCTCGGAAGCCCTGCAACCGATTCATCAGGTAGGTGACGGATGCCTTTCGCTCGGACGATTCGCGCACGTGGTAGTTCCAGCACGCCCACGCCCCTCGGCGTTTCGGCAGGACCGACGTGTCGGTGTGCAATACGACATCGTTCGCCTCGTAGGGGAATCGCGAGAGCACCTCGCGTTCCGTCGGCGTCGCCTGGTCACCCAGAATCCGCAACGCCTGGTCGGCATGACAGCCGAGCACGACATGATCGTAGCGACCGAGCGACGTGACGGCCGATTCGTTCGATCGTCGACCGAACAGTTCGACGCCGTCCGGCAGACGCCGAAGTCGCTCGACCGGAGTCGAGGTGCGGATCTCGGCATCCAGACGTTCGACCAGCGCCGTGACGTACGTCCGACTCCCTCCCGGCACCGTTCTCCACTGCGGTCGGCGCTGAACGCCGAGCATCCCGTGATGTCGATAGAAGTCGATGATGAAGCGGACCGGAAACGTCTCGAACGTCGCACAGGGGCAGGACCAGACCGCCGAACCCATCGGCAGGAAATAGGACCGGACGAAGGTCCTCGAGAAACGGTTGCGAGCCAGGAACTCGGCGACGGTCACCCGTTCGTCCTGGTCGTCCAGTCGTTCCGCGGCACGTCGGAATCGGACGAAGTCGTTCAGCAGTGCCAGAAACTTCGGACGGACCAGGTTGCGACGTTGGGCGAAGAGGCCGGCGAGGTCCATGCCGCGGTATTCGAGGTTCTCGGCGTCGTCGCGGACGCTGAAGCTCATCGTCGTCGGCCGGCCCTCGATCCCGAGTTCGGCCAACAGCGCCAGAAATCCGGGATAGGTCGAGTCGTTGAAGACGATGAAGCCGGTGTCGACGGCGATCGGTCCGAGCGGATCGTCGACGTCGACCGTATGGGCGTGCCCCCCCAAGCGCGAATCGGCTTCGATCAGCTCGACCCGACAATCGCCGCGAGCGGCGAGGCCGCGAGCGACGGTCAGACCGGAGATCCCTCCGCCGACGACTGCGATCCTCATCCGGTGATTCCGATCCGCGATTGGGGGTACCGACATCCGATTTCGACGACCGACGCTGTTCGAAACCGTCGGAAACGCCAACCATAAGGAGAGTGTGGCGAAGGTTCGGAGGTCGTTTTAGGAGTCGCTGCTCCGGATGACAACCGCCTCCCTCCCCCGGACCGCTTGCCCCTGGACGATTCGCCGCTGCTCACCGCTCCTCCGACCGCCGCTCGCTCGATCGCTCCACCGCTCGTCGCATCTCGGGTTCGTCCGCTTCCTTTCGAGACGTCGATGTCCGAACGCAGCTATTCGCCGCGCACCGTCGCCGACGCCTTCGGTGTGAGCGAGTCGTCGCTCAAGCGTTGGTGCGATCGCGGCAAGCTCTCGATCGCGAAGACTGCCGGTGGTCACCGGAAGATTCCGCGAAGTGCGGTGCTCGCCTTCGCTCGCGACAATCGTCTGCCGTTCGCCCGCCCCGAGTTGCTCGGACTCCCCGATCTGACCCCGCCGGGACCGGCGACTCCGGAAGAGGTCCGGGACGAGTTCCTGGAACTGCTCGTCGCGGGGCGGGAAGAGCACTGCCGCCGCCTGATCGTGCGGCAGTATCTGGACGGGATGTCGATCGGCAGGATCGGCGATCGGATCATCGCCCCCGCCATGCAGACCATCGGCCATCGCTGGGCCTGCGCCGAGGTCGACATCTATCAGGAGCGGTTCGCCTGCGAGATCTGCACGCGGCTGCTGCACGAACTTCGCGGCATGCTGCTGCCGCCGGCCGACGACGCACCGCTGGCGATCGGCGGAACCCCTTCCGGCGATCCCTACGCCCTGCCGACTCAGCTGGTCGAACTGGTTCTTCGCGAGCACGGCTGGAAGGCGATCAGTCTGGGGTGCAACCTGCCGCTGGACTCGATCGACCAGGCGATCCGTCGGATGCGTCCCGATCTGGTCTGGTTGAGCGTGTCGAGCGTCGCCGATCCGGACGAATTCCGGGATTCCTATCGGCGGCTGTTCGGCAATCATGGGGACCGAGTCCCCTTCGTCGTGGGTGGTCGAGCCATGAACGAATCGATGCGCGATTCGATCAGCTACTCGGTCCACTGCGATCGACTGGAAGTCCTGGCGACCTTTCTCAAGACGTTCCGCCCCTCGCCCCCGTTCGGGACGCGAGTCGAGGCGGTCTGACGCCCGCAAGGATCGAAACCGATGCGTCGTTCCCTCTTCGGCACTCGCCCGATCGTGACCGGAGTCCTGTCGGCGGTGCTGGCCGCGACTCCGCTTTCCCTATCCGTCGCTCAGGACCCGGCGACCGGTGCCTGGCCGCAGTGGCGCGGGCCGTCGCGGACGGGGCAGATCGAGCCGACGACCTGGCCCGACTCGTTGGACGAATCGCATCTGAGCGAGGTCTGGCGAGTCGAATTGGGGCCGAGCTACTCCGGGCCGATCGTGGCCGACGGCAAGGTCTTCGTCACCGAAACGGTCGACAAGCAGGACGAACGGGTGACCGCCTACTCGGTCGCCGACGGCACGAAGCTCTGGAGCGTCTCGTGGCCCGGTTCGATGAGCGTGCCGTTCTTCGCGAAAGCCAACGGCGACTGGATCCGTGCGACCCCCGCCTATGCCGAGGGTCGCCTGTATGTCGCCGGCATGCGAGACGTGCTCGTCTGTCTCGACGCGAACGACGGCCATGAACTGTGGCGATTCGACTTTCCCGAACGTCTCGGCACGCCTCTGCCGGACTTCGGTTTCGTCTGCTCGCCGATGATTGACGGAGACCATCTGCTGGTGCAGGCGGGCGGGGGTTTCGTGAAGATCGATCGGGCGACCGGCGATCTCGTCTGGCGCGTGCTCGACGACGGCGGCGGCATGATGGGAAGCGCCTTCTCGAGCCCGGTTCGAGCGACGATCCGAGGGGTCGACCAGTACGTCGTGCAGACGCGCGAGAAGCTCTGCGGAGTCGCGGTGGGCGACGGCCGGCTGCTCTGGGAACAGACCGTCCCGGCCTTTCGCGGCATGAATATCCTGACGCCGACCGTGCTCGGCGATCGCATCTTCACCAGCGCCTATGGCGGCGAGTCGTTCTGCTACGAGCTGGCGAACGACGGCGAGTGGAAGGTCTCGACCGTCTGGTCGGGCAAGTGGCAGGGCTACATGTCGTCGCCGGTCGTCGTCGGCGAGCATCTTTATCTGCATCAGCGCAATCAGCGATTGGTCTGCCTGGGAGTCGCCGACGGCGCCGAGGCCTGGACGACCAAGCCGTTCGGCAAGTACTGGAGTCTGGTCGCGAACGGCAACCGTCTGCTCGCTCTCGACGAGACGGGGAAGCTGCTCCTGATCGAAGCCGACCCGACGGAGTTCCGCCTGGTTTCGACCCGCGAAGTGGCGACCAGCGAGACCTGGGCTCATCTGGCGGTCGTCGGTGACTTGCTTTTCGTCCGCAGCCTCGACGGCCTGATCGTCTTCCGCTGGAAGTGAGTCGATCGTCCGACATCGAAATCGACCGACGGGGGACGCGGCGGCGTCCCCCGTTTCGTTTCGGTCCCGAACCGGCGAGTCGTCCGTCCGGAGCAAGCGACGGAACGCGCGGCGCTTGACCGGCGCCGCGAAACGCGGGACAACTCCCGTCGGTCGCTCGAAGCCCGGCGACTCGCACTCCAGCCTGCCGTTCGCTGCTGCCGTCGCCTCGCTCGGCGGCGACCGAGCCTCCGAACCGAGGAAGCCCTTGCATGTCGCGCGCCCAACGGTCCTGCCGTCCGAACGACCTCGAGCGCCGCGGGGATCGGCGCGGAGGGTACTTTCCGCTCCTGTTGCGCGGGCTGGTCGGCCTGTGGATGCTGGTCGCCGTACCGCTGACGGCGTTCGCTCAGAGCCCGGACGACGAGGGCCCCTTCAGCGGTCCGCAGCCGGGAGAGTCGCTCCCGTCGACGACCGTTCGCGATCTGCTGGCGGACCCGGCCGAGACGTTCGCGTTGCCGCTCTCCGGAACCGACAAGGGAGAACTGCTGATCTTCATTCACGAGCGGACTCGCCCGTCGATCGGCCTGACTCGTGCGATCGTCGACGGCTGGAAGCGACTTCCCGAACCGCGACCGGGGGCGGTGGTCGTCTTTCTGACGGACGATCCAACGGCAACCATGCAATGGGGAGCGCTCGCCCGCAACGCCTTGCCGACCGACGTCCGACTGGGCGTCTCGACCGACGGCCCCGAAGGCCCGGGAAACTACGGGCTGAATCGCGAGACGGCGATGACCGTGCTGATCGCAGCCGAAGGGAAGGTGACGGCCAACTTCGCTCCGGTCCAGCCTTCGGTCGCGGCCGATCTGTCGGCAATCCTGACGGCACTCGCACAAGCGGCCGGAGTCTCGGCGGAATCGCTGATGCCGGAACCGACCGAGGCGGCAGAACGCCCGGGAGGTCGACCGGCGGCCGACGACGAAGCGTTTCGGAACCGGATGCGCCCGCTGCTGGATCGCTCGAAGACGGCCGACGAAATCGCGATGGTCGCCGCCGATATCGAAGCCGCCTGTCGCAAGGATGCGGCGCTCGCTCGACGCGTCGGTGACGTCGCCCGACGGATCGTGTCGGCCGGAGTGCTCGGCAACTACGGGAACGAGCATGCCCAGGCGGTGCTGCAGCGCTGGTCCGAGACGCTCGGCAAGGACGACGAACGAAATCGCTGACTCGATCGACGGTCGCCTCAGCCCCGATCGTCGGTCAGTTCGACGAGGACTTGTCGGACCAGCTCGAGATCGACGTCGCCGACCAATTCGACTCGGCCGATGCCCGAGGGCAGGACGAACCGCAGCCGGCCGTGACTGACCTTCTTGTCCCGCCCCATCGCCTCGATCAGCTCCTGATGATCGGCTCGCGGGATCCGAACCGGCAAGCCGAAACGAGCCGACAGGCGATCCTGTCGCTCGGCATCGGCCGCGGAGAACCGTCCGAGGTGCATCGCCAGTCGCGCGGCGCACGCCATCCCGATCGAGACCGCTTCGCCGTGCAGCAGCCGGCCGTAACCGAGCACGTTCTCGAAAGCGTGGGCAAAGGTGTGGCCGTAGTTGAGCGACGCTCGCAGACCGCTTCGCTCGAACTCGTCGCGCTCGACGACCGCCCCCTTGGCTCGGCAGCATGAGGCGATCACGTCGGTCAGCACCGCAGCATCACGAGCGAGAATCGGTTCGACCTCATGCTCCAGACGTTCGAGCAGCCGTTCGTCGCCGATCATCCCGTACTTGATCACCTCGGCCAGCCCCGACACGTATTCCCGCCTGGGAAGCGTCGTCAGCGAATCGGTGTCGATCAGGACGAGCTTCGGTTGCCAGAAGGCGCCGACCAGGTTCTTGCCGGCCGCCAGATTGATGCCGGTCTTGCCGCCGACGCTGCTGTCGACCTGAGCCAGAAGCGTCGTCGGAATTTGGACGAAGCGAAGCCCGCGCGCGTAGCTCGCCGCCGCGAATCCGGCCAGATCGCCGAGCACTCCGCCGCCGATCGCGACGACGATCGAGTCACGGTCGGCTCCGGCGGAGCGGAACTCGTTCCAGAGCCGTTCGAGCTGCGCGACCGACTTGGACGCCTCTCCCGACGGCACTTCGATCCGAGCGACTCGAACGTCGAGCGATTCGAGCCCCCGCGATACCTCGTCAGCCAGCTCGAGCACGGCACGATCGAAGACGACGATCACTCGGGTCGGCTCGAGCCGCGAACGGATTTCGATCGCGGCGACCGAGCCTTCACGCTGCGGTCGGTTCGTCGTCGCCGAGGGGCGAAGGAGACCGGGGCCGATCAGGATCGGGTAGCTACGTTCCCCCAACGCGACATCGACGATCTGCGGGTTCGACATTGACGAGCCTCGACTCGACGTACGGACGCGAAAGGGAAACAACGGCTCGAGAGCGACGGCCCTGCGGTCGAGTCCGATCAGCCGAGCGTCCGACGGCGGGGAAACCGGCGCGGCGTGCGGCCGAGTTGCCTCTCGACGAGCCGCGCCGGGGGCTCGAACGGAACCGAAACGCAAGACGGCACCGAGCCTCCATGCAGGATGCTCGGTGCCGCCGCAGTTCGATCACGGATCGGGACTCCAACGCGAACGACGCAGCGCTCGCGGAGTCGAAAGATCCTCGGACATCAGCCCAGGCGAGTTCGCTTGGCACGACGCTCGGCCCGCAGACGGGCGCGACGCTTCACCTCGCTCGGCTTCTCGTAGTACTCGCGCCGACGCATTTCCTTCTTGATCCCGCTGCGCTCGACCAACTTCCGGAAGCGACGAACCGCATCCTGGATCGACTCGCGATCACGCACCTGCAACTTGACCATCCACTCCTCCAAACTCCGGATTGCGACAGCGGTAACGGGAATCAGCCGAGCCGGCGCACGCGGGGGCTTCGACCGAGTCCCGAAGTCTACCCGATTCCTTCGACGCTTGTCCAGACTGCCTGTCCGATCGAAAGAACGAGTTCGATTCGACCGCTCGGAACCGGCCCGACAGGCACGACGGGGGCGACGCGACCTACTGAAGCCGCCTCGGGCCGATGATTCGAGCGGGTCCGCAGACTCCCCCGAACGCATCCGGCCGTCCCGGTCGGTTCCCGTCCGCTCAACCGCCGGAGCGTTCGGCCGAGGAAGAAGCGGGCACGCCGGGGGGTGGCGCGGGAGCCGGCTGGGGGCCGATCGGCACGGCTCCCCCTCCGCGAGCCGCTCGTTCCGCCGCGATCGCATCGGCCCGCTGCCGGTGCATCTCGGCCGTCTCCCGCTTGCCGACCGACGCCAGATAACCGGCCAGCAATCGATGGCTCGGTTCATGCTCGGGATCGATCTCGAGCAGGGTCCTGAGCCACATCGAGCCGGTTTCGTCGAGCCCTTGGCGGAACATCAGCTGAGCCATCTCGAAGCGGAGCTCGACCGACGAGGGCTGATCGACCAGATCGGCCAGGAGCTGGTCGACTCGCTCGTCCATCTCGCGGAACTGCTGAGCCTGATCGAGGTACCGCTTTCCTTCGTCGGTCCTGCCGGCGAAGTTGAGCGCCGTTCCCATGGCGAAGCAGAGGTCGGCACTGGGGGGAGCGAGTCGCAGGGCCTTGTCGAGCCACTCGACCGCTTCGTCGTATCGCTCCCGCTGCACGGCGACCGATGAAAGCAACTCCATCGCCGCCGCCTTGCGGAGCGAGTCCCCTTGCTCGATCACTTGCCGAGCCAGCTCGACCGCTTCCTCCTCTTCGTTCAGCTGCCGCAGGCAGTAGGCGAGTTCGAGCTTGGTTTCGACCGAGTCGGGAGCGAGCTCGAGCACCTCGAGGAACTGGACGCGAGCCCCGTCCATGTCTCCGGATTCGCTCAACAGCATGCCGAGCAGCCGATGCGATTCGACATGCTCGGGAAGCTTCTCGACGATGAAACGATAGTCGTCGATCGCGTCTTCGAGCCGCCCGACGCGATAACGGACGTCGGCTCGCAGAAACCGAGCGGCCGGGAGATCGGGCTGCCAGTTG
>CAZZBI010000157.1:10102-11922 GCA_964652385.1 uncultured Pirellulaceae bacterium | reverse complement strand
CGCTCAACCAGCTCGAACAGCTCGATCAGCTGCGCGATGCGTTGGCGACCGCTCCGGAGCGGTTTTCGGTGTCGCTCGGAGGGACGATCGAGGCGTTCTTGGGGGAAGACCGGCGGGCGGCCGCCTGAGATCGCGACGATCGGACCCCCATGATCAGAGGGGTTTTTTGGGGTGGTCCGGCCGTTCTACCTCGCTCGGACCCCGACGGACGGCAGCTCTTTTCGAGTTGCCTCGGAGCATCCGCGGCGAGGCTCTAGGAACCGGGATCACGAAACGGTTAGAATGCGAGAGACGCGAGCCCTCGCGGGAAGGGAGCGAACCGCTCCCTTCCCCGATGATCTTCCCGGCCGTTCGGCCGCGACGGGCTCGGAGGCGACCGACGGATCCGTCAGGAACCGCTCGCTTCGGTGCGATTCGGCACTCGGTGAATCGAAGGTCCGATCGGCGGTTTCGGAGCCGCCTACTTTTCATGTCCCGACGCGATCGCATCCGGAATCTCGGCGTCTCTCGGCCGGTGATCCTCCCCTCGTTGCTGATGTGCGACTTCGGCAACCTGGAGCGGGAGATCCGTGCGCTGGAAGAGGCGGGGGTTCGTGCGCTTCATCTGGACGTGATGGACGGCGTCTTCGTCCCGAATCTTTCGTACGGCATGCCGATCGTGGAAGCGATCCGGCGGCTGACCGACCTGCCGCTCGATGTCCACCTGATGATCACCGACCCCGGTCGGTATCTGCAGGCGTTCATGGACGCGGGGGCCGACTTGATCTCGTTCCATGCCGAAGCGGTGGCGGACCCGGCCCCGCTTCTCGACCGACTGCGCGCCGCGGATGTCGGTAGCGGGATCGTGATCAATCCGGGGACTCCCCTGGAAAGCGTGACCGGGCTGCTCGACGCGTGCGACCTGCTGCTGGTGATGAGCGTGAATGCGGGGTTCGGAGGGCAAGCCTTCGATCCGATCGCGCTCGACAAGCTCAGGCGCGCTGCGGCGACGGCCGATCGGTCGTTGATTCTCGAGGTCGACGGAGGCGTCAACTCGGAAACCATCGGCGATTGCGTGCGGGCAGGTGCCCGCTGGCTCGTCGTCGGCTCGGCGATCTTTCGTCGGGACGACTACGCGGCCGCCTTGCAGTCGCTGCAGGAGCTTGCCCGGGACGGCCTGACCGCCTGAACCCGGACCCACCATGTTACGACTGATCATCGTTCGACCCGGCTCGACCGACTTCGACGAGCAGGGACGGATCAAGGGGACGCTCGACGTCCCGTTGAGCGAAAGCGGAACGCGGCAGGTGCAGCGGACCGCCGACGAATTGCACGCCGAGCAGATCGACGCGATCTACTCGGGACCGGGGCGAGCGGCGGTGCAGACCGCCGACGAGCTTGCGGCTCATGCCGACGTCAAGGTGAAGGTGGTCGAGGCACTCCATAACCTCGACCTCGGCCTGTGGAGCGGTCGACTGATCGAGGACCTGCGTCTTCATCAGCCTCGCGTCTATCGGCAATGGCAGGAGCATCCCGAAACGGTCTGCCCTCCCGGGGGCGAGACGCTCGAATCGGCTCGGGCGCGACTGCGCAAGGCGGTCGGCAAGATCGTCCGCAAGCATCGGAGCGGCACCGTCGCCCTGGTGCTGATGGAGCCCGCGGCATCCCTGGTCCGTTCCTGGTTGCTCGCCACCGACGTCGGCGATCTCTGGAAGGCGGAGTGCTGCTGCGGCAAGTGGGACTCGATCGAGTTGGAGCCGAAGGGGGTTGCGGTCGGCTGGAGCTGGAGCTGACCGGGCACCCGGCCTTCGTGCCCCCGGGCCCGCAGCGTCGGCAAGGGG
>CAZZBI010000157.1:296-10002 GCA_964652385.1 uncultured Pirellulaceae bacterium | reverse complement strand
GGCGATGTCCCCTCCGCTCGGCGCTCTCCCCAGCCCGAAGCGCCAAGCGCAGGGGTCCTCTGTGACCTCGGTGACCTCGATTCGAAACGACGCGGCAACCGGGGGCGGATACACGTCGAGGCCAGCTCGTCTCGTGCCCCCGGGCCCGCAGCGTCGGCAAGGGGGGCGATGTCCCCTCCGCTCGGCGCTCTCCCCAGCCCGAAGCGCCAAGCGCAGGGGCCCTCTGTGACCTCGGTGACGTCGATTCGAAAAGACGCGGCAACCGTAGCCGGGCCCACGAGCCAGCCTCGCAGCGTCAGCCGGTCCAGCGATCCAGGTCCTGACTGTGCGGAAGATCCTCGAGCGACTCGAGGCCGAACTGCTTCAGGAATCTCGGAGCGGTCCGGAAGAGTTTGCGTTTCGGCGGTCCCGGATCGATCTCGAGCTGCAGCAGCTTGCGTCGCAGCAGCTGATTGAGCAGCGCTCCGGAGCCTTGGCCGCGCAGCTGATCGACTCCCTCTCGGTCGATCGGCTGGCGATAGGCGACGATCGACAGGACGTCGACCGCCGCTTGCGTCAGCCGCGCTTCGCGAATCTTGCCGAGGAAGCGTTCGCGAAGTCCTTCGAACTCCGGCCTCAGCCGCATCCGATAACCGTCGCTGCCGGCGACGATCTCGTACGGCGCCCCTTCCTCGGCATAGCTCTCGTTCAGTTCGGCGACCAGCTCGTCCACCTCGTCGGGACTGACGCCGCGCATGAAGCCGGCGATCAGCCGCGACGTGAACCCTCGATCGTCGGCGTCGCCGACGAAGAGCATCGCCTCGAGAATCCCTCGCGGCGTCACCTCCAGATCCTCGCCGTCGTCGCGCTGCGTCTGACGGTCGACCAGATCGTGGATCTCGGCCAGTTCCGTCTCGGCCTGGACCGGCTCGTAAGGATCGTCGCCGGTCGACATCAGTTCGGCATACGCTCGCCCCAGGTCGTCGATCGACAGCCCTCCCTCGAGGTCGGCATGCAGAAAGTCGCCGAGGCCGAGCGCTTCGGCGGCGTCCATGCCGATCGGTTCCTCGTCCTCTTCGGGCTCGTCAGAACGATCTGCGGCCATTCCGTCGGCCCTCCTGATGCGATCGACCGGGGCGCGAGCAAGCGGCGCCCCGCTCGCCGGTGGCGACTCAGCCGCGACGCTTCGCGACTTCGCTCTTCATGAACGCCAGACCGTCGCGAGCCAGTTGCTCTTCGGTGGCGAACATCCGACGCCAGATCTTGGTCGCGGCAGCGAGTTCCGGCAACGCCAATCCGAACGCCTCGATCATCAGCCAGCCGTCGTAGCCGATCTCGTGGATCGCGTCGAAGTTCTCCTTCCAACGGATGTTCCCCGACCCGGGCGTACTCCGATCGTTCTCGCTGATGTGGATGTGGCACAGGACATCCGCGCACGAATGCAGCGCCGTCCGCACGCACTTCTCTTCGATGTTCGAGTGGAAGGTGTCGTACATCATCCGACAGTTCGGATGTCCGACCTCACGAGCGAACTTCGCCGAGTCGG
The DNA here is from genome assembly GCA_964652385.1 of uncultured Pirellulaceae bacterium. Classification (GTDB taxonomy): domain Bacteria; phylum Planctomycetota; class Planctomycetia; order Pirellulales; family Pirellulaceae; genus UBA11682. Next base: position 8,477 of record CAZZBI010000157.1, on the reverse strand, counting down.
CATGGGTGTTGAGCAGATAGCACTCGAACCGATTGAGCGCTTCGACGCCCAGCATCACGCCGACCTTGCCGGCATGTTCCGCCGTGGCTCGCATGCTCTCGACGCCCCGCTTCCATTCGTCGTTCGTCGGCCCGCTCCCCGTGAAGTGACCGAGCGCCGAGTGGTACGGCCCGACCAGCGTCGTCGCGCCGACCGCCGCGCAGCAGTCGAGCGTCCGGCAGTTCAGGGCGATTCCCTTGGCCCGAGTCGCCGCGTCGGCCGCGATCGGATTGTCCTCGAGGTTGCGAACCGTCACGGCGGTTCGAGCCAGCCCGAGATCGTCCAGACGCTTTCCCCACGCCGCATAGTCCAGATCGAGATTGAAGAGCGGAATCTCGACGCCGTCGTAGCCCATCGACTTCAGACTCTCGAGCACCGGCATCAGGCCGTCGTTCAGCTCGCCGGTCCAGAGGAGCAGGTTCATGCCGTACTTCATGGGGTCGGTTCCTTGAGGGCGCAGAGTGGGTAAGTCGAGATCGACGCGTCGGCCGACGGCAAGTCGCGGCGGATACGGACTGGGCGAGTCGCGACGCGCTCGACGACTCGGTCGCTCGCGCCGCCGACTCGAATCCCGCCAGGCGAACGAACGCCGCGGCGCAGGGGGGCCGGAGGGCCGATGCCGTGCGTCGCGTCGTCAGGACGGCTCAGCGGCCGTCCTCCGCCTCGTCCGATCGTTCGTCGCCGGGCAAGCGAAACTCCTGCGGTGCCGCGATCAGCTCGTCGGCTCGCTCGCGAATCGTCCGGCGGGCCTCGGGGAGCCACGATCCGAGCCCCTCCGGAAGCTCGGGCAGTCTAACACGACGCATCACCTGATTCAGCCGGAAGAGGAGCTTTTGATCGTCGGCATAGTCCCTCAAAAAACCTTCCGCGATCATCCGGGGAACGATCAGGCCGATCCGCTCGTCTCGCTTCCCCGAGACCTGTTCGACCATCCTCCGAACGACCTGGCCGTCGATCTGACGCATCGCGCCGTAGTAGCGATCCAGCAGCTCCGCATGCCGCTCCGAAAGCGTCGCATCGAGCAGCAGTTCCACGAGCACGTGTCCGACGAATCCGCTCCGCATCCCCGTCTCGTCCTTCCAACGCTCTCGCAGGACGATCGCGAACTCGAGCGTCGAGCGACGGAACGCGTCGGTCTCGTGGAACCAGGCGTCGTCGAAGTGATGCCGCATGACGCCGCGAGCCAGTGCGCGCAGCCGCGAATCGGCGTCCTCGAGCAGCACCGCCGACGGCGCGGAACGGACCCGGATCTTCCGATCGACGACCCCCAGCCAGTCCGGCAGGCTGGTGCCGGCGACCTCATACGGATCCGGCGGTTCCGGGACGGACAACAGACGATGAGCGTGCGTCAGGTAGTTCATGACTCAGCCGGTTCATGACGGAGTGTTGTCCGAGCCGAGAGCGGCGGCGACAACGTGCGGCCGGCGTTCGGAAATCGACCGCGCGGGGCCGAGCGCCGCGTCGACGACATCTTGGCCGATCGGCCCCCCGAGCGTCAGGCCGCGTCTTCGCGGGCCGAGCTCGGTCGGCCGAGATCGGATCGTCGCTTCGGACTATCATGACGCTTCGACTCGCGTGGCCGTGTCGACGGCAGTTCGTCCCGCCGAGGAGCCTTTCGCTTGTCCGATTCCGATTCCGGATCCCCCGACAGGATTGCCGCGCAGCCGACCGGTCTGCGAGCCGCGGGGAGTCCCTCCGCCGTATCGTCCCGTCAGCGCGTCACCGACTGGCTGCTCCGGTCGGTCGAAGAGACCGGAGTGCGGGTACTCGCCGTCGGCCCGGCGGTCGCGGCGCATCTGGATCTGGCTCGTCTTGGACCCGACGTCGTCGATCTTCATCTGGCCGACTTCGGCGATGATCTGCTGCGTCGTTCGCTCGACGCGCAGCAGATGCCGCTCGATCCGACTCGCCATCATGCCCTTCACGACCCGGCGCAGCTCGACGCGTCGGTCGCTCGTCTGAAAGCGATCTCGGCCGAACGCTCTCCCGGCTTTCACGACGTTCAGGAGGCGATCGATGCGGCGGCCGCAGCGCCGGGCTGGGAGCTACCCGGTCCGTTCGACGTCGTCCTGTCGGCCGAGGGGCTCGGCATGCTCGGCAGCATCTGCCAGGCCGCCGTCGGCTCGGAACATCCGAGTCTCGGGGAGTGGCTTCGCGCGGTCCGAGTCCGGCATCTGCGGCAAATGATCGATCTGCTGCGCCCCGACGGTTTGGGCATCGTCATCAACGTGTTGGTGTCGAGTCGTCTGATGCCGTCGCTGGCGAAGGTCCCGGACGAGGCGTTCGAGGGGATTCTGACCGAGGTGCTCGAGCGGCAGCGGGTCCCGCCGCACGCCGACCCTCGCGTGCCGCTCCACTCGCTCGAGTTCGATGCGGCGCTACGCGACCGCGTTGCCGCGGCTCGGCTGATTCGCCCCTGGCGCAGTGCACACGGCGAACAGCATTACGCCTTCAGCGGTCTCAGCTTCCGCACCCGCGACGTCGTCGTCGATGAGCAGGAGGAAGGAGCGGACTGAGCGGGGGGCGATCCGGTCGCCGCGACGACCGTGCTCAGACGCGGCGGGGCGCGGCGCGGACGACCAGCCGTTCGAGCCCCAGCATCAGCCGATCGATATGGGCTCGGCGGACGTACAGGTGGCACGACACGCGGACCGCCCACCGATCGTCCAGGCGAACGATCGGCACCTCGATCCCTTCCTCGCGCCGCAGTCGATCCTGCAGCCCCGACCAGTCTCCGGCGGGCAACAGCACTTCGGTCATGCAGCCGTAATAGGCGCGATCGTCCGGGACGATCGCCGGTTGGCCGAGGAGCGCTTCGAGTTCGCCGCGCACGCGCCGAGCCATCTCGAACGCGACGTCACGGAATCGCTCGACGCCGATGCGCTCGAGGAATCCGATCGCGGTCGGCACCGTCAGGTAGGGACTCGGATCGCGCGTGCCGGTCCAGCGGAACTGCTCGTCCCATCGCTCGGGGAGCGCCGGCAACAGTCGCCCCCAGCTGAGCAATGGCGGACGGACCGACGCGTGATGTTCCTCGCGGACATGCAGGAAGCCCGAGCCGAGCGGCGCGCTGAGCCATTTGTGGAGACTGGCGACGTAATAGTCGGCACCGAGCGCGTCGAGATCGACCGGCAGCTGCGCGATCGCGTGCGGACCGTCGATGCAGACCGCCACGCCTCGTGCCTTTGCTTCGGCAACGATCCGCTCGACCGGCATCGTCACCGCTCCGGCCGACGTGATGTGGCTGACGATGATCAGTCGTGTCCGAGACGTGATCCGCTCGAGAATCGCCTCGGCGATCGCGTCGTGCGAGCGGACCGGCAATTCGAACGGCGCTTCGACGATGCGGGCGCCGGATCGGGCGCAGGCTCGCTCCCAGATCCTTCGGACCGCGCCGTACTCCTGCGCGTTCAGCAGCACTTCGTCACCGGCCTGCAGCCGCACGCTTTCGGCGACCACGTTCATCCCGTAGGTCGCGTTCTCGACGAACGCCAGATCCTGCTCCCGAGCGCCGACGAACTCGGCCAGTCGGCGACGAGCCGACAGCCACGCCGGTTCGAGGTCGCGGACGTAGAACTGCATCGGCTGATCGTCCAGGCGATCGATCAAGTCGCGCCGCGCAATCCGGACCTCGCGCGGCGGCGGACCGAACGAGCCGTGATTCAGATAGATCGAGTCGGCCGGAAAGGTCCACGCTCGCGCGAGCAAAGCGAGTTCGTCGTCGTCGATCGAAGTCAGGTTCCAGGTCATGCGAGCGGCTCGTGCAAAGGACGGAAGCGAGCGAGAGAGCGGACTCGGACGCGAAGCCGCGATTCTAGAGTCGCGGCGATCGAGGGGCAGGGGGCGAGAGAGCCGGAGAGCAGGCCGGCGCCCCGCGCGGCCGCTCGCCGCGCCAGGCGTCTTGACCGGCCGAGCGCTCCCGTTGGAGACTGCCGAGCGACCGGAGTGCGGTCGATCGTGACTTCGATGCGAGACCCCCTACGATGTACGTTCCCGATCCCGGCCGGTACGACGGACGCATGAACTATCGCCGCTGCGGACGCAGCGGACTGAAGCTCCCCGAAATCAGTCTCGGCTGCTGGCACAACTTCGGCGGCCCGACTCCGACCGACAACCAGCGCGCGATGCTTCGGGCCGCGTTTGATCTGGGGATCACTCACTTCGACCTGGCGAACAACTACGGCCCTCCTTACGGTTCGGCCGAGGAGAACGTCGGCAAATGCCTTGCCGAGTTCCCTCGCGACGAGCTGATCATCTCGACCAAGGCAGGCTACGACATGTGGCCCGGCCCCTACGGCGAATGGGGCTCGCGGAAGTACCTGCTGGCGAGTCTCGATCAGTCGCTTCGCCGACTGAGGCTCGACTACGTCGATCTCTTCTACAGTCATCGGTTCGATCCCGACACGCCGCTCGACGAGACTCTCGGGGCGCTCGACACCGCGGTGCGGCAAGGCAAGGCGCTCTATGTCGGCATCAGCAGCTACACGGCCGACCAGACGCGCCGCTCGGTCGAGATCTGCCGCGAGCTCGGCTTTCCGCGGCTGACGATCCACCAGCCGAACTACTCGATGTTCAATCGGTGGATCGAGAAGAAGCTGCTCGACGTCACGGGGGACCAAGGGCTCGGCGTGATCGCCTTCTGCCCGCTCTTCCAGGGACTGCTGACCGACAAGTACCTGGACGGGAGAATCCCTCCCGGATCGCGCGCCAGCATTCCGGGGAGCCTGTTGCGGGGTGAGGAACTCGCCCCCGAGGTGCTGTCGATCGTCCGGCAACTCGATTCGCTCGCCAAGGAACGCGGACAGTCGCTCTCGCAGCTGGCGATCGCCTGGATCCTGCGCGATCCGCGGATCACCAGCGTGCTGGTCGGCGCGAGCCGCCCGGAGCAGCTCCGGCAGAACTGCGGTGCACTGGCCAACCGGTCGTTCACCGTCGAAGAGCTGACGCGGATCGACCGGATTCTCGAGCCGCTGCGATTGCCTGCCAGCTGCTGGGCCGGCGAGTAGAGGGGCTGCGACGGGGGAGCAGCAGGAGTTCCCGGTCGATTCCCGGGTTCGGCCCGAACGCGTTAGCCGATCGGATCGGCCGGCGTCTATAAGCGTCGGACGGCCGGCATGAGGCAGGTCGTCGCGAAGGGGCGGTTCGAGCCGTTTCGCGAGATCGGCCGCGACAGGCTCTGCGGAGCGAGCGATGCACCGAGCATGCGGTTATGGGACGAACGGATGACGCGCCGCGCGGCTTCCGGTTCGCACGATCCGGCAGGGGACGATCGAACGCGGGACGATCGGGACGACTCTCGTTCCGACCGAGAGATCGTCGGCGCCGTGTTGAACGGCGAATCGGCCGCGTTCGATCGACTGGTCGGCCGCTATCGCCTGCCGCTACTGAGCTTGGCGTTGTCGCGAGGGTTGTCGCCCGAGAGCGCCGATGAAGCGGTCCAGGAGACGTTCCTGGCGGCCTATCGGTACTTGCCCGGTTACGACTCGGCCTATGCGTTCCGGACCTGGCTCTGGACCATCCTCCTGAACCAGTGCCGGCGGCGCGGTGCGATCGAGTCGCGCGAGCGGGCGATGCGCCGTGTCGACGATGACGACTCGGACGGCGTGCGGGGGGACGAGTCCCCTTCCGCCGAGCCCGATCCGTCGACGGCAGCGATCCGGCGCGAGGATCATGAACGTCTGCTCGCTTCGATCGACGAACTGAACGAAACGCAGGCCGAGGCGATCCGATTGAGGTTCTTCGGCCAGGCGACCTATCCCGAGATCGCTCGGCAACAGCAGTGCAGCTTGGCGACCGCCAAGAACCGGGTGCGAGCCGGATTGGATGCGTTGGCGCTCCGACTTGCCGACCCTTCTCCCTCGACTCTCGACCGAACGACGCACCAACCCAAGGGAACCGGAGCCGGACGATGACGCCGAGCGAATCGGATCACCCACCGATCCCCGACCGGGAGGACGACCTCTCGGCCATCGAACGACTTACGGACTTCGAGACGGGCCCGATCGCGGAGCGGCTGCGCTATGCGGCTGCCGAGTGCGACCGGACGGCTCGGGCGATCGTCGCCGCTCGACCGCTGCGCCGTGCTCCGTGGCTCGACGGCGTTCCGGCAGGAGAGTCGAGCGAGGAACGAGACCTGCGGGAGGTCGTCGCGCAAGTCGACCGCTCGGCTCGCGAAGGAGTGCCGGCGGATCACGAGGGATCGACCGTTCCGGCAGCGGTAATGCCGAGCGCCGTGCATCGTCCGCGCCGAGGGAGCTGGATGGTGCTCGCGGTCGCCGCGACCGTCGCGCTGCTCGGAGCGCTCTCGTTGGCGTTCGAGTGGGGGCGGGCGGTCGGTGCCGGGGATCCGCAGCAGCGACTTGCCCGACGAGCGCCTGCCATGTCGGACGATGGCGAGCCGATCTTCACCGCCGCGTGGCGACCGATCGCGGACGGCGTGCCGAGCGCAGCGGGAGAGCGGTATCTGACGGCGCTCGGCGCGCCGAGCGATTGTCGCGTCGAAGCGGGGGACCGGACGGATCGATCGGTCGGAGCGAACGGGCGATCGTTCGATTGCTGCACGCGCTGTCACCGGAGCGGCGCCGAGCGCGCGACACTCGAACAGCGACCGGAGCGGGTGCTGCGCAACTGCGCGGTCTGTCACGTCGCGGCGCCGCAGCCGGCGTGCGAACGAGGCGAGACGCCGCGGCATTCGGAGCCCGATGTCCGACCGCTCGACCCCGCACCGGGGCATGGATCGGCGGGACGCTGCGGCGACTGTCACGTCGCCGCCGACCTGGCCACGCCCGACGAGGCAGGCCCCTTCGAGAAGCGACCGTTCGATGCCGGTCGCGCCTCGCACGGCCAGGGGCGAGTCTGCAAGGAATGTCACCTCGCGACTTCGGAGCGTCCGCGCCTCGATCCGTTCGAGGTACGACTCGGGGACGCGTTGCGACTGGCATGCGTGCTTCGCTGAGCGACCGAGCGGTCGGCCGCGCGCATCCGAAAGTCGCCGATCCCTTGCCGGCGTCTCGACTCAGACGCCACCGTAGAGCGCGCGGCTGACGCAGCCTCGATCGGCCTGAGCGGCGGTGGCGGCGAAGTCGGCCAGATAGCCGCGCGTCGGTCGACGTGCCGGCGGTTGCCATGCCGCGCGGCGTCGAGCGATCTCGTCGTCGGCGACCTCCCAGGTGAGCGTGCCGGCGAGCAGGTCAAAGGCGATGCCGTCGCCGTCGCGCACCAAGGCGATCGGGCCGCCGACCTCCGCTTCGGGAGCGCAGTGTACGCCGATCGCGCCGTGCGAGACGCCCGAGACGCGGGTATCGCTGACCATCGCGACCTTGCCGTCGAGCTCGGGAACGCTGAGCGCCGCACTCGCCACCAGCACCTCGGGCATGCCGCTCGCGACCGGCCCCAGGTACCGAAGCACGATGACATGCCCCGGTCGGATCTTCCCCGCTTCGACCGCTTCCTGCACGGCTCGCGCATCGTCGAAGCAGATCGCCGTCCCGCGGAACTCGGGCGACTTCATGCTCGAGACCTTGAAGACGATGCCGTCGGGAGCGAGGTTGCCGAAGCAGATCTGCATGTCGGCATACGCCTTGAACGGCGCGTCGACCGGGGCGATCAGATCCTGATCGTCGGGAACGGTCGGCGCATCGGCCAGGTTCTCGGCCATCGTCCTTCCCGTCACGGTCATGCAATCGCCGTGCAGCAGCCCCATTTCGAGCAGTCGGCGGAGCAGCATCGGGGTGCCGCCGAGCTTGTGCAGATCGACCATCGTCCGCTTGCCGCGCGGGGCGAAGCTGCAGATGACCGGCGTCCGTCGGAAGATCGCCTGCAGATCGCGCAGTCCGAAATCGACCTGCGCCTCGTTCGCGAGCGCCAGCAGATGGAGCACGCCGTTGGTCGAACCGCCGGCGGCGGCGATCGCGACCGCGGCATTCTCGAAGGCGCGCCGAGTCAGGATGTCTCGGGGGCGCAGGTCGAGTTCGAGCAGGCGACGGATCGCCGCGCCGACACGTCGGCACTCCTGTCGCTTGCCGTCCCCTTCGGCCGGAATCGAGCTGCTCGCCGGGAGCATCAGTCCGATCGCCTCGAGGAAGATCCCCCAGGTGTTGAAGCTCGCGGCGATGCCGCAGCCGCCGGGGCCGGGACAAGCGG
>CAZZBI010000157.1:0-286 GCA_964652385.1 uncultured Pirellulaceae bacterium | reverse complement strand
AATCGTAGACGTCGAGGATCGAGGTGTCGCGACCGCGATGACAACCGGGACGAATGCTCCCGCCGCTGACGATCAGCCCCGGATAGTTCATCCGCGCCAGCGCCATGGCGAAGCCGGGACCATTCTTGTCGCAATGGTGCAGGCCGACCATCGCGTCATAGCAGTGCGCCGTCACGACGCATTCCGCCGAGTTGGCGATCAGGTTGCGCGAGATGAGACTGGCGTTGCCCCCTTCGAGCCCCTGAGTGATGTTGTCGCTGACCCCCGGAACGCCGAACGGTAGACC
>CAZZBI010000156.1:2137-11984 GCA_964652385.1 uncultured Pirellulaceae bacterium | reverse complement strand
CGCTGCGGGCTGGGGGGCGCGGGGACCCCTGCGCTTGCGCTGCGGGCTGGAGGGCACGGGGACCCCTTGCTGACGCTGCGGGCTGGGGGGGCGCGGGGGGCTCGGTGCGGCGGACGTTTAACGGTCGTCGAACGATTCCTCGAGGCGGCGGCGGTAGGCTTCGCGAGCCGTTTCGTAGGCCGCTTCGGCCTCGGGGCGTTCGAAGTCCCGGATCTGCGACTGCTTCGCGTTCCAACAGACGTCGACCGCCTTCAGGCACCATTCCGCGCTCCGACGACTGGCTCGGATCGGCTCCCCGTCGACTTCGACGAAGACCGGATTGGTGTGGCAGCTCGGAAAGATCCGCAGCGCCACCCAACTCGAGCGCTCCGGAGTCCAGTCGAACGTCAGCTCCTCGATCTCGCCGTCGCCGTCGATCTCGCGCGTCTCGACGACTCGTCCGTTCACGACCAGCTCGACCGGCACTCGATTCGTCGCGCCGACGCGAGCCCGCTCGACATGCCAGTACGGCTGCTGATCCAACGGCCGGTTCTGCAGCTCCGGATGCGGAGTCGGATCGAGCAGCGCCGCGGCTCGCACCGCCACCTTCAGCGATTCCCCTCGCTTCGCCGCGAGCACGCTCGCTCGACCGTCGACTCCCGGCGCGCCGACTTCGAGTCCGCCGACCGTGAAGTCGATCAGATGACTCAGCCCGTCGCCGCAGTACGAGCGACCGTCGCGAATCCCCTCGATCCATCGCTCGTAGTTCAGCGACGTTCCGGCAGGGAGCTTGACGTAGACCCGCCCCAAACCGACTCGCTCGCCGTAGATGCACGGAAAGTCGGTTTCGCCGCTGATCCGCGCGGTGTAGCCGCAATTGAGCGTGTGGTACCAGATGTTCAGTTCCCAGATCGCCGGAGTGTCGACCGCCGAGATGAAATCGACGACGTCATGACAGACGTCGACGACGTACTCGTTCGCCCCGATCCCGTCGAACTTCGGCATCTCGTCGGTCGGCAGTTCGTTGCCGGAAACCTGCAGCCCCCAGCCGCTGTGCGAGAAGCCGACGATCCCTCCCTGCTGTTTCCCCCAGCGAAGCACCGGCAGATCCCAACTCGGCCACTCGCCGATGTAGCTGGTTCGCGTCCCGTCGAACGTTCCTCCTTCAGGCCCGTAACGCCAATCGAACTTCTGCGGCGACGGCCACTCGTAGTCGTCCTCCTTCAGGTTCAGCAAGCAGAGATGCCCGGCGTGCGACGAAGGGAACCCCGACACTTCGACGTCATAGCGCATCAGGTTGTTCGGGCTCGAGAGTTGATGCACGCCCGCTTCGAAGAACTCCTTCTGGTAGTACCAGCACGGTCCCCAAGCGAGCACGCAGCCGACGTTCAGATCTTCGCCGACGATGTGTCGCATCATGTCGGCCGGCGTCACCCCTTCGGTCGGCGATTCGTAGTGGGCACATCCGGCGGCATGGACGTGGTGGTCTCCCGAATACCAGTTCAGCGGCGCCAGATGGATCCAGCGCGACAACCGAAACGACTCGCGATGCGTTTCGGCGGCCGGCACTTCGATCGTCCGTCGCTCGATCCGATACTCCGGCCCGCGGGTCCAGGTCACCTCGTAGCGCCCCGGCGGCAACAGCACCGTTTCGCCGTCGCCGCGATAGATCTGATCGTGAAAGAAGAAGTCGGGAGCCAGTCGCCGGGAACGCGCCGGATAGACGCGGCCGAGCGGATCGCGAAAGACGAAGTGCGCGATGGTCGGCTGGCCGTCGAAGTCGACGACGTCCAGCGTTACCTCGACCGCCGGACGCGAACGGAAGAGGATCGGCAGCTCGTTGCGGAAGCCGAGATCCTGAGTCCCCTGACCGACGTCGAACGCCAACGTCGCCTCCCGCTCCCCTCGGTCCCGCGAAAAGAGCTGCACGATCCGATACTCGACCTCCAGTCCCGAGAGGTTCGGCGTCAGCGGCCGCTCGTCATGCATCCGGACATCCATCCAGCGATCCGACAACGCTTCGGCATCGATCGCGCCGTTCCCACGAGCCGCTCCGGTCGAGCGGACGTGGATCGGATTCGCGTTCGGACTCGACACACGCAGCGGAGCGGTCACTCCCGCCTGGTTGTGCACCTTGACCAGAAAGACGCTCCACCCCTGCTCCACCAGCTGCGGCGGAGCGGCACCGGCATCGATCTTCACCCGACTCTCGGGATTGATATGCACATGCACCAGCACGAGCGGATCGAGGAGTTCCTGGAGCTTCTCGGCCGACTGGTCATCGGGAAGCGCGAGGGTCGCGGCAAGTCGTTCGGCGAGCGCCGGTTCGAGAGGCTGACCGAGCAGCTCGAGCGCCTGGACGATCCGCTCGACCTGACTTTCGAGCGGCTGCCCCGGGACGTTCGGAACGACCGTGTCCTTCGGTGTCGCGTTCGGTTGCTGCCCCTGGGCGGAGGTCGCGAGACCAAGCGCGGCAACCAGCAGCACGGCGGCGAACAGGGCGATCAGGACCAGTGACCGGCGCCGCAGCGCCGACTCGGCAGGACGGCGCTGCGGCGATTCGCCGAGCAGCCCCGCCGACTGTCCGGATGCCACGAACATCGGAAGCAAGTCGAACATCGCAGCGATCTCCGGTGGCGGAAGCGGAACGACGGACGAGCAACACGCGGCGAACCGACGACGGCCGTGATGGGGAACGGTCGAGTCAGTCGCGCCGCGAGAACAGATCGGTCTCTCCCATGGCACGGGCGACGATCACCGTCCCGACCGAATCGGAGAGGATGTTGACGACGGTTCGAGCCATATCGAGCACGCGATCGAAGACCAGGATGAGCGCCAGACCGCCGAGCAGCGGCGCCTCGATCCCTCGCCCTCGCAACTGCGTCTCGAGCGCCTGCAGGATGATGATGATCGCGACGAGCGATGCGCTCGGCACTCCCGCGACACCGACGCTCGTCAGCAGCGCGACGATCACGACCAGCAGCTGATCGGCCATCGGCAGATCGATGCCGAAGAGCTGGACGACGAACATCGCCGCAACGCACTCGTAGAGCGCGGTGCCGTCCATGTTGACCGTCGCTCCGAGCGGCAGCACGAAGCTTGCCGTCCGGTTCGAGACGCCGACGCCGTTCTCGACACAGTCGATCGAAACCGGCAATGTCGCGTTGCTGCTGGAGGTGCTGAAGGCGGTCAGCATCGCCGGCATCATCGCGCGATAGTGCTTCAGCGGCGAGATGCGACCGAACAGGAACAGGAAGGTCGGCAGCACGACAGTGACGTGCAGCGTCAGCCCGATGATCGTCGCGGCCGCGAACCAGCCGAGACTGCCGAGCAGCGACAACAGGTTCTCGGCCTGATCGGCTCGCAGCAGCTTCGCCCCCTGCTCGGCGAGCGTCGCGATCATCAGACAGCCGACGCCGATCGGCGCGGTCCGCAGGATCGCGTTGGTGATCCCCATCGTGATGTCATGGACGACCTGCAGCAGATCGGTCGCGAGCTTCGACAGATGCGGCGCCAGACGAGGAACCATCAACCCGATCGCGACCGCGATGGTGATCAGCCCGAGCAGATTCGTCTCGGCCGCCGCCTGAAACGGATTGGCCGGAATCAGGTTGCGGAAGACGGCGAACAGATCGCCGGTCGACGTTCCGGCCGAGCGCGACTGGACCGTCTTGGTCTCGTTGCCGAGCCCTTCCTCGAGCCGCGAGACCGACGCGGCGTCGAGCAGCGGCGTCTCGGTCGGCGAGTCGCCCGGACGGATCAGATTGACGCAGACCAAGCCGATCACCACGGCAATCAGGCTGGAGGTCAGGAAGTACCCGAGAGTGATGCCGGCCATCTTGCCGAATCCCTGGCGGGCCCCGAGCCCCGAGACGCTCAGCGCGAGGGACGACACGACCAGCGGGACGACGACCGACTTGAGCGCGGCGAGAAACAGGTCGCCGATCAGCTTGATCACCTGCAGCTTGAAGCCGGCGATCGAGGCGAGCGTCCCGCCCCCGTTCTCGCTCCGTTCCCAGAAGACGATCAGTCGCGCCCAGACCAGGCCGATCACCGCACCGACCACCACCGCCAGCAACACCTGCCAGTGGAACTTCCACCGCCAGACCTTCCAGAACGGAGCGGGGCCTTCAGAGGCGGAGCGGTCTCGCGGAGCCTCGGTCATCGATCGTTCCCGACAGGCGAAACGGAAGGTCGTTCGTCGCTCGAACCGGACAGGTCGATTCGACTCGTCCCGACCGAACCGAGCGGCATGCCATCGCTGGGTTTCTGCTTTCGGCAGCGGTCGACAGCGCGGTCATGGTGACCGATTCGACGACGCGATGCAAAGCGGTCGCTCGATTTCCCACGGCATTCACGGCGAGCGACGACCTGCCGTCCGAGTTCGGACTACGGTTTCCGGGTCGTCGTGCGCCGAGCGTGCGTTTCCTCGGAAAGTCTGCCGACGCGCGACGGTGACGGATGCGACGGTCCCGTCGACTCGATCGAGCGATTCGGTCCCCGAACGTCGTCGCGATCGCTACGGTCCCGTCCTCCGAATCACTCGCTGTCCCTTTGCCCCATCGAACGAGGAGACCCGACGCATGCCCTCTCTCGGACACTCGTCTTTCGTCACGCGGCGTCTGATGCTCGCGTCGTGCTTCGCGCTGACGGCAGCCGTCGTCTCGGTCGGCGATCTCGGTCGCGCGGCTGCGATGGGGGGCGATCCGGTGACGATCGCCGAGCCGACCGGCTGCTGGAGCGGCGAGTGGCGCAGCTGTCGCTCGGGGCATCACGGTCCGCTGAAGGCGACGATTTCGCCGTGCGGCGACGGAAAGTACCGGGCGGAGTTTCGCGGACGCTTCTTCGGTCTGTTTCCCTTTCGTTACGACGTCGTGCTGAACGTCGTCGGCGCGGACGAGCAGGGGCTACACCTGGCCGGCAGCAAGCACCTGGGGAGACTGTTCGGCACGTTCTGCTTCACCGCGACGGTGACCGATTGTCGGTTCGAGGCAACCTATCGCTCGGCCAAGGACCACGGCACGTTCTCGATGGGACGTCGCTGAGGCGTTCCGCCGGGGCTCGCTGCGAGCGTCCCCCTCCTGCTCCGCACCTCGGCGTCCTGTTCCGTCCGTTCGCCGCCTGCATGACCTTCGATGTCTCCCCTCGGGAAAGCACCGCGACATGCCTCGTCTCAGCTGGCTCACGTCGATCGACCGTTTCGCCGCGATCGCCGATGACTGGAACTCGCTCGTCCGTCGTTCGCCCTGTCTGCGACACGAGTGGCTCGAGGCCTGGTTCCGTTCCTACGGCCGATCGAGCGAGATGCGCGTCGCGTGGGTGACGGCCGACGACGGATCACCGCTCGGCGGACTGGCGGCGGTTCGGTCGCGGCACCTGATTCACGGGCGGCTGATGTCGCTCGCAAGTTCGGGACATGCCTGCTCGGACGGGATCGGCGTGATCGCCGCCGAGGGTCGTGAAGCGGAAGTGGTCGAGACGATCGCCGATGCCTTCTCGCGCCGCACCGGTGCGGGGGCTCCGAGCGTCCGGTGGGACGAATGGGAGTGGGACGGAGTCGCCGCGGACGACCTTACGACGGGCCAGCTGATCGAGCGACTGTTGCCCGGTGAAGGACGACGCCTCGAATGCGGCCATCTGTCGACCTGGCGGCTCGCGTTTTCCGAGCAGCCATGGGGGATCACCGACTACTGCTCGCGCAAGACGCGCCGCAAGCTCAAGCAACTCCAACGTCGTTTCGATTCGGGTGAGGTGACGCTCCGATTCGCCGACGATCGAGCGGCATTCGAGCGGGCGCAGGACCTGGTGGTCGAACTGCATCAGAAGCGACGGCGCTCGCTCGGCGAGCCGGGTTGTTTCGCCGATCCGCAGTTCGGACCGTTCTATGCCGCGGCCTCCTCCGCCCTGTTCGACCGCGGACTCTGGAAGATCGTCTGGATCGAACACCAAGGCAAACCGATCGGCATCCAGACCGGTCCCTTCTTCGATCGGTACTTCTACTCGTATCAGACCGGGATCGACCCCGAGTCGATTCGGTTGGAACCGGGCTGGCTTGTCCAGATCGGCCTCCTCCGCTCGGCGCTTGATGAGCGTTGGCGCGGCATCGACTACATGCGAGGCGACGAGGAGTACAAACAGAAGCTCGGCTGCACGCCGACGGCAGTCCGTCATGTTCGCGGCTGTCACTCGCGCTGGACGGCTCGCAGTCGCTTCGCGATGTTCCAGTTGGCGCGAGACGCCAAGCATTGGTGGGATTCGGTTCCGAACACGCTCCCGTCGCTGCCGGTCGCCGCGATCGCTTCAGCCGATCGCGAAGCGAACGACGACTGAGCGACGAAAGGATGGCGACGGCGTTACGCGGAGGGGGCCGAACCGAGGTCGCCAACGTCGCCGTTCTCGTTCAACCGCCGATCTGATACATCGCTCGCTCCGGCCGCTCGAACGCCGGAGAGTCGATCCCATGCCCGGCGCGTTTGGCGGCGGTGCAGTCGCGCAGCAGTTCTCCGAGAGCCTGGTCGCTCGCTCCGCTGCGCAGCAGCGCTCGAGCATCCCATTCGACGGTCGAGAACAGACAGTTGCGGACCTGACCTTCGGCCGTCAGCCTGAGACGATCGCAGGCGCCGCAGAAGGGGCGCGACACCGGCTCGATGAAACCGACGATTCCGGAGCGATCGGCGAATCGCCAGTCGACCGCCGGTTGAGCCGGATCGGAACGTTCGATCGGTTCGAGCGGGCCGAGTGCCGCTTCGATCCGTTGACGCAGTCGCTCTCCCGGAACGACTCGATCGGCCGACCAGTTCCGATCGCCGTCCAGCGGCATGAACTCGATGAACCGCATCTCGAGACCGCGAGCGCGGGCGAACTCGACGAGCGGCACCGCATCGCGTTCGATCAGTCCGGCGATCGCGACCGCATTGAGTCGGATCTTGGGGAACCCGGCCTCGAGCGCCGCATCGATCCCGGCGAGGGTCCGCTCGAGTCCGTCGCGACGAGCGATCTCGCGAAACGTCTCGGGTTCGAGCGTGTCGAGACTGATGTTGATCCGGTCGAGTCCCGCATCGCGCAGCCTTCGGGCCTGTTCGTCCAGCAGCATGCCGTTGGTCGTCAGCGCCAACTCGCGGATGCCGGGAATCGCCCGAAGGAGTGCGACGAGTCGATCGAGCCGCTCGCGCAGGAGCGGCTCCCCTCCCGTGATCCGCACTCGCTCGATCCCCCACTGCGCCGCGACCGAAACGAACCGCGCGAACTCCTCGTCGGTCAGAATTTCGGCGCGTCGCCGAAACCGGATCGCCTCATCGGGCATGCAATAGAAACAGCGGATGTTGCAGCGGTCGGTAACGCTCAGCCGCAGACTCCGGTGGACGCGCCCGAATCGATCGATCAACGATCGTCGCTCGGCTGCCGCGGCGAGCGGCGTCTCGAGCGTCCCGGCGACCGGCCGGTCGATCTGATCGACCGACCGAGTCACGATCGCACCTCGGATCCGTTCGCCTTCAGGGAATCGGACGGCGCTACGAGGTCGGGGGAATCGACAGTGAGAGTCTCGGCATCCGGCGATGCGCCATCGGTCGTCGCTTCAGCGGGCAACGCACCGTCGGAGGCGGCTTCGAGCGATCGCTCGCCGTGCACCCACGCTTGGGAACCGTCGACCCACGTTTCGCGCTTCCAGATCGGAACCTGATCCTTGAGCGTGTCGATCAGCCACCGCGCCGCTTCGAAGGCCCCGTCCCGATGCGCGGCGCTGACGGCGACCGCGACGCTCGCTTCGCCGAGGGCGACCGTTCCGAGGCGATGGACCATCGCGCAGCCGACGAGCGGCCAGCGGCGCCGCGCTTCGGCTTCCATTCGCTCCAGCTCGGCGAGCGCCATCGATTCGTACGCTTCGTAATCGAGGCGATCGGTGCGCCGATCGCCGGTCCACTCCCGAGTCGAACCGACGAAGAGGACCGTCGCCCCGGCCTGAGGCGATCCGACTTCGGCCAACAACCGCGTCGTGTCGATCGGTTCTCGGGTCAGCAGGATCATGAATCGTCGACTCGCATGGCGAGCCGGCCGAGGGGGGGAAGGATGCAGGAGCGAACGGCTCGTCGCGTCTCAGCCGCCCGAGACGGGCGGGACGAGCGCGAGGCCGGCCCCGGCGCGCAGCTCATGCTTGTCGGCGACGAACCGGTTGTCAGCGGCGAAGCGACTGCGCGCCGCGAGCGAGGCGAGCGGCGGAGCGATTTCGATCAGGCGGGCCCGCAACGCCGCGATGTCGGCTCCGTCCGGAACGTCGACGGTGATCCGATCGGTGCCGACCGCCTGGCGAGCTCCGGCGAACATCAGGATGTCGAATCGCATGGTCAAACGTCCGAGTCCGTTGAGGTCACGGAGGAAGCGGAAGGAAGGAAGGAAGGAAGGAAGGAAGGAAGGAAGCGTCAATCGCTGGACGGTCGGTTGCGGATCTGTCGATGGGGCGTTCGAGTCCGTCGTGGGTGGTGTTGGTCGGCCCGTTGCTGTCCGGGTAGGTCGACGAGCGAAAGAAAGTCCAGGAAAATCGACCCCTCGCTGACGCTTCGGGCTGGCGGAGTCAAAGCTGCGGGGAGTTCAGACGGTGGTCTCGCTGGCGTAGCGGGTCAGACGTTTGTCGTCGGGGAGCAGACCGTAGGACATCGCCAGGAGCTTGATCGGGTGGATCGTCGTCTTGCGCGACAGATGTTCGATCTGCATCCGGCAGGCGGAGCATTCCGAGACGGTGGCCGAATAGTCGGCGCGGCGCAGCTCGACCGCCAACGGCTGGCCGATTCTCAGACTCCGTCGATAGTTCTCGCGTTTCATGCCCCAGGTTCCGGCCATCCCGCTGCACCCCTTTTCGACGCGGCGAACCTGCAGGCCGCGGATCATCGACAGCAGTTCGAGCGACGGTGATTCGCCGTAGAGCGCCCGCTGGTGACAAGGAAGGTGATAGGCGAGCGTGTAGTTCAGCGGCTTGAGATCGAGCTCCATCCGATCCTCGCGCTTCAGGCCGACCAGATAGGCCTGAATGTCTTCGGTGCGTGAAGCGACCAGGCGAGCGTCCGAGTCGTCGAGCAGTTGCGGGTACTCGTGCTTCAGCGCGAGGGTCGCCGCCGGTTCGGAACAGACGATGTCGTATCCCTGGCGGACGCACTCGGCGAGCAGTTCGACGTTGGCTTCAGCGTAGCGGCGGGCCCTTTCGAGCGCACCGCTGGAAATCAGGCTCATTCCCGACGGCCGCTGCTTCGGCGGAACATAGACGGCGATGCCCTGTCGTTCGAGCACCTGAACGACCGACCAGGCGAGTTCCAGATCGCACCAGTTGGCGAGCGAATCGACGAAGTACGCGACTCGACGTCCCCCGCGGCGCGGCGGCGAGGTGAGCCCGCGACGAGCCGCTTCGCGCAGGAAACTTCGTTTCTGGAATCGGGGGAGCGGGCGAGCGGCAGCGATCCCGAAGAACTTCTCGAGCCCCCAGCGGACGATCGGCCGCCGCACGAGCCAGTTCGCCTGAGGGGCGAAACGCGAGGCGAGCGCCATCGCCAGATCGATTCTGGCCATCGCCCAATCGGACGGCGTCATGCCGTTCCGGCCGACATACTGACTCTTCGCCTCGATCATCAGTTTCGGGATGTCGACGTTCGCCGGGCAGTCGATGCGGCACTGATGACAATTGACGCAGAGATCGACCAGTCGCTTGAACTCGCCGGTCGCGAGCTTGTCCGGTTCGAGCTGACCGGTGGCGATCGCCCGCATCAGGTTCGCCTTGGCGCGCGGCGTCGACTCCTCGCGCGGATCGCCGCGAAAGATCGGACACATCCGCTCTTCCGATCCGGTGGTCCGGCAGCGACCGCAGCCGTTGCAGGTTCGCGCA
>CAZZBI010000156.1:0-2127 GCA_964652385.1 uncultured Pirellulaceae bacterium | reverse complement strand
CGCCGGCGTCTCGACCACCGACGACGTCGGTTCCCGTTCGGGAACGATCAGGTTCGAGACGCTCGACGGATCGTCGACGTTGCGGACTCCCGATTCGAAATCGTCGAGCACCGAGTCGTCGTCGGTCGCGGTCGGAGCGCGATAGGCGATCTTCGCTCGGACCTGTCGCAACTGCCGCCGCGGCGGCTGCGTCTCGTCGGTGAAGACCTTGTCGGGATTCAGACGCCGTTTCGGATCGAAGAGCTGCTTGACCGCGAGCATCGCCTGCCAGGCATTACCGAGCTGCCGCCGCGCGAACCAACTGCGACTCCAGCCGAGCCCATGCTCGCCGGAGATCGTCCCGCCGATCGCCAGCGTCTCGTGATAGAGCGCCTCGGCCAACCGGACCAGCAGATCGGGGGTCGCGGGATCGGCCAGATCGACGAACGGCCGCAGATGCAGCTGTCCATGTCCGGCGTGCGAGAAGATCGAAGCGGTGACCTGATGCTGCTTGAAGATGTTCTGTGCGGTCACCAGGAACTGCGGGAGCTGCTCGGGCGGGACTGCGATGTCCTCGACGAACGGCACCGCTCGCCGCGCTCCCTTCAGTCGGTAGAGCGTCGGGATGACGCGGCGCGCCAGTCGCCAGAAACGGTTCCGTTGTTCGGTCTCGAGCGCGATCGGCGCCTCGAACGTCTCGCGGTATCGCTTGCGGACCCGAGTCGCGAGGTCCTTGAGCTTCAGGTTCAGCTCGGCCGACGAATCGGCCTGGAACTCGACCAGCAACATCGCCTCGGCGACCGGCGGAATGATCCGCTCGTATTCCGGATCGAGTTCGCGCGCGATGCTCAACAGGCGCCGGTCCATCAGATCGCAGGCGTCGGCTCCGGCCTTCACCACATCCGCCGCCGCGCGGGCCGCCGTATCCAATCGCGAGAAGAACAGGAGCACGACGCCGCGGCGCTGCGGCAACGGCGAAGTCGCCAGCGTCGCCTCGGTGATCAGCGCCAGCGTCCCTTCCGAACCGGTGATCAGCCGCGCCAGGTCGATCCGTCCGTCGGCGACGAGATCGGTCAGCCGATAGCCGACGCGGTCCAGTCGACTCTTGCGGCGCGCCGCGTCGAGATCGCCGCGATACCGCTCGATGATGCCGGCGGTCTGCTTGCCGAGGCGTCGCGCGGGATCGACCGATCCGTCCGAGCCGGCGGGATCCCCCGTCAGCTCGTGCTGCGACAGTTCGACGACCGTTCCGTCGGCCAACACGCACTGCACGCTGCGGACATGGTCGCGCGTCGAACCATACCGCAACCAGTGACTCCCCGATGCGTCGAGCGCAATGACGCTGCCGATGCTGGTGACGCTGCGAGTCGAAGGATCGGGGCCGAAGAATCGGCCGGCTGCGGCCAGGCGGCGGTTGAGATCGGCCAGCACCAGGCCGGGCTGGACCCGTACCGTATCGTCTCCTTGCGACTCGCCGAACTGCCGATTCATGAACCGGGTGAAGTCGACGACGATCCCGGTCCCGAGCGACTCCCCTGCCACGCCGCTTCCGGCTCCGCGGGCATGGATCGACAAGCCGTTCTCGTCGGCATAGCGGAGCGTGGCCGAGACGTCCGCGGTGTTGCGCGGTCGGACGACGATCAGCGGCTGGCATTCCCAGATACTGGCGTCGGAGGCATACAGGCGTAGCGACAGCGGATCGCCGAGCACCTCGCCTTCGAGAAGCCCGAGCAGATCGGCGCGAATTCGCTCGCGTTCCTTGTCCATGCGCTGGGCGACTCGGGAGAGAGCGGGGAGCGGGCCTCGTCCGGAAGACGAACGAGAGCGGCGTACGGAGGATCCGCGAAGGGAGATCGGCGATCCCGCCGCATTCTACTCGGATCGGCTCGGCCGCCGTCCAACCCCGAAACGAAAGAACCTCGCGCCGAAACGCGAGGTTCCTGCGGATGATTGCGACAGCCGGAGATGATCGGGCTGCGCCGGACGTCCGCGATGATGGGGTCCGATTCTAGCGATTCGCCCGAAGCGGGCAAGACGAACGGCAGTGCCGACGGGAACCGCTACCCGCCGATGCCTTCCTGCGGTCCGACGACGAACTCGGACCGTCGCGCGATCACTTGTCGAACGCGTTGCGCAACGCTTCGAGAT
>CAZZBI010000155.1:8580-12008 GCA_964652385.1 uncultured Pirellulaceae bacterium | reverse complement strand
CTTTGTCCGGACCCCAGCGCCTCCGTGAGAAAATTCCGACCGGTGCCTCCGGCCCTTCTCGGCGTCTCTCTCAGCGCCTCAGTGCCTCTGAGCCTCAGCGCCTTAGTGCCTCCGAGCGACTGCTGACCCCCGTGACTCCTACGAGATGATCTCGCGGATCGGCTCCACAGGCACGACGCCGACCAGCTTCTGATCCAAGCCGCCGTAGAAGTACGACAGGTGGTTCGGATCGAGTCCCATCTGATTCAGGATCGTCGCGTGCAGATGCTTGACGTGCAGCGGTCGCTCGACCGCCGCGGCGCCGAGTTCATCGGTCTGTCCGACGCTCACGCCCCCCTTGATCCCGCCTCCGGCCATCCACATCGTGAAGCCGTAGGCATTGTGATCGCGTCCGCTCCCCTCGGCGTACTCGGCGGTCGGTTGACGACCGAACTCGCCCCCCCAGACCACCAACGTCTCGTCGAGCAGATTGCGCTGCTTGAGATCCTTCAGCAGTCCGGCAATCGGCAGATCGGTATTGCCGGCGTGGTAGTTGTGGTTGTTCTCGAGATCACCGTGCGCGTCCCAATTCGAATCGTTGTGAGCTCCGCCCGAGTAGAGCTGCACGAAGCGGACGCCGCGCTCGACCAGTCGCCGCGCGGTCAGACACTTCCGCCCGAAGTCGGACGTCCGCTCCTGATCCAGGCCGTAGAGCTGCCGAGTCGCCTCGGTCTCCTGCCCCAGATCCATCGCCTCGGGAGCGAACTCCTGCATCTTGTAGGCCAGCTCGTAGCTCGCGATCCGCGCGTCCAGGTCCGCGTTGTCCTCGCGCCCCGTCTGATGGTCGCGATTCCGTTCGAGCAGCCGATCGAGCATGCGTCGCTGGGTCGCTCGGTCGATCCCCTCGGGGTTCTCGAGATCGAGAATCGGATCCCCCTGCGACCGCATCACGACCCCCTGGTACGACGCCGGCATGTAGCCGCTCGACCAGTTCTTCGCCCCGCTGATCGGTCCGCCGGTCCGGTCGAGCATCACGACGTACCCGGGGAGATTCTCGTTCTCGCTCCCGAGACCGTAGGTGAGCCACGATCCGAGCGACGGGCTCCCGCTGAGGATCTTCCCCGAGTTCATCATCAACATCGCTGAGCCGTGGATCGGCGAGTCGGCGGTCATCGAATGCAGGAACGCGATGTCGTCGACGCAGGTCGCGAGATTCGGAAAGAGGTCGCTGACCCACTTGCCGCATTCGCCGTACTGCTTGAACTTCCAGCGCGGCTCGACGATCCGCCCCTGGTTCCGATGTCCGCCGCGACCGAACGTCTTCACTTCGATCGTCTTGCCGTCCATCCCGTACATGTTCGGCTTGTAGTCGAAGGTGTCGATGTGACTCGGTCCGCCGTACATGAACAGGAAGATGACGCTCTTCGCCTTGGGCGCGAAATGCGGCGGCTTCGGCGCGAGCGGATTGCCGGCCGGCACCTCATCCGCCGAGGCGCTGCCGAACCAGTCGTTGCCGAGCATCGAGACCAACGGCAGCGCTCCGAACCCTCCGGCCGCCTGCCAGAGGAACTCGCGGCGAGACCGTCCGCAGAAACGATTGCGAGGGGCTTGGCTCATCGTCGTATCTCCTTGTCGAGACCGGGTCGCGTTCGCCGCGGATCGTCCGTCTCGTCGGGTGCTTGTCGCTAGGTCGTATCGCTCGAGGTTCGTGGCGCCGACACGTCTCGTCGCCGAGTCGACGCGCGTCGCCGAGTCGCCGTCTCAGTCCAGATAGACGAACTCGTTCGTGTTCAGCAGCATCAGGGCATAGACCTGCCAGACGCGACGCTCGTCGAGTCCTCGGTCGCTCCGCAGACTGTCGAGAAACTCGAGATCGGCCGCGATCTCGGCGTCGTTTGCCGGTCGGCCGGCGATCAGCCGAATACCGCGCTCGATGCGCGCCCGCGGATCGTCTCCCGCTTCGCGCGCCAGTCGCTCGGCGAACTGATCGGCCTGTTCGACCATGAAATCGCTGTTGAGCATGCCGAGCGCCTGAGTCGGCACGGTGGTGACCATCCGGACCGGGCAGGTTCCGTCGGTATCGGCCGCGTCGAAGGCGGCGAGCATCGGCGGCCGCAGACTCCGCTTCACGTGCACGTAGATCGTTCGCCGAGTCTCGTCCGCCGCTTCCGAACGGCCCCAGGCGTTCTCGGGCTGGCTGCTGGTCGCCAGCACCTCGTCCGGCAGCGTCGGGAAGACCGGCGGACCGAAAAGCTCGAGGTTGATCGAGCCGGTCGCGGTCAGGATCGCATCCCGCAGCTCCTCGGCCGTCAGCCGTCGCATGTCGAACCGCCAGAACAGATCGTTCTGCGGGTCGAGCTCCAACGCCCGCTCGTTCCCCTCGGACGACATCCGATAGGCGTTCGAGAGCATGATCTTCTTGTGCAGCGGCTTCAGTCGCCAACCGCCTTCGATCAGCTCGACCGCCAGCCAGTCGAGCAGCTCGGGATGCGTCGGAGGCATTCCCTGCAGTCCGAAGTCGCTGGTGGTCCGGACGATGCCGCGACCGAAGTGATACTGCCAGATCCGATTGGCCATCACGCGCGCCATGAGCGGATTGCTCGGGTCGATCACCCACTGAGCTAGCGCCAAACGCTTCCCTGACGAACCACCGCGCGCCGGCGGCTCGATCATCGGCGACGGGGGATCGAGCACTTCGAGGAACGCCGGAGCGACCTCGTCCCCCTTCATCGCCGGCAGACCGCGCTGCAGGATCCACATCGGCTGCGGTCCCTTTTCTGCCACCGCCATCGCGGTCGGCGGTCGGAACTCGAGCGTCTGCGCCTCGCTCGCCGCCAGTTGCTCGAGCGCCGCACGCCGCTCCTCGACCTCCGCACCGTCGAGCAGGTCGCCGTGCTCCGCAATCAGCCGCGCGATCCGGTCGATGCCGTCGAACTCGAGTCCGACGTCGACGTACTGACCGCCGCCGGTGTTGCGGCAGCTGACCGCCAGCACGTTCTTGCCGGTCTGCAGGACCGGCCGAGTCGCCTCGGTGATGTCGAACGCCGCATAGTCAACCGCATAGCCGTCACGCGAAAAGATCCGCTGACCGTTCAGATGGATCTCGACCTCTTCGTCATGATGCAGGTTGAGGACCACCTTGCTCGGGATCGATTCGAGCCGGAAATCGCGGCGGAGCCAGATCCGCTCGCTCGTCCAGTTCGTCCGCACCACCGCTCCCGGCGTCCCCTCGCGACCGAAGCCGCCGGGGCCGGTGCGCCAGCGCGAGTCGTCGAAACCGATCGCGAACCAATCGTCCCCTGGGCGGCGCTGCGTGTAGCGCCAGGTCTGAGCGGTCGTGCGCGAATCCTCGACATCGGTCGCCGACGTCGCGGCAGCCTCCAGTCGTTCGCGCTCGTCGGGAAATCGCTCCGAGATCATCGCGACCCACGACGTCTCGAGCTCGGCAA
>CAZZBI010000155.1:2508-8570 GCA_964652385.1 uncultured Pirellulaceae bacterium | reverse complement strand
ATGCGCCGCCGGAGTCGCTCTTCGAGCGCGCTCTTCTCGTCCACCTTCGCCCGAAAGGCCGCTTCGTCCGCTTCGGTCGCGAGCGACACGTGGTTGGTCGTTCCGGCTCCGTGATCGCTGATGTCGGCGAAGAAGGCGACCATCGAGTAGTAATCGCGTTGCGAGATCGGATCGATCTTGTGGTCGTGACACCGCGCGCAACCGACCGTCAGCCCCAGAAACGTCTCACCGGTCGTCTTCACCAGGTCGTCGAGATAATCGAAGCGAGCCAGTTCGCGGTCGGCCGGCTCGTCGTCCCAGATTCCCAAGCGGTGGAACCCGGTGGCGATGATCGAATCGGGGGTCCGATCGGGGAGCTCGTCTCCGGCCAGCTGCTCGAGCACGAACCGGTCGTACGGCTTGTCCTCGTTCAGCGATCGGATGACATAGTCGCGATACTTCCAGATCCCGTCCTTCCGCCCGTCGCGCTCGTAACCGTTCGTCTCGGCGTAGCGGACCAGGTCGAGCCAGTGGCGTCCCCACTTCTCGCCGTAGTGCTCCGACTCGAGCAGGCGATCGATCACCTTCTCGAACGCCTCGGGCGATTCGTCGGCGACGAACGCGTCGATCTCTTCCGGAGTCGGCGGGAGGCCGATCAGGTCGTAATAGGCGCGACGGATCAGCGCGATCTTCGAGGCGGGCGGGGCGGGAGTCAGGTCGACTCGTTCGAGCCCGGCGCGAACGAACGCATCGATCGGCGAAGCGACCCATGCGGCGTCGGCCACCGCCGGCACTTCGGGACGCTCGAGCGGACGGAACGACCAGTGCTCGCGCCATTCGCCCCCTTCGCGGATCCACGTCTCGATCAATCCGATCTCGGCTTCCGAGAGCGGCTTGTCGTCGACCGGCATCCGCAGCGATTCGTCCTCTTCGCGCACCCGCAGCAGGATCTGACTCCGCTCCGGTTCGCCCGCCACCAGCCCCGGCTCGCCCGAATCGAGCAGCGCCGTCATCCCGTCGGCCGTGTCCAGTCGGAGTCCCCCCTCGGCCGCGTCGGGACCGTGGCACTTGAAGCAGCGCTTTGCGAGGATCGGCTGGATCTGCCGAGCGAAATCGACCGTCTTCCCCTCGTCACCGTCCGCGAAAACGACATCCACCGGCCCGAACGAAACGGCGCAGGCGACCAGAGCGATTCCGAATCGGAGCGAGCGGGCTACGATGGGGCGAACCATGCGGGACTCCTCGGTGTTCTGCGGCGAAGACGCGCTTCGCCCGTCCCCTGATCCTAGGCGCGATCCCTCGGAACGATCCATGAGGCGGACCGACCCTTCGCTATCGGAAACCGACATCCGTCCCCGCAACGGGATGACGGTCGCGGTACGGTCCGACGCACGGGTGCGACGCGACTGGATGGGATCGGCTCCGACCTGTCCCGGCCTGGCGCGGCTGCAGGTGCTGCACCTGGGGATCGGGCGGATGCCGAGTCCGTTCGAGATCGTACGGACGAAGCTGGCGGGGAGCTACTTCCTGGCTTGCTTCGGCGGGGAGGGGCGGGTGGTGGTCGACGGGCGACCCAAGCGGTGCGGTCCCGATCAGGCCTTCCTGTTGCCCGCCGGCACCCGTCATCGATTCTACACGCCGAGTGGAGGCGAATGGGAGTTCTGTTGGGTCAAGTTCCGCGACCGTGCCGAGCGGGAACCGTTCGCATCGGCCCACGCCCCGATCCTCGCCGACTACGATTCCGCACCGCTCCGCTTGGCGATCTCGGGGCTGCTGCACGAATGCCGCCACGGCCAAGGGACCTTCGAGCAGGAACGCTGGTGCGACCTGATCGACAGCTACGTCCGCCGGTTCACGCAACCGCTGAAGACCGACGACCGGATCCGAACCCTCTGGCACGAGGTGAGTCGCCGGCTGGCGGAACCTTGGACGAGCGCTCAACTGGCGAAGTTCGTTCACCTGAGCGAAAAGCAGCTCGAACGCCTCTGTCTGCGCGAGCTCGGACGGACGCCGCGCCAACAACTCATCTGGCTCAGGATGCACCGCGCGGCGGAGCTGCTGGCGGACGAGCGGCGGAAGGTCGCGTCGATCGCGGCGGAAGTCGGCTACGCCAACCCGTTCGTCTTCTCGTCGACCTTCAAACGCTGCATCGGTTGGTCTCCGTCGGACCACGCGGCTCGGCTGAAACGCGGCCGGCCTCGAGGAATCGAGTAGCTGAGGCGCGGAGGCGCTAAGGCGTCGAGGCGCGGAGGCGCGGAGGCGCCGAGAGAGACACAGAGAGAGGCCGGAGGCACCGGTTCGGATTTTCCCACGGAGACGCTGAGGGTCGGGCAAAGCCACGGAGGGGGCACTCTGTGCCTCGCCGGCTCCGTGCCTTGTCGGCTCCGTGCCTTGCAAGCCCGAAGCGCCAAGCGCAGGGGCACTCCGTGCCTCGCCGCCTCCGTGCCTTGCCAGCCCGTAGCGCCAAGCGCAGGGGCACTCCGTGCCTCGTCGGCTCCGTGCCTTGCAAACCCGAAGCGCCAAGCGCAGGGGCACTCCGTGCCTCGCCGCCTCCGTGCCTTGCAAGCCCGAAGCGCCAAGCGCAGGGGCACTTCGGGCCTTGTCTTTTCCTCCCTCGTTGCTTCGCTACTTCACTCGGACCAGCTTCATCAGGCGGCCCGAGACGTTCCAGTCCTGGACGTACAGGTTGCCTTCCGCGTCCCAGTACGAGCCGTGGGTACCGCTGAAGATTCCTTCCTTCCACTGCTCCTGCGGGACGTTGAAGTTCGCTCGCGTCGCCGGATCGGGATTGTGCCCCAGCACCGCGATGATCGTGTTGCTCTTGTCCAGGATCACCAGCCGTCCGTGCAGGTCGGGAACCGACACGTAGTCTCCCTGCACCGCAGCGCTCGTCGGCATCCCGAGTCCGGTCACCACCTCCTCGATGAAATTCCCATCCAGGTCGTAGTGGACCAGTCGCCCCTTCGGTTCGTGATTCCGGTCGCAGATCAGCAGCCGCGGCGGCTCGTAACGCGTGTCGAGCGTCATGCCGTGTGCCGTGTTGAACTCCTGCAGACCGTTCCCCTTGGTCCCGAAGTGCATCAGGTACTTGCCGTCTCGGTCGTACTTGAAGATGTGGTTCGTCGCGTAACCGTTCGACAGGAAGATGTCGCCGTTGGGGGCGACGGTGATCGCCGTCGGATTGAACGGAACTTCGCCCAAGCCCGCTTCGGCCGGCAGCTTCAGCCGCAGGACCACTTCGCCCGTCTGTGCATCGAACTTGATCCCCTCGGCGTCGTTGTTCCGCGCCCCGTAGATGAACTCGCGACCGTTCTCGTCGCGGATCTCGATGTCGTGCAGATTCGTGTAGTCGCCGCCCAGGAACGAGTGGATCACCTGGCCGTCGGGCGAGAAGACGAAGACGCCGGCGTTGGCGCTGCAGTAGATGCTCCCCTCCTTGCTCACCACCACGCCGCCGTGAGTCGGTCCGAGGGGCGATTCGCCCGTCGGCCTCAGCCCCCAACCCGGCACCGTCTCGAAGACCATCTCGCCGCACCCCATCCGTACCGGCGCCGGCGGATCGGCGGCTCTCGCTTCGCCCACCGAGACGACGCACGAAAGCACGAACGGCAGCAGCGCGTTCTTGACCAGGGAACGGACCGACATCGGGAGCATCTCCGAGAGGTGGTAGGTGCGGGATGGGCAAGCGAGCAGTATCGAGGGTGGAACGGCCGGATTCAATCGACTCGTGAGTCGCGGAGGGAGGCTCAGAGACGCGGAGGCGCTGAGGGAGTCGCGGAGGGGGACGGAGGCACCGGTCGGATCTTTCTCACGGAGACGCCGAGGTCGGACCAAGACGCTGAGGTGAACTTCGTGATCTCGCCAGCCCGCTGCGTCAGCGAGGGGTCCTTCGTGGTCTCCCCAGCCCGTAGCGCCAAGCGCAGGGGTCCTTCGTGACCTCTCTTCGTATTCTCTCTTCCCCGCCCTTCACAGCGCCATCAGGAACTTCAGCAGTTCGATCCGTTCCCGCTCGTTCAGCGGCTCGATCAGCCCTTCGGGCATGAACGAGTTCTCCGACACGGCACGCTCCTCGATCTCTTCCTTCGCGATCGTCTCGGTCGACGTCGGCAGGCGGAGCGTGATCGCCGTGTCGGTCTCGTCGATCACCAGTCCCGAAACGACTCGTCCGTCGATGGTCGAGATCACGGTCGCCTGAAAATCGCGACCGATCACCGCATTCGGATCGAGCAGGTTCTCGACGATGTAGTCGATCCCCTTCGCGCCGGTCCCTTCCAGACGCGGGCCGATCGACTCTTCTCCCGCGCCGGCCGAATGGCAGTTCGCGCAGAGCTTGCGGAAGTGCCCCGCTCCCGCTCCCTGGTCGTAGGCCCAAAGCGGCGCCTCACGATAGGCCGACGCCAGCGCCGCCATCTCGCGCTGCCGCTCGTCGCTCGATCGCCCCAGTCGTCCCCAGACCTGTTCCAGCCGCTCGTCAAGAGCGGCATCGCCGAGCCCGGCGAGCTGGCGCGCATGAAACGCCGTCAACCGCGACTTGTCGATCGCTCCCGATTCGATCGCGTCGAGCAGCGCCGTTCCCCATGCGACTCGCCCCGCCAGCAATCCGAGCGCTCGATCGCTCCGCGCCCCCTCCCACGCCCCCAGTCGTTCGACCAGCGCTTGTCCGATCCGTTCGTCACCGAACGCCCCGAGCAGCGGCAGCACGTCGTCGATCAGCGCCGGGTCATCGAGCCGCGGCAACAGCACCTCGACCACCTCGGGGGACGAGTCGTACGCGAGAATCGAGAGCGCATGCCGCACCTGGTCGGTCGAGGCGTCGTCGTCCGCGACGATCGCTCGCATCCGACTCATCAGCGCCGGGTCGCCGAAGATCGCTCCGATCGACTCCGCCGCTCGACGAACCGCTCCGTCCTCGGACCGATAGTGCCGCTCGGCCGACTCTCGCCACGCCTCCGGCAGCTCGAGACCGCGCGAGCCGGCCAGTCCGGCCGCAAAGAGCTCGAGCATCCGGCGTTGGTCGGTCGTCGAGACGGTCCCCAGTCTCATGGCGACCAGCATCCGTCCTTCGGCCGACAATCGCGGCGCATACCAAGTCAGGTAGTCGCGCAGTCGAGGCATCTTTCCCGCGTCGACCGTCCGAAACGCTCGCGACAGATCCTCCTCGGCGCGCTTGGCCAGCGCGAACCAGATCAGCAGCGGCAGATCGCGATCCTGTTCGTTCTCGGGCCGAGCGACCAGGCGCTCGAGCAGCTTCCACGAGATGTCGGGGAGCGCGAACTGCGATGCCGAAGCGAGTGCACGGCGGACCAGGAGCGAGTCCTCTCGTTCGGCGAGTTCGATCAGCATTTCGCCGCTCTCGAAGGGACTGACTCCGTCCCCCCACGACTCGACCGCCGCTCGGACCATCCAGCTCCGAACGTGCTCGTCGTCGTCCAGCATCAGTCGGTCGAGCAGCGAATAGTCGATCGCCCGGCACGCCATCAGACTCCAGATCCCGCGCAGTCGGCGAGTCGGATCGGGGTCGTCGGTCGCCAACTCGCGCAGCTGATCGAGCGTCGTGCCGTCGAGCTTGCGATGAGCCGCCCGCTCGGCCAGCACCAACCGCGCCATGCGGCCATGCCATTCGTTCTCGAGCCGCTGCGCCTCGATCAGTTCGGCGTCGGTCGCGGCGTACCAGTCGACCGACACCGGTTTCCAGGTCGGCGCGTACCGCATCCGATAGATCCGCCCGTTACTCCGGTCCCACTGTTCGGCATTCGGACTGTGGCAATGCCGGGGGTCGTACCAGTCGCTCAGATAGACCGCGCCGTCGGGACCGTACTGCACCTGGACGCCGACATACTGCGGATCGCCGACGAACAGCAGATCCTCGCCGGCGTGCACCGTGTCGTAACCGCCGGCCTCGCGCCGGTTGATCTGATGATTGAGCTGATGCCCGTGCAGGTTGTGCGTGAACAGGTGGTTGCGGTAACGAGCGGGCCAGTTGTCTCCCAGATAGATCATCGTCCCGACGTGCGAGTGGCCTCCGAAGACCGCTCCCGAACCTGCCTTCCCTGCCCCTCCTTCACCATGGCCGTAACGAGCCG
>CAZZBI010000155.1:498-2498 GCA_964652385.1 uncultured Pirellulaceae bacterium | reverse complement strand
ATAGTTGCGCATCGTCGGCAATCCGGCGACCGGCGTCGGACAGATGAACGGAGCGTAGCCGGCGTTCACCTGATTCCAGTAATGCCCGCCGAGCATCACATGCGTCGTCAGCCCTTCACCCCAGAAGCTGCGACAATGGGTCATGAACAGCTCGCCGTCGTCGTCGTAGTCGAGTCCCCATTGGTTGCTGCCGCCGTGGGCGAAGACCTGGAACTGCTGCCGCCGCGGATCATAGCGCCAGACGCCGGCCGACAGAGCGATCCGCTGGTCGTCCGGCGTCCCCGGTCGACCGACCGAGGATCGATTGAAGACTCCTTGGTTGCCGTAGAGCCAACCGTCGGGGCCCCACATCAGGCTGTTGATCGTCTCGTGCGTATCGGCATAGCCGAAGCCGTCGAGCATCACGACCGGCGCGCGATCCGGCACGTCGTCCCGGTCGGCATCGGGAATGAACAGCAGCTCCGGAGCCGCTCCGACCCAGACGCCGCCGAAGCCGACCTGCAGGCCGCTGACCAGGTTCAGCCCCTCGACGAAGACCTTCCGCGTCTCGAACGATCCGTCGCCGTCGGCATCCTCGAGGATCAGGATCCGATCGAGCCCTTCGCCCTCCGGGCGCTTGGTCGGATACGAGTTCCCTTCGACGACCCAGATCCGCCCCTGCGCATCGAAAGTGAACGCCATCGGCTGATGCAGGTCCGGCTCCGCTGCGATCAGATCGACCGCGAAGCCTTCGGGGACCGCCATCGACCGGAGCGTCTCGGCCGGCGGCGAGCGGTCGGCCGGATCGACCGGATTGGGAACCAGATGTGCCAGCAGCGGGTTGGCCGTGCTGCGCCAGGCCGATTCGCTGACGGTGGCGATCGGCGGCGTCTCGTGAAAACGGAAGTCGTCGAAGTTCAGGTGTCCCCAGCCGCCGTCCGACTGGTCGATCACCCGAATCTCGATCCAGGCGCCGAACGATTCGCGCAAGTCGGCGACGACGCGCCGCATCTGTTCGCGTTCGTCTCCCGAGGCGACGAAGACGGTCTCTTCGGGGTCGGAGTCGGTCGCCGGTCGGACCAGTTCGACTCGCGTCGCCGGCCCCTTGCCGCCGCCGATCAGGAAACTCGCGTACGGATGCGTGACCCGGAACGGAGCCGAGACGAGGGTGCCGATCGCTTCGTCACCGACCTTCTCGTAACCGCCGACGAACCAGTCGCCGACCTTCCCGCTCTGCTGATCGGACCAACGCGACGCGATACCGTCTTCGGCGATCGGCTGACCGTCGAAGGCACTCCCCGTCGTCCGCCAGTCGGTCAGATCACCCGTCTCGAAACCGAGATTCAGCGGGCGTCCGTCGTCGGTCGTCGGGACGTGCCCGCCGTCGAAGGCGGGGGGATGCTCGTGGAGTCGGAAGTCGTCGAAGTTCAGATGTCCCCAGGCGTCGGTCGAGCGATCGATGACTCGGATGCGCAGCAGCTTCCCGGCGACGGAGCGGAGATCGACCGCGACCCGCTCCATCTGCTCCGTTTCGCGCCCCGACGCGGCATGTACGACCGAACCGTCGTCGACTCGCACGATTTCGACCCGAGTCGCTTCCGTTGCGCCGCCCGAGAACAGGTAGCTGGCGAACGGCTGCGACGCGGGGAAGGGCTTCGACTCGAGCATCCCTGTCCCGCCGTCCCCGACCAGCTCGAAGCCGCCGATGAAGTACTCTCCCTGCTTGTTCGAGCGCTGTCCGGGCCAGCGGCCGGCGATGCCGTCTTCGGCGACCGGCTGTCCGTCGAACGCGTCCCCCGTGACGTTCCAGCCGTCGAGCGTCCCGCTCTCGAAACCGAGATCGAGTTCGTTGCCGTCGGCGTCGATCACCGGCAGTCCGACCGGTTCGCGGCCGGACGTTTCGGCCGGGTCGTCCGCTTCGATCACCAGCGGCGTCAGACGATCGTCATCGGCAGTCAGATGTTCGACGGTCAGCTCGCGAAACTCGATCTTGGTCGCCGGGCCGCTGTGCAGCTGCAGCG
>CAZZBI010000155.1:0-488 GCA_964652385.1 uncultured Pirellulaceae bacterium | reverse complement strand
CGCCGGCCAGATCGACTTCTCCCGTCTGTTCGTCCAGCAGCTCGGCGAAGCGCGTCCCGTTGATCTCGACTCGCACCTGCCCGCCGACGGCGGTGATCCGGTAGTCGTTCCAGCGTCCGTCGCGGATCAGGACGCCGAATTGTCCGGCGGGAGCGAAGGTCCGTTCGCGGCGCGAGCCGTCTTCGAGGATATGGACCTCTCGACCGCGCTCGACGATCAGCGCTCGACCATGCTCGTCGTAGATCCGACCGAGCCAGGTGGCGCCGAGATCGAGATCGGCCTGATAACCCGAGACGTGATCGATCGAGTCGACTTGGCAGCGGAACTGGATGCCGGAGTTGGCCGCCGGCTCGCCCGTGACTCGGAACTGCAGTCGCAGATCGAAGTCGCGCAGTTCGAGGTCCTGGCGGACGCACCAGGTGTTGTGATCGAGCGAGGTGCCGACCGGGATCTCGCCGACGATCGCCCCATCGTCGACTCGCCAATAC
>CAZZBI010000154.1:0-12179 GCA_964652385.1 uncultured Pirellulaceae bacterium | reverse complement strand
CCGGGTGTCAGGGGACAAACTACAAGGGCCCCTGCGCTTGGCGCTACGGGCTGGGAGACACGGAGTCGCGAAGGCCCCTTGATGACGCTGCGGCTCGTCTTGAACCGTCTCAGTCGACGATGCCCCAGAAATCGCAGTTCGAGCAGCTGACGGCGCGACGTCCGCGCTCGGAAGGGGGAGAGATCGGATGCCCGCACTTCGGACAACGCCGCGACGCCAATGCCACCGTCTCGGCGATCGGCGGCACCTCGAGATCGTCCGACGAATCGTCGACCGCTTCCAGCTCGATCGGAACGTCGAACGCCACTCGGCAACAGGGACAGACGACTCGCTCGCCCCGTGCGTCGTCTTCGAGCAGCATGAACTTGCCGCAGACGAGCGCCGGACATCGTTGGATCAGCGGCATGCGGCAACCTGAAGAGGAGTGCGTCGACCGAGCGGTCGACGCTATTCTGCGATCGGATCGTCCCGAAGCTCAGAGGCCGGGATACAGATCGAAACGTCTCACTTCGTAACAGCTCGACCAAGTCGCGAGCATCAGCTTGTCGCGATGGAAGTTCGACCAGAATCGCGGATCGACCATCAGCGAACGGGGCTCGCCGGTCCATTCGATCACCCGTTCGTTGTCCACATAGGCGGCGATCGAGCCGGGGGTCACGAAGATCTCGATCGTATGAAACTCGGAATCCGCGAAGTGCGGTCCGGTCGCGGCCGTTCCGTTGGCCTCCGGAGTCCTGCCGTCGACCATGCTCAAGCCGCAGACCGAACCGCCGAACCCGTCGAAGACGGCAAAGACCTGACCGTCCATGCCCGGCCCGTTCGAGACCGGCAAGCCGATATTGATCGATTCGTTGCCGCCGAGTCGCCTCGCCTCGAGCACGACCCGATAACTCATCGGAGCCATCATGCGGACGACCAATTGTCCCGGTCCCCCCGGCGGCGAGATCAACGAGTTGCCCTGACGGTTCCACGGCATCCGTTCCGAATCGCGCAGCGGGTCGATCATCGACAGCAGGTCGACTTCCGCGCCGGTCGGTCGATAGTTCCGCTCGGCGTTCGACGGCTGGCTGGCTCGCTGAATGCTGCGCGCCAGCGAGCCGGCCGGATCGAAGCCCGGAAACAGACTCTGTAGGGCGATCACGACCAGCACGAGCAGGATCGCGCCCAGGACCAGGACCGCACCCACCATCCCCCAGATCCAGTTGAATCTTCGGCGCTCCGGACGAGGTGGTTTGATCGGCGCGAGCGTCGTCGCGGGAAGGGGAGCCGTCAACAAACCGGCGAACGGATCTCCCGGGGCCGAGGCGGTCGGCGGGAGCGCCTCGAGCGATCGACGAGCGCCGCGAGCCAACTCGGGAAAGACCGTCACGGCGCGCCGCGGTTTGGGCCAATCGGCATGGACGATCCACCAGTCGGGATCGATCTTGTCGTTCTCGACTCCCAAGCAGAGCTGATCGAACGACATCGGGCCCCACTGCCGGCCGCTCGCCCGATCGAGCACGCGATAGCCGACGAGCCCCGACGAATCATCCACTCCCTCGGACTTGACGACAGCGCCGGGATCGCGCGAGACCGAGACCTTGTCGACTCGGTTCGTCGCGTCGGCCGAAGGGACCGCGACTCGATTCGACTTGTCCGCGTCAGTCTTGCCCGCGACCCGTGCTGGCGCGGGCTTCGGTTCGTGCACCTTGGGGACAAGGTCAGGACGCCGTCGTCGCAATGCATCGTCATATCCGGTCCGCGATTTCGGCTGCGACAGCGTCTCGTAGGCCTTGGCCAGTTCGGTCAACAACCGGACCGCGTCGTCACCGTGCTCGCCGACCTGGTAACGACGGATGCGCCGATACCGCTCCTGAAACTCCCGCTCGATCGACCCGGTCTCGTCGGAGAATGCAGGGAGTCCGAGGAGTGCGTAGTGATGCGGGGGCCGTTCCTCCGCCTCGATGCCGAGCCAGTCGCGATAGGGGTCGAATCGATCGTTCATGCTTG
This sequence comes from uncultured Pirellulaceae bacterium, assembly GCA_964652385.1. GTDB lineage: Bacteria > Planctomycetota > Planctomycetia > Pirellulales > Pirellulaceae > UBA11682. Next base: position 10,190 of record CAZZBI010000154.1, on the reverse strand, counting down.
CGACTCGGGAACCTCGCGTGGTTGTCTCGTCCTCGTCCTTGCGTCCGCCGCCGAAGGTCATCCTAACCGGTTCCGCGGCCTTCGAGCGACGGCTTTCCCTGACGGCGAGAACGATCGGCCGAGGCTCGCCCGCGACGTCGGGCCACCGCATTCGGGAAACGTCGTCGACGTGACGACGTCACGATCTTCCCTCCCCTACCCCGCTCCGTCTCAACGAATGACCAGCCGTCCCACGAACTCCGCTTCGCGCGCGATCTCGTCGTCCGTCATCCCGCGCCCCGGTTCGAGATCGGCCTGAGCGACCGAGCCGCTGGTCATGTCGAGCGCCATCACGTTCACCTTGCCGCTGCTGCCGTAGCTCAATCGGACCTGGATCGGGGCGAGACTCGGAAGGCCTTCCGGAAGATCGCGGACACGGCACTCTCCGACGACGATGTTCGCTTCGGCCTCGGGCGCCTCCCCTTCGAGCACGGTGACACGTACCTGTCGCTGCCCCTCCTTGGGAAGCGCGAAGACCTTGCTCGCCGCGATCGGCAATGGCGAGTTCTTCGGAATCAGGATGTGATTCAGGCGTTTCCCTGTGCGGCGATCGAGCACGACGACTCCCAGACTGTGCGAGTTGACGTCGATCACCTCGATATCGCTCAGTCGCCCGCGCACGCCGGTCGAACCGGTGTCGCGAACTTCGACCTGCGATGCGAGCAGTCGTGCGTAAAGAGCCGCTCCATGCGCCACGACCTGATCGGGATCGAGCGAGTCGTCCGGTTCCTTGCCGGTCGCCTCGAGCAGCATCTGCCTGACCATCGGCATCCGCGTCGAGCCGCCGACCAGGAGCACCTTGTCGATCTCGCTCCAGGGGACCTTCGCCTGTTCCTCGGCCACCAGCCGCGTGACCAGTCGCGTGCGCGTCAGCAGGTCGCGACTCGCTTGTTCGAATCGCGAGCGATCGAGCGTCGTCCGCAGGGTCCGCTCGCGATAGGTGAACTCGATCGGAGCCGACGGGAGCTGACTGAGCAGAACCTTCGTTGCTTCGACCTGTCCCGCCATCCCCTCGACCCACGCCTCGTCCCGCCGCGGATCGATGTCGTGGCGAGCCAGGAACTCGGCGCCGATCTGATCGATGATCACGTCATCCCAGTCCTTGCCGCCGAGTCGCACTTCGCCGTCGGTCGCGAGAGTCGTGAAGCCCCGTTCGCTCAGTCGGACGAGCGTGACGTCGAACGTGCCCCCGCCGAGATCGTAGACCAGGCCGGTAAAGGGGCGTTCGCCGATCGGAGTCGAAGCGGTCGAACCGTTGTCGGCGATCCGATCCTGCAGGCAATACGCCAGGCCCGCCGCCGTCGGTTCGTTGACGATGCCGAGCACGTCGAGACCGGCGATCCGGCCGGCGGCCTCGGTCGCGCGCCGCCGGGCATCGTCGAAGAAGGCAGGAACGGTGATCACTACCTTGTCGATCTTGCCGATCCGCCGCTCGGCGTCGTTCCGAAGCTTCCTGAGGATGATCGCGGAGAGCGTTTCGGGGCGGAGCAGTCGCCCGTCGATCTCGCGACCGAATCGCCCGGTGCCGATGCGACGTTTGACGTAGGTGGCGACCTTGCCCGGATGATGCGCCGCCGCAAGCTTGGCCGCCTTGCCGACGATCGCGTCATTCCCGTCCAGATAGACGGCGCTCGGCGTCAGCGGATCCCCGATTCGGCAGCGTCACCGCACGGCCGGTCGCGTCGACGTGGGCGATCACCGACATCGTCGTCCCGAGATCGATGCCGACCAGATTGCCGAACGCCGCACCCATGTCGCCGGTTCCCTCGTTGTTCGTCGTGCTGCTTGACGTTTTCGCCTCGTCTGCCGAGCCGGTGGTCGAAGGCGATCGATGGTGAGCATCGTCAGAATAGTGGGCGTGGGAACGCGAGTCGATTGCGGCGAGACGGGGTGGACCCGTCGCGCGACCGCCCCCCGGTCGCCCCCTTTCTGCGATCCGGGAGCACGAAGGACCCCTGCGCTTGGCGCTGCGGGCTGGAGGCACGGAGACACCCCTTGCTCACGCTGCGGGCTGGAGGCTCGGAGACACCCCTTGCTCACGCTGCGGGCTGGAGGCGCGGAGGCACCCCTTGCTCACGCTGCGGGTTGGAGGCACGGAGACACCCCTTGCTCACGCTGCGGGCTGGAGGCGCGGAGACACCCCTTGCTCACGCTGCGGGCTGGGAAACGTCCGAGCCGTGACATCTTTCGGGCCGAGGTTTGCATTGGCGAGCGGGAAGACCGAGACTGATCGATCCGCGCGTCGGTCGGTCACGAAGCGCATGGTCGGATTCCGGAGGATCGTCGATGTCACGTCGAGTCGCTTGGCTGGTCGTTACGCTCGTCCTGCTCGGGGCGTTTCCGGCGGTCGCTCAGGAGCGGCGTCCGGAGCGGCCGCGGCGCGGGGACGGATCGGAACTCGGTTGGACGATCGAACTGAACGAAGACGATGTCCCGGCGTTCGACGAACCGGCCGATGGGTTCGATCGACCGCGGGAAGACATTGCGCGTGGGCGAATCGAAACGGTCGAATACGACTCGACCACCGTCGGCACGCGGCGGCGGATGCGCGTCTATCTGCCCCCCGGCTATTCCGACGAAACGAAGTACCCGGTCCTGTACCTGCTGCACGGCATCGGCGGGGACGAGGAGGAGTGGTCACGGTTTGCCCGTCCCGACGTCCTGCTCGACAACCTGATCGCTGACGGTCGCGCCGTACCGATGATCATCGTGATGCCCAACGGTCGAGCGCAGAAGAACGACCGCCCGGAAGGCAACGTCTTCGCCGCCGCGCCGGCGTTCGCCGTCTTCGAACGCGATCTGCTCGACGACGTCATTCCGGCGATCGAAGCGAAGTACTCGGTGCTGACCGACCGCGAGCATCGAGCCATCGCCGGGCTGTCGATGGGCGGAGGTCAGTCGCTCAATTTCGGTCTCGGGCATCTCGACCGCTTCGGTTGGATCGGAGGGTTCTCGTCGGCGCCGAACACTCGAAAACCCGAAGAGCTGGTTCCCGATCCGGCCGCCGTTCGCGAGCTGAAGCTCCTCTTCCTGTCGTGCGGCAAACGCGACGGCCTGATCCGAATCAGTCAGGATCTGCACGCGCACCTGAAGGAGAAGGAGGTTCCGCACGTCTGGCACGTGACCGATCACGCTCATGACGGCCCGGAGTGGAAGCAGGCGCTTTACCACTTCCTGCAGCAGGTTTTCGTCACGAAGTAGACCCGCCCCGTCAACGACATTCCCGGCCGGAATCGCACCGCCCGGGTTTCTCGTAGCCCCGGGCTCTCCGAGCCCGAGGTCGGGTGGATGTCGACACCGTTCACGCTGCGACGTTCGTTCGGTGTCGAAACGAAACCCGGCCTCGGCCACGGAGTGGCCGGGCCCACCTGAGCGGCTCGACTCCTGCGTAGGCCCGCGTCGTCCCCGACGCGCGGCACGGCGACACCGAGAGTCCGAAAATGGTCGCAACGCGATCGGTGTCTCGGTCGCTCACCCGCGGCTCGGGACGAGCCGGGGCTACCTTGGAGCGATCCGACCTGAAGCGGCCAAACCACTTAGCCCCGGGCTCTCCGAGCCCGAGGTCCGGTGGATGTCGACACCGTTCACGCTGCGACGTTCTTGCGGTGTCGAAACGAAACCCAGCCTCGGCCACGGAGTGGCCGGGCCCACGTGAGCGTGACCGAAACTGATCTCACGACGGCGATCGTATCCCCTCGGCCCGTTCGTCAGACGCGCCCTGCGCGCACATCGGCTTCCGCCTTGCGGACGTAGAGTTCGAGCCATCTCCGCTCGACCGGTACTCCCATCGCCGCTTGGATCGCCGAGACGCTCTTCTGCAACAGCCCGAAGGCGAGCGCACCGAGAAAGATGACCAGCAGCAGGCTGATCAGTCCGCCGCCGAAGACGCTGAACTTCCAGTTGGCGGCGGTGAAGATCTTCAGTCGCTTCGCATTCGGATCGGCGGCGAACTCCTCGATCAGTTCGATCGTTCCGTCGAGGTCGACCGGCGAGACCGAGAGTTCGACTTCGCGTCCGTCCCCCGTCAGCAACAGGAACCCCTGGTCTTCCGTCCGATACTCCTCGGTGCGCCCGCCGCTGCGGCGACGTCCTTGTTCTCCCGCCTTGAAGCGCGAATCGACCGACTCGAACCGGTCCAGCCGTTCGGTCCGGATCGGGACGAAGAACAGGCAGCAGACTCGCGCCGTGATCGAGACTCGCTCGTCCTGGCGCTCGAGCGTGAGCCAGGTGACCGGAGCGAACGAGGTCCAGCCGACCGGCATGCCGACGAAGACGAGCAACACGAGCGACTGCGTCAGCAGGAAACCGACGATGCGCCGAGGGAGTGAGCGTGGCGCGTTCGTCGGATGAGACGTTCGACCGAACCCCATGACATTCCGCTCCGCTACGTCGATCTCGCTTCCGCCCCTCGGCGATCGGATTCTAATCGCGACGGGACCTCGAGAGTCTCGTGTCTCGCGATTCGCACTACGACAACCCGTGCGACCGGGGGCGGTCGCACTACGGCAATCCAGTGCGACCGGGGTCGGTCGCACTACGACCCGTGCGACCTGTCCGGCCGACGATTCTCGGTTACAGTGCGACTCAGAGGGAGCCCGACCAGCGGAGGTTCCCAGTCGGCGATGACCGAGGAGCAAGGCGATGGAATGGCGCGACTGGTACGATGCTCTCGACAAGCCTTCCTGGACGCCGTCCGGCGGAACGATCGGGACGATCTGGTCGATCCTCTATCCGATCCTCTTCGCCTCGATCGCCGTCGTGCTGATCCAGGCGTTTCGTGCGCGGCTGTCTTGGTGGATCGTGTTGCCGTTCGGCATCAACCTGGTCGCGAATCTCCTCTTCACGCCGCTCTTCTTCGAACTGCGCCATCTTCCGTTGGCGGCGATCGACATCCTGATCGTCTGGGGGACGATCGTCTGGATGATCGTCGCGACGGCCAAGCCGCTCCCGTGGATCGCCGTCGCGCAGATTCCGTACCTGGTCTGGGTTTCGATCGCGACGTACATCCAGCTGACGATCACGTGGCGGAACGGTTGAACTCGGTGCCTCGTCGTGAGCGAATCGTCGCTGGGGCCGTTTCCCCGTTCCGCCTGCGACCGTTCAACTCATCGGCGCGAAGAAGAAGGCCTTCTCGGCAGCGCGATAATAGTCGATCTCGCGCAGCTTGAACCGCCCGTCCCACGGCTCCATCGCCCACACCAACGATGTCCCTTCGAAATCGTAGTGACCGATGACGTTGATGTGAGCGGCGCCGCCGATCGAGTAGCCGTAGTAGATGGCGCGCGTCGCGCCGGTGTTCGCCTTCAGCCAGTCGTAGGTCAGCGACGACGGACTCGCCGGCAGCTGCAACAGCCCCTTCCAGCGATAGACGGGCGGAACGCCGCTGACGTCGATCGGCAAGGTGACGGCGGTTCCGGCGGCGATCGCTCGCAACCCGTCGTTCGGCATCCCGCCGGTCCGATCGCCGGTCGCTTGGACCAGGTCGGCATACGCCGCCAGCAGTTGGCCTTGCGGAACGTTCGGGCGTCCCCCTCCGCAGAATCGCCCCCAGAACGACAGACAGGCCGCCCAGCAGGCCATGTCGTGCCCCTGCTTCTCGGCCCGATGGAATCCGAGGATCGGACCGAGATCGACTTCGGAAGGCGCACCCGGAACTCGGCTCGGCGCGCGCCCCCAGATCAGCGAACCGCCGGCCGGCGGCTTCGAGCCGACCAGCTTCGCGTCGAGGGCTCCGAGCGTCTTGGGGCCGACGATTCCGTCCGGCTTCTCCTGCGGCAACGCCTGACGCTGAAAGTTGCGGACCGCCGAGTCGGTCTCCTGACCGAAGATGCCGTCGGGTTGACCGGTCCGAGCCGTCGAGACCGGCAGCGGCTGGCCGAGACGCAGCAGAGCCGACTGCAGCACACGAACCGAGTCGCCGCGTTCGCCGGAGCGGATCAACCCGCCCCCTCCCGCCACCTCGACGAACCGCGGATGAACGAACCAGCCCGAGACGAGAGCCATGAGAAGACCTCCATGCAGGATGACATGACGACGCGACGCGGAGTTCGCGTCGAGCGCCGTCGATCGTCGGAAGTGACGAGAGACCCGACGAGGGACGAGGAGAGAGTGAAGCAGCAGCGAAAGGGACCGGCGTCCAGCGGAGAAAAGACTCGGCTGAGGCCTCGTGCCGCCGGACGTCCGAGTGATCCGGTCACGAGCCGAGAAGTTGCAGCCGGAATGCCGCGAGATTCGGCAATCCGCCATCGGACTCCCGCGTCGGAGGTGTCGGCAGCGAGAGTCGCACGTGGCGTCGTTCGCCGCACCGACCGGCGCTCAGTCGCAAGCGGCCGTCACGACCAACTCGGCGCGATAGGTCGGATCCATCAGCTCGGCTCTCACGCATGCTCGGACCGGCGCACAGCCGGTCGGTACCCAGGCGTCCCAGACGTCGTTGAAGACGGGAAGATCGTTCGGGTCGGGAAGATAGATCAGCACCTGCAGCAACCGCTGCCGCGAGCTGCCGACCAGCGCCAGGCGTTCGTCGACCTGCGCCAGCAGCTGCACGAACTGCTCGCGAGGTCCCACGCTCGGATCGTCCGGCACCTCGACGAAGTACGCCGTGCCGCGGTGCGCGACCAGATCCGACCATCGCGTCGTCGTACCGAAACGGCGGATCGTCGAGTCGTCGTTCATCGATCGAACCTCGGCGAAAAGCGAATGAAACGCGATCGAGCCACGAGCGAGATTCAGGGGCTGCCGCGAGTGATCGCCACGTGACGTTTCACGCGCCGATCCGTTCCAGCAGCCGGACGATCGGCGTCCACTGAAGTTCGGCGGCGAGTTGCCGAGCGGTTTGCCCTTCGGCGGTCAACGCGTGCGGGTCCGCCCCCCGCTCGATCAGCAACCGAACGACTCCCAGGTTACCTGCCAACGCTTCGCGATGAAGCATCGTCATGCCGAGTTCGTCCCGCTCGGCGAGCAGCTCCGGGCGCCGCTCGATCAGGGCCTTGGCCGAGGCGAGCGTGGCGATTCCCATCGGATGCTCGAAGAAAGGACGCGACGTCGGATCGACCGGCGATGGAGAACGGCGTCCGGCCAGTCGCGCGAAGAAACCGAGCCGCTCCCGATCCTCGGGACTCGGAATGATCCGCACCTGATCGGGGGGCGCGAATTCGAGTCCCCAAGCGGCGTCGTGAGCCCGACGCTCCGCCGCCGACATCGTCCCGCGCAGCACCTGTACGGTGAAGCCGCCGTAGACGATCCCGTCGATGGCGTAGAGCCAGTCCTCGAGCTGTCGAGCGGGACGACGGACCGAACTTCCGGCGCTCAGACCGGTAATCCGTTGCGGATCGTTGAGCAGCGATCCCGACAGATGCAGGCCGTCGAACGCGACCTCCTCGATCCACATGTGCTCGACCGAGTGCGAACCGTCTGCTGCGATGTCGGCCGGAAACGGGAGCTTGATCGCGGCGACGTCGAGCAGAGGAACGTCGCGGCGCCGTTCCCACGTCAGCTCGCGCCAGAAGAAGCGGAACGTCTCGCGAGCCCTCGCGCTGGCTTCGGCCATCCGAGGATCTTCCCCGGTGAGGCCGGCGATCGGTCTCTCCATCCGTGACGCTCCCGAGCACGGTTCCCTCATGGAATGCTCGGATGATAGCCCCCTGACCGAATGAAGACCAGCAAGCGACGAACTCGTCGTCCGCTGTAGGCCCGCGTCGTCCCCGACGCGCGGCCAAGCGACGTCGAGTCGACGAAAAGCTCCGAAGCTCGCTCGGTATCGAAGACGTACACCCGCGGCTCGGGACGAGGCGGGGCAACGAGGGCGCGTTTGCTGTAGGCCCGCGTCGTCCCCGACGCGCGGCCAAGCGACGTCGGGTCGACGAGCCGCTCCGAAGCTCGCTCGGTATCGAAGACGTACACCCGCGGCTCGGGACGATCCGGGGCAACGAGGGCACGTTTGCTGTAGGCCCGCGTCGTCCCCGACGCGCGGCCAAGCGACGCCGGGTCGCCGGAGACACAAAGACCCCTTGCTGACGCGGCGGGCTGGGGAGAGCGCGGAGGGAGAGCGCGGAGACCCCTTGCTGACGCGGCGGGCTGGCGAGGCACGGAGGGGACGGAGCTCACGGACATCGCGGAGATCACCCGGACGAAATCGTCACCGAGGTTTCTCGCGTCATCGGCCGGACTCGGACGCGTGCTGCCGCAGCCGATCCTATCTCGTCTCGCCGAGGATCATCGTCAGGAACTCCCGATCCGAGAACCCCTGACTTCCGTTCAGCTCGCCGAAGCGAACGATCGTCATCTTCGCCTCCGGCAGAACGTACAGCCGCTGTTTTCCCATGCCGGCCGCCATGAATCCGGGGACCGGCGAGGTTGTGGTGTCGTCCAGTCGCGCTTCGCCCGCCTGCCGTACCCGTTCCCGCAGCGCTTCGGCGATCCGTCGGCGAGCGGCAGCGCGGCGATCGTCGGCGGAACCTCCCACGGCCGGCCCCGTGCTCGCTCCACCGCGCTCGCCACCATCGCCGTCCGCGTCGAACGAACCTCGCCCTCCGGACGGAGACAACAGCCACCAGGTCAGCCCATAGCGGTCGTTGGGACCATGGGCGCGAGTCAGCTCGTTCAGACTCTTTTCCGTGATCAGTCGCTTCCCGTCATGTTCGCCGCCGTGCCGCATCAGCTCGCCGAAGACCGCCCAATCGCGAGCCGACATCAGGCCGCCGCCGGGAAGGTTCGGGTTCTCCGCCTGGTCCACCAGGAAATGGGCCTTGACGCCGAGCGGCTCGAACAGCTTCCGCTCCAGGTAGGTCGCCACCGTCTCGTCGGCGTGCCCCGCGGCCGCGAGCTTCCGTTTCATCAGTTCGCCGAAGACGTAGAACGAACTCGGCCCGTAGATGAACCGCTCACCCGGCTCAGCGACCGAGCGAGCCGCGAGCGACGCCGCGACGCAGTCGGTGATGCCGGCCGCCTGGCGATTACGAGGCATGTCGAGCTTTTCCTTGAGCGATTCGAGTCCTGCCGCCAGCGACAGGAGCTGTCGGACGGTGACGTCGCGCTTCTTCGGATCCTGTTTCCATTCGGTGATGGTGTCGCTCACCTTCTCGTCGAGATCGAGCAGCCCGTCATCGATCGCCAGCGCCGCTGCGACTCCCGAAAAGCTCTTCGTGCCGCTGGCGAGCAGATGCGGCGTCGTGCCGGTCGTGCGACCGACTCCCTGTTCGAAGATCACTTCGCCGTCGACCATCACCAGCACGTAGTGGCCGTCGTTCGCTTCGGAGTACTCTGCCGCGCGTCGGCAGCGTTCGATCAGTGCGGCTCGATCCTCTCCCGCTGACCCCCGATCGCGCGAACGCTCCTGAGCCGAGATCGGGGTGGTCGAAACGACCATGGCAGGGATCGTCGCAAGCGACATCAGGGCGACCAGCCACGATGCAGGAGCAAGAATCCAGAAGATCCGCGAACGGTGACCGGACATCGTGACGACTCCGACGACGAGAGTTCTAAACCCTGGCGAGAAGAAAGCGAGCGACGAGCCGCCGGCGACGGACGGACGCGCGGTCGGCCGACCGAACAACGGACGAGCGGCCGACCGATGACAGCCGTCTCGTCAGCGAACGGTCGAGCGAGTCGAGCGTCGCTGCGGCGCGACCGAGTCATCCTCGACGACAAGGCGATTCGGCAACCGCTTGCGTCGCGCTCTCTTCCGGGCTCTTCTTGCCGAACGCACAACGTCGCTCCGCCGGAGTTCAGCCCTCTCCCTCGAGAAAGACGATGCACGACGGATTGCCGACGGCGGCGTAACCGCCGGTGAAACGGAGCAGTCCGGTCACCGGATCGACCGCGAAGATCGTCACGTGGTCGGCTCGCTGATTGCAGCAGTAGAGCCAGCGACCGGTCGGATCGAACTCGAACGACCGCGGGTAGTTCCCTCGCGTCCATTCGTCGGCGACCGGAGTCAGCGTGCCGTTGTCGCCGATCGAGAAGATCCCGATGCTGTCGTGCAGACGGTTCCCCGCGTAGACGAATCGGCCGTCGCGCGAGACGAGGATCTCGGAGCAGAAGTTGCTCCCGCGGTACCCGGCCGGCAGCGTCGACAGCGTCTGGCGCGCGACCAGCAGGCCGCGCTCCGCATCCCAGTCGAACAGCACGATCGTCGAGCCCTCTTCCTGAAT
>CAZZBI010000153.1:9774-12235 GCA_964652385.1 uncultured Pirellulaceae bacterium | reverse complement strand
GCCTTCTTCCCCTTGGCTTGCCGAGCCGACGGGGTTTCGAGCCCGTGGTCCACCGCGTTGCGGATCAGGTGCGTCAGCGGATCGCTGATCGCTTCGATGATCGTCTTGTCGACCTCGACCTCGCGCCCCTCGATCGTCAGGTTGCACTGCTTGCCGAGCTTGGCGCTCAGGTCGCGGACGATGCGCGGGAACTTGCCGAAGACCGTACCGATCGGCTGCATCCGCGTCTGCATGATCGCTTCCTGCAGCTCGCTGGTGACCTGATCCAAGCCGGCCGCGGCCGACTCGAGCCCGATCCGATCGGGAGTCCCCATCGTCTGCAGCAGCTGATTGCGGCTCAGCACGAGCTCGCCGGCGAGATTCATCAGCCGATCGAGCACCGCGACCGGAACGCGAATGTTCAGATCGGCCGCGGCGCCGTTGCCGTCGGCGCGCTTCGAGCTCCCCGAGGAATCGTCGGTACGAGTCGGCACCGGAACGTCGTCGTCGGTGACGGCGGCGGTCGGGGGCGCGGCGACTGTCGTCGTCTCGGGCGATCGAGCCGGGGTCGCCGGCCGAGCCGCCGGCACGGCGGCGGGGACCGGAGCGGCCGGGAGCGGATTCGTACGAGCGTCGTTCGCCTCGATCGTCGACGACGCTTCGCCCGATTGCCGGGTCCCGTCAGCGATCCGGTCGAGCTTCACGACATGCGACGTGACGTCGACGGTGTTCGAGTGGTCGACCTGCTGCAGCAGCTGACGCAGCTGGTCGGCCCCCTTCAGCAGCACATCGACGATCGCCGAATCGGGGACGAGTTCCCGATTGCGGACCCGGTTCAGCACGTTCTCGAGGCTATGCGACAGACGATTGATCGTCTGGAGGCCGAGGAAGCCGGCAGCTCCCTTGACCGAATGGACGGCGCGAAAGACGGTGTTGACCAGATCGATGTCGATCTCGGCGCCCCCGCTTTCGATCGAGAGGAGCTGATTCTCGACGTCGGCGAGGTGTTCGAGCGCTTCGACCACGAACGCGGCGATCAGCTCGGCATCTTCGAAAGCCATGACGGAGGGGTCCGGTCTGGGAGGAGTAAGGAGGGCGGAACGGGCCGGCTCAGGTCGCGGCCGGAGCTCGTTCGCGCGTCGAATGGTAGATCGCCGACACGTCCATGCTTTCGGAGAGAAAGCGACGTCGTTCGCGGGCGATCGTGGCGTCGTCGATCGCGCCGATCTCGATCAGCGCATCGGTCAGCGTCCCGGCTCGGGCCGACTGCTTCATCAGCACGTCCGCCATCTGCGATTGGGTGATGAAGCCGAGCGCGATCGACGCCTCGCCGATCGGCTCCTGCGTATCCGCCTGCCGCTGCAACGCCAGAAAAAGCTGATGGATCGTCAGCAGCCCCTCGCTGATCGCCATCCGACCGAACGGCGGTCGCTTCTTGAGTTGGTGCTTGAGCGCGAGAATGAAGTCGTCGGCCGTGATGACGCCGCGGTCGACCAGATCGAGTTCGAACCACATCGGGCCTGCTCCTCCGAGGTGTGTCGGTAACGCGAAACCGTAGCTCGCGCCGAGCGGCTTTCGGCGAATCCGAAGTTCGACCTCCGAATATGGCGGAACCTCGAACGGCGGAGCGGATCCGCGGCGGTCGATCGCCTCGAAACGAGCCCCGCGGCCTAGAATCGCAAGTCGCTCGGGCCGGCGTCTGCCGAACCGATCGGGCCGCTCGCCCCTTCTTTCCCTATCTTGCGTCCGTTCGGAGTCCTGCCGATGCCGATCGCAGCTCGGAGCTTCGAGGCGAAGCGATTCGGATCGATCGGCGCCCGGGGCGTCTCGTCCGGTGCGGCCTGGGGCGTTCGAGAAAGCGTCGCAGCTCGGGCGGCCGGGCGGACGTTCGGTCGCGCGTTCGGCCTCGCCTCGCTCCTCGCGGCGCTCCAGATGATCGGATCGCCGCACCCCGTGCCGTCCGCTGACGACTCGACGATCGGTTCGACCGAGCGGGCGGTAGCGAGTCGTCCGATCGAAACGGCTGCCGCGACGAACGCCTGGGAGGGCTACGTCACGCCGGTCCGCCGCATTCAGGTCCCCGCTCCCGATTCCGGATTGCTCCGGCTGGCCGATACCGCTCCGGGGCGCGAGGTAGAGAGCGGCGAGCGGTTGGCGCAGCTCGATCGCTCGCGGCAAGAGCGGGAACGGGAGCTGGCGGCGACCGAACTGCAGTTGGCCGAACTGAAACTGGCCGACGAAGCGCAACGCCGGCTCGACTATGCCTCGGCCTTACGATCCGAACTCGAGACCGCTACGCCGGCTCGAACCGCCGACGCTCCGGACCAGGTCGAGTCGCGCCGGATCGCGCGACTGCTGTTGGTGCCGCCGCGCGAACCGCTCGAACGCGAGCGTCTGGAGACCCGTCGCCGCGAAGCGGAGTATGAAGTCGCGCTGCGGAAGCTGGCTCTCGACGGGGCCCGAGCCGAGGTCGCTCGCGGCG
>CAZZBI010000153.1:7046-9764 GCA_964652385.1 uncultured Pirellulaceae bacterium | reverse complement strand
CTCGCGGCGAGATCGTCGCGCCGTTCGCGGGAGTCGTGACGCAGCGCTATCGACAGGCCGGGGAATGGGTCGAGGCGGGGAGTCCGGTCTGCGAGCTGGTCGCGATGGATCGGCTGCAGGCCGAAGTCGCGGTCCCGATCGCCGATCCGGCGCTCGTCGATCTGGTCGGCCGCGCGTGCCGCCTGACGATCGATACGGCAGGCGGGGGAACGGTCGAGGTTGCGGCGACGATCGCGCGCGTCGGCGAATTGGTCGGTGCGAACGGCCGAGTCGCAGTGGTCGCGGAGTTCGACAATCCGAAGGCCGACGGTCGCCGCGCCGTACTCCCCGGCAGTCGCGTTCGTCTGGAACTCGATCCGGCGACGGACGTCCGGCCGGAATGATCCCGTGCGGCGCTCGAGCGTCGCGTCGTCGCTCGAATCGCTCGCGGTCTCGCTCGTTGCAACCCCGATCGGGCCCGGTGCCGCCCGATTTCCCGAACTGCTGGCGATTCGCTCCGATCGGGCGTTTCGACTGGAGAACGGCTATCTCGTCTAGGAGATTCCCGACGGGATGGATTAGGCTTCCGCTCCTCGATCGAGGACCGATCGTGACGCGACTCCGCAGCGCGGGATGCGCTGCGGCACGGGACGCGGGAAAGGCTTCGGCCCTTCTCGTCGACGGATCTCAGGGAGGAGACGGGCATGGATGCTCGCCGAAGGATCGCGGTTGCCTTGCTGGCGACCGGATGCGTGCTGCTGGGGACCGGCGCGAACTACCGTTCGCAGAATTTCGTCGTCTCGGCTCAGGACCCCGAGTTCGCTCGCGAGGTCGCCCGAGTCGCCGAGATCCATCGGCGCGAGCTGGCGATCGCGTGGCTCGGCGACGAACTCCCTCCCTGGCCTCAGCCCTGCTCCCTGAAGGTGACGCTCCATCGGGACGCCTTCGGCCAGACCAGCTTCGCCTTCGACGGACCGAGCGGCGAGAGCGGGATTCCGTTCGGCTGGGAGATGGAGGTCAACGGCTCTCCCGAGCGGATCCTCGACTCGGTCCTGCCGCACGAGATCACGCACACGATTCTCGCGACTCATTTTCGCCGCCGTCTGCCGCGCTGGCTGGACGAAGGGGCTTCATCGACGTGCGAGCATGTCAGCGAGACGGGGAAGCAGGAGCGGAACCTGATCGTCTTCCTGACCGAGGGGCGAGGCATTCCGTTCAATCGGATGTTCCGGATGATGGAGTATCCGCGCGATCAGCGCGACATGCTGGCGCTCTACGCGCAAGGGCTCTCGGTCGTCCGCTTTCTGCTTCATCAGGGCGAGAAGCGAGACTTCCTGGCATTCGCGACGCACGGGCTGGAGACCGAGGACTGGGACGGTGCGATCCGGCGCGTCTACGGGTTTCGCGATCTGAGCGACCTGCAGGTGACCTGGAACGAATGGGTCCGGCAAGGGAGTCCCGATCTGGCGGTCCGCCCCGAACTCGCCGTGACGTTCGTACCGACGGTCCGCGATGCGCAGCGAAATCCGGCGGTCGTCGCGGCGTCGGTCGAGATGCCGGCGCCGGACGTACGGTCGAGCGAGCCGGCCGGTTCGGATGCTTCCGCCCCCGGTCCGTCCGGGGCCTTGGTCGCGTCGCGCGGCACCGCCGACTTTCGCCACGATCCCCTCGGCGCGGATCTGACCGACAGTTGGTACTATCGGAGGACGCGTGGTGAGGCGGACCGGTCCGCCTCGCTGCCTGAAGCCGGTCGTCGAAGCCGTCGCCCCGAGTTGGGTGAAGCGCCGGAACTCATCGGGCCTCGGAACGCTCCCCCGGTCGAGTCGCTCCCCTCGATCCCCTTCGGTCCTCTCTCTCCCCCTGGCCCGTCCGTATGGCGCTGACCGATTCCGATTCCCCTCACCACGCTTCGCTCGCCGCTCGAGTGGCACGCTGGGGGATCCTGATCGTCTCGATCGCGATGGGACTCTGGATCGCGGAACTGCCGAGTTGCCGCCGCGAACCGGAACGGGAATCGCTCCTGCCGCAGGACGGCTCGGTCGGTGACGGGGCTACGGAGCGCGACTCCGCTTCGCCCAGCGCTCCGCTTGCTTCTCCGGACGACGCGACTCCGACGTCCGACGGTCGTTGAAACGGCGATCGTCGAGAGGGGCGGGAAGAGGCGCGACGCGTGGCGAGATTCGACGTTCGAAGCGAGCGGGGGTTGGTGCGAGGGATGCTCGGCCTGGCGCTGCCGGTGCTGGTCGAGGAATCGCTGATGCTGGCGGTCGGGTACACCGACTGGTGGCTCGCCGGGCATTTCGTTCCCGGCTCCGCAGCTCTGGCCGCCATGGGGCTGATGGCCTATCTGCTGTGGCTGTTGCCGAGTCTGTTCGCGGCACTGGCGATCGGCGCCACGGCGATCGTCTCGCGGCGGATCGGCGAAGGGCGGCTCGACGAGGCGAATCGAACGGCCCATCAGGCGTTCCTGGCCGGCGCCGTGCTTTCGCTGGTGGCCACCGGTCTGGCACTTGCCGGAGCCGATGCGATCCCGCGCTGGATGCAACTCGACGGCCAGGCGGCCGACTATGCGACCCGGTACTTCCGCACGGTCGCGGCAGTGCTGCCGCTGATCATGATCGAACAGGTGGTGATCGCGTCGCTCCGCGGCGCCGGCGATACCCTCACCGGACTCGGCATCAAGGGGATGGTGGTCGTCGTCAATCTGATCGTCAGCACCGGTTTGGTGTCGGGTTGGGG
>CAZZBI010000153.1:1124-7036 GCA_964652385.1 uncultured Pirellulaceae bacterium | reverse complement strand
CTGGCGATCGGCACGGCGACCGCCCACGGACTCGGCGGTCTGTTGGCCGCGGCCGTCGTGTTGCGAGGTCGATCGGGGCTGGTCTTCCGCAGGCCGCTGCTCCGACCGGATGCCGGCATCCTGCGGTTGCTCCTGCGGATCGGATTGCCCGGCGGAGTCGACATCGGGGCGATCATCCTCTTTCAGTTCCTGTTCGTCGCGATCGTCAATCGCCTGGGGGACGCTTCCGCCGCGGCGCATGGTCTGGCGGTGCAGATCGAGGCGCTGGCGTACATACCGGCCACGGCCTTTCAGGTCGCTGCGGCGACGATGGCGGGGCAATATCTGGGGGCGGGGAAACCCCAGGCAGCGCGGCGGGCGACGGTCGCCTGTCTGTTGGCGGGAGGAGGAGTGATGGGGAGCGCCGCGCTCGTCTTCGCCTTCGGCGGTCCGTGGCTGACGAGTCTGTTCGTCGGTGCCGAAGGAGCGGCGACGGCCGATCAGGCGGCACGCCTGCTGCGCATCGTCGCGCTCGGGATCCCGCCGCTGACCGTCTGCATGATCGGGTCCGGCACGCTGCGCGGCTCGGGAGATACCGTCTGGCCGCTGACGATCACGCTCCTGGGGTTCGCCGCGATCCGTCTGCCGCTGGCGCTGCTCTGGACCGATACGACCGGCGCGGCAGGGAGCTGGGGCTGGAACGGCGGGGTCGAAGGAGCGTGGTGGGCGATGCTTGCCGATCTGCTGATCCGCTCGCTGCTGATCGGCGGACGACTGGCTCACGGCGGCTGGTGCCGCGTCCGGATGGAGCGCTAGGCAGCGCGAAGCTTCGCTCGTGGCTGGCGGTCCTGTCGCCGCCACGATGTCGCGGCCCATCGACGACGTGCTGACTCCGATCGGCTCATCCGAACCGGTCGACCTGCGGCCCGTCGGGAAGGAAGATGCCTGCCGCGGTCGTTCGCTCCGGCGATTCGGGTTCGACCGTGCCGATCGGTTGCTGTCGGCCGTCGCCGCTGCGCCCGCGGAGGAAGTCCTGGACGACCGAGCGCGCGGGGAGCCGGCGATGCACGTGCGGCCGACGATCCAGGAGCAGTCGCTGCCCTTCTTCGGGCGACATCCCATGTCGGTGCATCAGCCAGCAGAGCACGACCGTCGCACTGCGGGCTCGACCCGCCTTGCAGTGCACATAGACGCTCTCCCCTCGCGACGCATGGTCGTCGATGAAGGCGACCGCCTGTTCGACCGCTTCGAGCGACGGCGGGGTGAAGTCGACCGTGCCGATCCGGAGCTGTCGGATGCCCAGGCGGGCGTAGGTCCCTTGAGGGCCGCCGTACTCGCGACAGGTGTTGACGATCCCGCGGACCCCCTCGCGATACAGCCGGCGGACGTCGCTCGGGAACGGCAGGGCGCCGATCACGACATGCTCGTCGATCCGGTCCCACCAGCGGCGCACGCGCAGCATCCGCCCCAGCAGCACGTTCCAGCCGAGCGTCGGCGCGAAGAGCGCTTCGGCGGCAAGTTTTCGGAGCGGCATGGCGGAGGCCTGAGACGGAAACGGTAGCGAGCGGCCGGAGCGGCCGGAGCAGCCGGGCGACAAGAGCGGTTGAGCAGCAAGTGCAGTCGAGCAGCGAGAGCGATCACCCTCGCCGCCCCTCGATCCATCGTCCGATCTCGTCCCGCTTTCGAACAGCATCCTCGGCATCGAGCGCCGGAAAATCGTCGGGGAGCGGCGCCGCGGCCGATCCACTCGACACCGCGAGCGGTTCGACGGCGTCGCGCTCGCCCAGCTGCCCGCCGGGGACCGGGAGGTCGACATGGCGGGCGGCCGCCAGCGTCAGCAGGTCCCCGACCGGCAGGATCCAGTTCGGGAGCGAGATCGGCTCGCCGGAGGACGGGACGATGCCGCACCGATCGATCAGCGCCGTTCGGACGAGTTGTCGCAGGATGCGGAGCCACTCGGGGGCCGTTCCGAGGAGGTCGTGCAGCAAGGCTTCGACGACGATCGTCCGCTCGATCAGATTCAACCGCGAACCGCCTCCGCAAAGCGGTTGCACCGGGAGGATCGTCACGCCGAGGTGGCGGAGTTCGGCGAGTCCCGCGGCTCGTCGGCACCAGAGCCAGGCGCCGGGGCCTCGCGCTTCCCAGGCTTGCCGAAGCGGGCCGACTCGCAGCGACAGCTCCCGAAGACGCCGCTCGGCATCGTCCGACCATTCGCTTGCCCAGTCGCCGGGGAGAATCGGATCACCCGCGCTACGGAGCGTGGACAGTTGGGCGTTCGGAGCACCTTGACGGCACACGCCCTCCGCCGGTCCCTCGACCGAGGCGCTCGCGGAGTTCGGCAGCGTCGACGGCGAATCGGCGTCGAAAATCGTCGTCGCGGGGCTCGTGGGGGCGAGGGGCGATTGCGGGGCTTCCGACGCGACGATCAGCGCGTGCCGGCGGTCGGCATCGAGGTCGATTCGCCAGCAAATTCCCGTGTCGAAGTGCATTGAGGTGATCCGCGGGGAGGTGTCGTCCGATCTCCGGATGTTGGTTCGACGCGACGGGGCGAGCGACCGTTTTTCCGAAAACGGAGCCGGGGGGGCTTTCCGATATTTTCACGCCGCCCCCCCTCGCTATACTTTTGCGTCTCTTGGCATCGGTAGAGGGCTTTCGATCGCGCGGCCACGGCCGCAACGCAGTGCAGTGTCAAGGAGAAGAGGTACGGCTCGCGAGCGCGGGCTGGTTCTCCAACCGGAAGCTCTGAAGCTCGACGGATCGTCGTCCCGAGGACGGCTGCTCATCCGTCGAGATCGTCCGACACCGATGCCGTCATCTTCCTCAAGGTCCCTTTATGCACTGGATGGGCGTTGATGCTAAGAAAAGCCTCCGGCAGCTCCTGGAACTCCTGGCGTTCGTCTGACCTGTACCAGGTCGATCGCTGGGGGAGCGGGTTCTTTTCCGTCGAGTCCGACGGACACCTGCACGCCTCGCCCGGCCGCGACGGCTCGACCAAGGTCGATCTCATGGAGATCGTCGAACTGGCCGAGCGGCAAGGTTGCGAGCCTCCTCTGCTGGTCCGCTTTCCCGAGATCTCCCGGCAACGGCTGCAGGAGATCCAAGGTGCCTTCGACTCGGCCATCACCGAGTTCGGCTATTCCGGCAAGTACACCTGCATCTATCCCATCAAGGTGAACCAGCATCGACGGGTCGTCGAGTCGTTGGTCGAGGGGGGGAAGAGCGGTGTCGGGCTGGAAGCCGGTAGCAAGGCCGAGCTCCTCGCCATTCTCGCGCAGGCCCGACCGGGCATGCCGATCCTGTGCAACGGCTTCAAGGACGTCCAGTACATCGAGATGGCCCTGCGCGGGCTGAAGCTCGGTCTGGACGTGACGATCACCATCGAGAAGCCCTCCGAGTTCCGTCTGGCGGCCGAGGTCGCGGCGAGTCTCGGAGTGCGCCCGCAGCTGGGAATCCGCGTCAAGCTCGCCACCCGCGGCTCGGGACACTGGGAAGCGACCGGCGGCCACAAGTCCAAGTTCGGACTGACGGCCACCGCAGTGCTGCCCGGCATCCAGTGGCTCCGCGAGCGCGGTCTGGCCGACTGCGTCCGGCTGCTCCATTTCCACATCGGCAGCCAGATCCCGAACATCCGCCGGACCAAGGCGGCGGTGATCGAGGCGACTCGGATCTACGGCGATCTGGTCCGCAACGGCGTCGTCCTCAAGACGATCGACGTCGGCGGCGGTCTGGGCATCGACTACAGCGGTGCCCAGAACACCAGCCCGTCGAGCATGAACTACACGCTCCAGGAGTACGCCAACGACGTGGTGTACTACATGAAGAGCGTCTGCGAGCAGGCGGGAGTCCCCTGCCCCGACATCTATTCCGAGAGCGGTCGCGCACTGGTCGCGCACCAGTCGGTGCTGATCTTCCCGGTCTTCGGTTCGACCAGCCATCATCCCGGCTTCGACATGTCGGACTGGCGGTCGCTGCCGATCGACCCGAAGCTCCAGCCGCTGGTCGACCTGAAGCACGCGCTCGATGATCTCGACGAGAACACCGTCTCGGAGAGCTATCACGACGCGCAGCAGGCGCTCGAAATCGCCATCAACCTGTTCAACAGCGGCCACCTGTCGCTGCAGGATCGGGCGTTGGCCGAGACGATGTTCCGCGAGGTCTGCCGCAAGGTGGCCGAGGTGATGTCGGAACTCGACTTCATCCCGCGGGAACTCGAGAACCTGCAGGTGATGCTCGCCGACATCTACTACGGGAACTTCTCGCTCTTCCGTTCGCTGCCGGATCACTGGGCGATCGATCAGCTCTTCCCCGTCATGCCGCTCCATCGTCTCGAGGAGCGACCCGGGCAGATGGCGATCCTCAGCGACATCACCTGCGACTCGGACGGGAAGCTCGATCGCTTCATCGATCCCAAGGGAGAGAAGACGACGCTGCAGCTGCATCGGTTCGACGGGCGGCCGTACTACATCGGCGTCTTCCTGGTCGGTGCGTACCAGGAGATCCTCGGAGACGACCATAACCTGCTCGGCGACGTCCACTGTGCCGAGGTCGAGGTGCGAGCCGACGGGACGTTCCGGATGGAGCTGTCCAACGGCAAGACCCTCGAGGACATGCTCCGCGGCGTCCGCCACCGTCCCGATGCGATGCGCGATGCGTTCCGCGAGCGGATCGAGAGGGCGGTCGGCCAGGGGCGGATCGACGGCGAAGAGGCGACCGAGTACGCCGACTTCTACCATCGCTGCTTCGACAGCTACACCTACCTCGATCTGACTCCGTCCCCCCCGCTGCCGTGCGTCCCCGAGACGTCGGTGGTGTTCGCCGGTGCGGCGACGACCACCGTCGCGTCGGAAGGGGGAGCGGCGGTCGAGGTCGACGAGGCGCTGCCGGTCGGACGGCCGAGCTGATCCGCGTCGATTCGGCGATTCGCGTCGGCACGGCGATTCGCGGCATCGATCGATGACGTCCCGGAGACGGGATCCGAAACAGGAAGGCCGGCGGTGCCCCAGGCGTCGCCGGCCTTCCCCATTTTGCGTCGCGACCGGCGGGACCGTATTCTGGAGGGCGGCCGGGAAGGACTGCGTGCGACCGCAACGTGAGGCGCGGCAGTAGTTCTCGGGAGCCGTTCCGTTCCGCGTCTTCCATCGCGGCGGTCCGACGCTCCTCGAGGGGCCTCACTCCACGGATCGCGGTGATGTCCGTTTCGCCGTCCGAATCGCCTTCGCACGAAGCCGAATCGCTGCCGCTGGCCGAGAGCGTCGTCGCTCCGTCGACCGCCGGCGCCGCTCCCTCGGCTCGCACCGCGACACCGCTCGATGCAGCGCCGGCGATGCATGCCGGCGACCGCCGTTCCGGTCCGCCGTTCGATCCGTTCGCGATCTCGCGCCCCGATGTCCGGCTACGCAACTACTACCTGCTGCTCGGCCTGATCTCGGGGATGATTCCGGCGCTGCCGTTGCTGACCAAGTTCCTGACGCTGCAGTACCGCTTCGACGACTCCGGCATCTCGATGAAGTGGGGGCTGATCTTCCGCAACGAGATCCACCTGACCTATCGCCGGATCCAGGACATTCATCTGACTCGCAACCTGCTGCAGCGCTGGTTCGGTCTCGCCACCGTCAGCCTGCAGACCGCCTCGGGGAGCTCGGCTCCCGAAATGAAGATCGAGGGGATCCTGCAGGCGGACGAGCTGCGCGACTTTCTCTACTCGCGGATGCGCGGGGCCAAGTCGCCGGTGACCGAGGAGGGCCCGCACGCGACCGGAGCGGCGGTCGATCAGGCCGAAGTCACCGTGATGCTCCGCGATATCCGGGACGCGCTGCAGCGGATCGCGCGCGGCGAGCCGCCGGTCGCGCCGGTCGATGGAGACTCGGGTGCGCCGGTGTCGGTGCCGACCGCGTTCGAGCGGAACGGCAGCGGATCGCTCGGCGGATCGCCGG
>CAZZBI010000153.1:0-1114 GCA_964652385.1 uncultured Pirellulaceae bacterium | reverse complement strand
AGTTTGTTCTGGAAATCGACAAGCTGAAGCAGGAGCCGCCCGATCTGCCGAGCGAGCCGGGAGAGGTCTACCTGGCGATCCATCCCGATCGCGGCTACCTGAACTACCTGCGACTGCAGGTGATCTTCGGTCTGGTCGTCGCCGGCGTACTGATGCTGATCGGAGTCGGCTCGATCTCGTTCGAGAGTCTGTTGTTCGGGGCGATCGGCTTGCCCTTCGCGATCGCGCTCGAGCTGATTTCGGCGGCGGTCGGGTTTCTGGCGATCCACCTGCGCTATGACGCGACCTGGTACGTGCTCAACGGCAGGAGCATGCGGTTGCGGCACGGGATCTGGGTGATCGCCGAGACGTCGATCACGTTCGAGAACATCCAGAACGTACGAGTCACTCAGGGGCCGCTCCAGCGCTTGTTCGGCATCGCGACGATCGTGGTCGAGACGGCGGGAGGGAAGCCGTCGGCGGACGGCAAGACGGCCGGTCACGCGGGGAAACTCGAAGGGATCGCGAATGCGGCCGAGATCCGCGATCTGATCCTGGCTCAGGCCGCGTCGCGACGTCGAGTCGCATCCCACGACACCGGGCTCGGCGACGAACCCGAGACGCTGCCCGCCGCCGCCGCATCGGGCTGGACCCGCGAGCAGGCCGACCTGCTGCGCGACGTCCGCGATCTGATCCGCTCGCTCTGAGGTCGAGCAGCCGCCGCGTTTCGTAGTGCGACCGACCCCGGTCGCACCGTATCGACGTCGCCCCGAGGTCGAACCAAGTCCCGTCAGGGACGGCCGACCATCGCCCACCGATTCATCGGTGGGACAACGAACGCCGAGATCGCGAAGCGAAGAGTCCCGATAGGGACGAAAGAACCTGCGGCGCGAACGAGTGGCCGGCCGTTGCGAAGCGGTGCTCTGTCGTCCCTGACGGGACTCGGAAGAACTCGCGATGCGCGTCGATTACCCGGCGATGAATCGCCGGGCTATTCTCGGGCGTCCCTCCGGGACTTTTCCCCCCTCGGCCGCACCGACTGTCGTAGTGCGACCGCCCTCGGTCGCAGCGTATCGACGCCGCCCCGAGGTCGAACCAAGTCCCGTCAGGGACGGCCGACCATCGCCCACCGATT
>CAZZBI010000152.1:8411-12321 GCA_964652385.1 uncultured Pirellulaceae bacterium | reverse complement strand
CGCGTACATCGCGCGGATCTGCGGCACCGTCACGTGCGATTCGTCGATGAAGACCAGGAAGTCCTCGGGAAAGAAGTCGTAGAGCGTCTGAGGCGTCTCGCCGGGGCCGCGCCCCGACAGCGGACGACTGTAGTTCTCGATCCCCGGGCAGGTCCCGACTTCGGTCAGCATCTCGAGATCGAAGCGCGTGCGGGCATTCAGCCGCTGCGCCTCGAGCAGCTTCCCTTGGGAACGGAAGACCTCGAGGCGATCGTCGAGCTCCTGGCGGATCGAATCGATCGCTCCCTTGATCCGCTCCTCGGGCATCACGAAGTGCTTGGCCGGATAGACGTAGATCGACTCCTGCCGCGCGATCACCTCGCCGCTGACCGGATTGACGTACGAGAGCTGATCGATCTCGTCCCCCCAGAACTCGATCCGATACGCGAACTCCTCGTAGCTCGGCCAGAGTTCGACGCAATCGCCGCGCACCCGGAACTTCCCTCGCTCGAACGCGACGTCGTTCCGGTCGTACTGGATATCGACGAACTTCGAGAGCATCTCGTCCCGATCGATCGTCCCGCCGCGCGCCAACGCCACCACCATCCGCTTGTAGTCCTCGGGCGAGCCGAGGCCGTAGATGCACGAGACGCTGGCGACGATGATCACGTCGCTCCGGCTGACGAGCGAGCTGGTCGAGGCGAGACGCAGGCGGTCGATCTCGGCGTTGATCGACGCATCCTTCTCGATGTAGATGTCCCGCTGCGGAATGTAGGCCTCAGGCTGGTAGTAGTCGTAGTAGCTGACGAAGTAGTGGACCGCGTTCCGCGGAAAGAACTCCCGGAACTCGCCGTACAGCTGCGCCGCGAGCGTCTTGTTGTGGCTGATCACCAGCGTCGGCTTCTGCAGCGCCTGGATGACGTTCGCCATCGTGAACGTCTTGCCCGAACCGGTGACTCCCATCAGCGTCTGGCGCTTGCGGCCGGAACGGAGGCCGTCCGTCAACGCCCGAATCGCCGCCGGTTGGTCGCCGGCCGGAGCGAAGGGAGCAGCGAGTTCGAACGGCACCTGACGGAGTTCGCGGGAGTCGATCATCGGCGTCGCCGTTCGGAAGGTTCGGTCCGGATCCAGGGGCGGAGTCGCTCGGCGGTCTTCGGCCCGATGCCCGCCACACGCTGCAGATCGTCGAGCGATCGGTACGGTCCCCCGCGTTCCCGCGCGGCGACGATCCGCCGCGCCAGCGACGGACCGATCCCCGGAAGCGCCTGGAGTTCGTCGACCGACGCGGCGTTCGGATCGATCGAGCCGTAAGCGGTGCGCCGTTCCAGGCGATCGAGTCGCTGCCAGGGGCGACCGAGCGCCGCGTCCTGCAGCGCCGCCGCTCCCCAACACGCTGCCACGAACGCGAACAGGACGAACGCCGTCCGACGATCGCGAGGGGTCAGCGGTTCGAAACCGCGCTCGGGGCGGTCGGAGAGGTTTCGCTTGCGGGAACGCGAGGCGCATGCCGACATCGTCCGGTTCTCCCGACGAGACTCGACGCAGGCCCGCGCAGCGACTGATTATCGGACCCGACCCCGTCGAAAGCGAGGGGGGAGCGACGCGGGCGAGCGGGAACGAACCGGAGCGAACGACCAGGGGCGGTGTTCTCGATCTCCGTCGCTCCGTACGATGACCGTCGACTCGACCGAACGGACCTCCGATCGGCGACGATCGACGTCGCGTCGAGGCCGAACGCGGTCGTCAAGACACGGTGGCGTCAAGGCTCAGCGGCGCATGACGCCGGCCGGCAGCACGAGAGGAACGCATGCGACGCGATTGGCGACAGATCTCCTGGGACATGCCGCTCGAGACTCGGACGCGCCAGCTCTTCGAGATCGCTCGGGACGAGGATCTCGGCGAACGAGGGGACATCACGTCGGCGGCGACCGTTCCGGCCGAGGCGCACGGAACGGTCGTCTATCGCCCACGGCATCCCGGAACGGTCGCCGGGATCCGGACGCTCGCGATCGCCGCCGCGGTCTACGACCCGACGCTCCAAGTGACGATCGAAGCGGAGGATGGGGAATCGGTCGAGGCGGGACGCGAGCTGGCTCGACTCTCCGGCTCGGCGCGTTCGATCCTGGCGGTCGAGCGA
This sequence comes from uncultured Pirellulaceae bacterium, assembly GCA_964652385.1. Classification (GTDB taxonomy): domain Bacteria; phylum Planctomycetota; class Planctomycetia; order Pirellulales; family Pirellulaceae; genus UBA11682. The sequence goes on along the minus strand of CAZZBI010000152.1, from coordinate 10,205 downwards.
CCGTCGCTCAATCTGCTCGGGCGACTCTGCGGCATCGCCACGGCGACGCGTCGGCGAGTCGACCGGATCGCCTCGACCGGCTGTCGCCTGTACGACACCCGCAAGACGACTCCGGGACTCCGTCTGCTCGAGAAGTTCGCCGTCCGCTGCGGCGGCGGTCACAATCACCGGACCGGCCTCTTCGACGGTCTGCTGATCAAGGACAATCATCTGGCGCTTGCCGGAACGACGCTCGCCGGAACCTCTCCTGCCGCGGCCGTTCGCCGCGCCCGAGCCTGGCTCGCCGAGCAGGGCGAGCTCGCCGAGTCGCTCCCGATCGAAGTCGAAGTCGACTCTTGGGAGCAGTACGTCGAGGCGATCGCGGAACGCCCCGATCTGATCCTGCTCGACAACCTGGGGGCCGACCGGCTGCGCGAGGCGGTCGCCTATCGGAACCGGCAGGCTCCCGACGTCGAGCTCGAAGCGTCGGGAGGGATTACCGACGCCACGCTGCTCGATCTCGCTTCGACCGGCATCGATCGTCTGAGCATGGGAGCGCTGACGCATTCGGCCGTCCAGCTCGACATCGGTCTCGACTGGATCGCGTGACCGAGTCGCATGGCGGCGACGAGACCTCTATTTCGACGCGGTGCCGGAGCACCGGTTCCGAAACCGCTCCCCCGATGCGCCGACGACAGGGTCTCGACCGACGCGAATGCCCGTCGGTCAGCGGTCGCGGCCGATCAGATCGCTCCCTGACGCCATCCCGAATCAACCCACCGCCACAGGTCGCTCTGCCCTGGATCGTCCTGCAGCCACTTCGGCAGACGAGCCGGGCGGACGTTGTCGTAGCAAGCGAGCATCGCGAAGCGATGGATCGAGGCGGGAATGCCGACCGCGGTGAAGGCGGGATGTCCGGTCGCAGGGAACGGACCGCCGTGATTCATCGCCGGGCTGACGGCGACTCCGGTCGGCATCTTGTCGTTCAGCAGACGCCCGACGAGCGGCCGGAGAGTCGCTTCGATCCGCCCGTAGGCGACATCGTCGCTGCCGTCACGGGCGCTGATGATGCAGCCGGTCAGGTTGCCTTCCAGCGATTCGAGCACGCTGACCATCTGGTCCCCGTCGCTGCAGAGGACGACGAGCGACGCGTTGCCGAACGCTTCGGTCTGGAGACATTCGCTCGATTCGATGAAACGCTCTCCCGAGACGAACAGCAGCGTGTTCGGGCGGCTGCAGCGATTCGGATCGTTCCCCGAGCCGGTCGTCAGAATTCGGGCTCCGGCACTCGTCAGCGCGTCGACGCTCGACGCCAAGGCCGACTCGACCGCCGGCGAAAGGAGCGTGCCGCGCGGACTCTCGTCGAAGCGCAGCGCGACGTCGGCCATCCAGGTCCGCGACGCTTCGTCGTCCAGCAGCACGACGAGCCCCGGATTGGTGCAGAACTGTCCGGCTCCCATCAGGCAGCTGCCGCAGAACTCCTCGACCAGTTCGTCGCTCCGTTCCCGCAGCGCTCCGGGAAGGATCACGACCGGATTGATGCTCGACAGTTCGAGATAGATCGGCTTGCCGACCGCATCGGCCGCTTCCTTCAGCTGCAGTCCGGCGTGTCGCGAGCCGGTGTAGCCGGCGGCCCCCAGGCGTCGATCGGCGATCCAGCGTTTGCCGTCGTCATGCGACGTGCGATACAGCAGCTGGACGGTCGCCCCGGGCAGCCCGGCTGCGAGAGCCGCCTGAAGCGCCTCTTCGGCGAACAGCCGAGTCGTGCCGGGGTGGGAGCTGTTCGCCTTGCCGATGACCGGATTCCCGGCAGCG
>CAZZBI010000152.1:4803-8401 GCA_964652385.1 uncultured Pirellulaceae bacterium | reverse complement strand
CAGCGATCGCCGCTGCGAAGTCACCGCCCGACAGGCTGCCGAACGCGAAGGGGAAATTGTTCGGTCCGAAGACGGCGACCGGACCGATACCCAGAAACCCCGAGCGGATCGAGCTCTTGGTATCGATCGTCGCACTCCGCCACGATCCCTCCTTGGCCGCGGCCGCCGCCAAGCGGAGCTGATTGACGGTGCGAGGGAACTCGACATCGGCCAGTCGAGGCGACGCGGGGAGTCCCGTCTCGGCATGCGCCATCGCCACCAGTTCTTCCTTGCGCCCCTCGATCCGCGCCGCATACGCCTCCAGGAACGCCGCGATCGCGCTCCCCGGAGCCCGACGCAAATCGTCGGCGATCACCGCAGCGGCTTCGAGCGCCCGATCGATGTCGCTCCAGTCGCTGACCGGATAGACGTCGCTCAGCGGCTGGCGCGTGTTCGGATTGACGGCCGAGAAGGTCGAAACGGCGGAGGCCGGAACCCACGCTCCGTCGATCAGGATCGGCTGTACGGTCATGAGAACATCCTCTCGTGATGCGCCGCCGCGGAGAGATCCTTCGGCGGCGATTCGGGGGCGGAAGCGTCAGCCGCGAATCACCCGATTGGTCAGCGTGCCGAGCGGGCCGATCTCGATCGAGACCTCGTCACCCGGTTCCAGCGTGAAGGTCGAGTCGGGGACGACGCCGGTGCCGGTCATCAGCAGCACGCCGTCCGGAAACGAATTGTCTCGTCCGAGCCAGCCGATCAGCTCGTCGAACTTCCTGGCCATCTGATCGACCGAGGTCCGTCCGGCGAAGATCTCGTTCCCGCCCCGGACGATCGACAACGCGATCGGCCACGATTCGGCCCCCGACACGCTCGCGGCGAGCACGATCCCCGGACCGAGCGCACAACTCTGGTCGTAGACCTTGGCCTGCGGCAGATAGAGCGGGTTGTCCCCTTCGATGTCGCGCGAACTGACGTCGTTGCCGACGGTGAATCCGACCAGTCGCAGCCGCGAGTCGAGCACCAGCGTCAGTTCCGGCTCGGGAACGTTCCAGGTCGCATCGGTCCGGATGCGGATCGACCCGTGATGTCCGACGACGCGATGCGGAGTCGCCTTGAGGAAGAGTTCCGGGCGCGGCGACGTGTAGACGCGGTCGTAGCACGAGGCGGCCGCTTCGGATTCTTCCATCCGAGCCGACTTGCTGCGCGTGTACGTGACTCCCGCCGCCCAGACCTCCTGCCGATCGAGCGGCGAGAGCCAGGTGAGTCCGGCGAGCGGCCGAGGGGACGAAGCGGCCTGGAGCGACCGGACCGCCGCGACCGGATCGTCGCTCTCCAGCAGATCGCTCAACTGCTGGCCCGCTCCGGGAAGCCCGAGCGGGTAGACCGTCTCGTCGACGACCGAGGCGACGAAGCTCTCGATACCGTCGCTCAGATGGGCCAGACAGATCGGACGGTCCATCGATCGCTCCAACAGATCGGCCGACCGAAGCCGGTCGGCAAAGGGCAGCACGAGGGGGACACCGAGCCGCTCGGCTCGGCGCTTCGGCGAGCCGAGCATGATAGCAATCGGGAGGCTTACCGACGACGCCCCGAAGGTTCGATCGCCGTGCTGCCGGAGCCGTTGCGGCGTCCTCCGGGTGCGTTAGGTCGAACCGGCAAGGGGCCGATCCGGCGCGTCCGTCAACCCCGCGCCTCGCGAGTAACCGTCGGTCCCGCGAGGACGAGATCGGGCTCGGTCACCGCGACCGACCTTCGCTCTCATGCCGCCGCTTCGTCCGGCGTCTCTTCGCCGAAGAACCGTTGCACCTCGGCATCGGCCGGAGGGGCGGTCGCGAGCGACATGAGGATGCCGAACGCGAAGCTCGCGGCGGCTCCGACGACGAACGGATGAAGGCCGTACGGTTCGAGCGGCTCCATCTTGCTGAATCCCGACCTCCAGTAGCCGTAGCCGTACAGGAAGTTGTAGACGGTCAGCCCGGCGAGCATCGACCCGAACGCCCCCGCCTTGTTGAAGCGTCTCCAGTACAGAGCCAGGAAGACCGGAGCGAGAAAGCAGGTCGAGAGGCCGCTGGTGGTGTAGACGATCATGTCCTGCAGGAACTGCGGCGGATCGAGCGCGGCCCAGGTCGCGGCGAAACCGATCACGACGGTCGAGCCGACCGAGATCGCCTTGAGCCGCCCTTCGCTGGCGCGCGGATCGATCGAGCGATGATAGAGGTCGCGCGCGATCGACGATGCATTGACCAGCAGGAAGCTGTCGACCGTGCTCATCACCGCGGCGAACGGAGCGGCGAGCAGGAGGCCGGCGAGCCACGGGACGCCCGCCAGGTGAGTCACATGGGCCGCCATCTCGGGCATGATCCGATCCGGCTCGATCTCCCACCCCGGCAACAGGACGCGCGACAAGGCGAAGATCACGACGAGCGGAAAGTAGATCATCGCGTAATAGACCGCCATCGTGAACATCGCGCGCTGCAGCGTGCGGGAATCGCGAAAGGCGAGCAGGCGGACCATATTGCTGGGCTGACCGGAGCCCGAGAAGTTCCACATCAGGAAGAACGACATCGCCAGACCGAGCGACAGGAACCCTTCCGGGCGTTTCGGATCAGGCCCCGGAAGCCGGACGTACGCCCCCGGCTCCCCTGCCCCCGACGCGTACTCGAAGTTCGGAACCGGTCGCCCGGCCGCCGCGTAATCCGCCGCTTCGGCGACTCGCACGGCCAGCCCCCGAGGAAGCTCCTGGCGATCGATCCGTTCGATCTCGTCGGGAGTCGTCAGCTCGATCACCGGGATCAGATGCGGAGGATCGGCCGGGTCGATCGGCTTCCAGACGACCTGCGTCGCCCCGTCGCGCAGTTCGGATCGCGACTTGGTCCGGAAGACCCGCTTGCTCCCGGAATCGGCATCGACCAGCAGGATCCACGCCCCCTTGGGAATCGAAGCGTTCGACGCGGCGCCGCTCGCGGATTCCCCGCTTGCGGAAGCGGCGCCTGCGGAAACGCCGCTGGCCGATGCGTCGGTCGAGTCGACCGACGACGGGGCGAGCCGCTCGACGATCAGATGGCGATGCTCGGGAGGCGTCATGCGGACCAGCTTGCGATGCGCCGCGTCCAGCCCTCCGACCGCCCAGATGGTCAGCGGCAGCATGATCAGCACGCCGGCGACCATGATCGCCCCCTGCATCACGTCGGTCCAGACGACGGCGCGGAAGCCGCCGTAGGCCGTATAGAAGATGACGGTCAGCGAGAACAGGATCAGGCAGAGCACGTACCCCGGTTCGCGCAGCGCCACCTGCATGCCGAGTCCGTCGCCGAGCCACGAGACGACGAGCAGTTTCCCCTGTTCATAGGCGGCTTGCCCGCCGAGCAGCGTCTCGATGATCTTTGCGCCTGCCTTGAACTGGCCGATCAGGTTCAGACTCAGGAAGAGGACGATCGTCAGCGTGCAGAGCGCACCGAACCAAGGGCTTCCCATCCGATCGCGGAGCAGATCCGGCACGGTGATCGCTCCGGTCCGTCGCGCCACCTGATTCATCCGCTTGGCGACCAGTCCCATCGAGACGAGCGGGACGATCATGTAACCGCCGATCCAGAGTCCGACCGCCCAGCCGTGCGTG
>CAZZBI010000152.1:0-4793 GCA_964652385.1 uncultured Pirellulaceae bacterium | reverse complement strand
CCCGGGACGCGCTTCCCCAGCAGGGCCAGGACTCCGACGGCGAAGGCGATGTCCGTGGCCATGGGGATTCCCCAGCCACGCGAGCCCTCGCCCCCCTGGATGATGGCCGTGTAGATCAGCGCCGGGACTCCCATGAACGTTCCGCCCGACGCGCTCGTCGCCGCGTAGGTCATCGCGAACGCCCACATGCCGAGCGAGCGACTGCCGAGAAAGTACTCGCCGAGAAACTCCCGATTCCGTCCGACACGATCGGCGACGATCGCGATCGCGAAGACGACGAGACTGTAGAGGGCAAAGACGACCAGCGCGCCGCCGTAGACCTGCTGGGCGATCAGACCGAGCGGATCGCCGACGGCCGGTCGCACCGTCCAGGCGCCGAGAACGTCGATGGCGTCGGGACTCATCGCGATGCTCCCTTCGCGGCGCTTTCGGTTTGGTCGTCGGCCGTCAGCCCGGCGGCAGGCCGCTCGCGACCGAGCGGATCGTCCGCCAGATAGAAGAAGCAGAACCAACCGGTGATCGCCGTCCCGACGACCCACGGCACGAGCAGACTCCAGAAGACCCAGGTCGGAACGCCCAGAATCGCCTGCCCCTCCGCCGCCTGGACGTCGATCGCTCCGAAGCCGAACAGGCGCGCCGAGCCGAGGGCCCAGGCCATCATCAGCAGGCAGATCAGCACGATCACCGTCGTCTCGCGGCGCGCATGTCGATAGACCAGATCGAGCGGCCAATGCGATGTACCGCTCGGACTCGACGCGGGACCTGAGGCGAGCGAACGGCCGGACGGATCGGACTCGGACGTCATCGTCGAATCCTCCGAAGCTGGGCGGCGGGGGGAGGTGGTGGGAACGGAGCGGGCGATTCGGCATCGAACGATTCGAGGTCGAACGCTCGCAAGCGTTTCCGAGCGGAGCGACGTCGATCGAGAGCCGAGTCGGTTTCGCGGCGAGATCGACTCGTTCGGGAGGGAGCAGCGTAGCATCCGCCGAGCGCGATCGAAAGCGCGGCCGCTCGCTGCTCGTCGACTCGCCGGCCCCAGGGCCGAGAACGATCCTGTGGCCGTCTCATGCGACTCGGTTCGAGCCCTGGCGTCGGGGGACTTGCCGAGGAAGGTCAGCTCGCGATGCCGGGCATAACCACGGGATTTTCTTGCGATCGATCGACACCCGGCTACGATGATCGGCGACGGGGGGAACGCGACGAACGGCCGGAGGGTTCCGGACGGCGCGAGGATCAAGGGAGTCGACGCTCGGCGCGCCGGCCCCGTCTCACCGTTCGCGGTCGGTACGCCACGCATCGAGGTCGACTTGTCCGAGGGAGCGACGAACGACCGCCGAATTCGCCTCGCGTCCGACCACCGCCCTGCTCGTCGGCGATGGCGCCGCTCGTTCGTCATTCTGGCGGTCGGTGCGACGGTGGCTGCCGCGGCTCTCTACGGGCGTCGCATCGCGCACGACGAGACGGAGCGATTGGCGGCCGATCGGCAGCGTCTGGGTGTGCTGCTCGAACGCGTGCGAGGGATGCCGCGTCTGGCAGGCATCCTGCAGCAGGCGGTGCTCGCCAAGGCGGGACTCCGGCAGGAGAACCCGACTCAACTGATGACCGCCGCTTGGTGGCAGGCCCGGACCGCCATCACCGATCTGCGGCGAGCCGAACGGGAGCATCCCGAACTGGCCGCTGCGCTCGATGACTTGTGCGACGAGATGGATCGGATGCGCGAGACCTACGACTCGCTGCGCCGGACTCCCGAGACGGCGGACGAGGCGCGGCGCGTGCTGGACCGCGTGACCGATCTGGGCAATCGGGCGACTCAGGCCTGCATCGCCGCATCGGACATCGTGTCGCGACGGACCGGAGCGGTCGACCGCTCGCTCGAAAAGTCGCGCGAGTGGGAGGCTCAGCTGCTCGGCGGTGCGGTCGTCGCGCTGTTGCTGACCTTCGTCGCACTCGGCTGCTACGTCGTCGTGTCGCTGCGCATCGCCGCGCGGCAGCGTCTGCAGGAACAGCTCCGCAACACCCAGGAGCACCTTCATCTGGCGCTCCAGGATCTGGAAGGATCGCAGCCCGAGCTGGTCGATCGGGAACGGAAGCGACTGCTCGGCGAGGTGGCCGAGAGCGTGGCTCATGAGCTGCGTAACGTGCTCATGCCGATCAGCGCGATGAGCGAGCTGCTGCTCGACGACCCGTCGCTCGACGGCGATCGGCGCCGCGCGGTCGAGACGATTCGGACGAGCTGTCGCGACGCGGCGGCGATCCTGGCCAACATGAAGGGGTATCTGGGAGTCGTCGGTCAGGCGTCCCAGCTCCGCTCGGTCGACCTGTGCGATCTGCTCCGGCAGGTCGTCGAGTTCACGCGACCGAAGTGGGAGACCGAGGCGCTGCGGCGAAAGGTCGCGATCAAGGTCGAACTCGAATTGCCCGATCGACTGTCGGTCACCGGAGTCGACACGGAACTGCGGCAGATCTTCACCAACGTCCTGCTCAACGCGATCGAGGCGATGTCGAGCTCGGGGACGATCCGGATCGGTGCGCAGCGCGAACGTCAACGCGTGCTCGTGACGATCCGCGACGAAGGGGACGGGATCGTCGATCGGGAACGCTTGGCGAGCGGAGCCGGAGGGTCGACCAAGCCGAGCGGTCTCGGGATCGGCCTGCGCGTCTGTCGGCAGCTTGTCCAGGCGTATCGCGGCACGATCGATTTCCGCAGTGCGGACGGCGTCGGGACGACGTGCGAGATCCGGTTGCCGGCCGATCAGCATCGCAAGTCGCGCTCGACGACTCGACCGCCGGTCGCGCGATACGAAGGACTTCGGCTGCTCTGCATCGACGACGATCCGGCGGTGCTCGAGTCGCTCGCGGCGCTCCTCCGAAGTCTCGGCTCCGAAGTCGCGGTCGTCGACAGCGGCGACGGTGCGCTGGCGCTGCAGCGCCAGCAGCGGTTCGATGTCGTCCTCTGCGATCTCGGTCTCGGCGCCGAGAACGGACTCGATGTCCTGCAGCGACTCGGTCGCGAGGATCGCGATCTGGTGACGGTGCTGATCACCGGCTGGGACGGCGGCTCGTGGGAGAGCCATCCGTTCGAGCCGCGGTTCGTGTTGGCGAAGCCGGCGACCAGAGAACAGCTCGCGCGCGTGCTCGATGCGGCTCGGGAACCGACGAGCTGAAACGTTTCGGGAGACGATGCGGACCGCTCGGCGCGGAACGATCGGGAGACCGTCTCGACCGCATCCGACGTTTCAGCGTCCGACCACTCCGACGCGACCGAGCGGCGAGAGGCCGCCTCGTTCGTCGGGAGCCAGGTAGTTCCGCTCGATCAGTTCCGGATCGTGCTGTGTCCACGTCTCGCGTACCAGGTCGGCTTCGACGATCCGCTTGACTCCCTTGTCGAACCAGACGGCGACATGGCGATTCGTCCGCCAGTCGCGAGTCGGGAACTGGTAGTCCTTGCGGAGCGGTTGCCAGTCGCGGACCTGATAGCGACCGGTCTCCGGACACCAGTCGTAGAAGATCATCTGATGCAGGATGGCGCGACCGTAGTCGTCGCAGAAGTGATTGATCTCGACGAGATCGACGTGGTCGGTGACCGAACTGGTCCGACCGGTCTCGCCGCCGAGCGCGGCGAGCAACAACGTCATCGAAGCGGCAAAGCTACCCACGATCGACTCTCCTCCATGAGAACGATCCCGAAACCGAAGCACGAATCGGGTACGCATCGGGGCAGTCGGTCCGACTTCGGGGTATCGGTCCCCGGTCGCCGTTCGATCGGCCGAATCTCCGCAGCGCGGGTACGAATCGGCGAATCACCTCGAAACCGCACTTGTCCGACGTTCAGTTAGAGCGACTCGGCAATCCGGTCAAGACGGACCCGCCCCGAGCGACTCCGTGACGCCGCTCGTCGCCCCTGCCGAGCGTGCCGCTCGTCGTGCCGCCTGTCGCCCCTGCCAGCCGGCGCTGCCGAGCACAGGGGGCAACCGCGCGTCCCCTCGGCTCGTCTCCCCCGCCGCAACCTCACGCCCGCTAGCAGTCCGCCGAATCCCGACGGCCGCCGCTGGTCGACTTCTCGATGCCGCTTAACATCATCTCGATTCGTTTGCGTTCCGTCGTCGTCGGCTCGGGCCGATGACGGGCCACCGGAACGGCCAGCTTGCCGAGCGGTGTCGTCCGCTCGCGCAGGTCCCCGCGAGATGCCGGGGGGAGCCGAGTGGCCATGATGGAGCCTCATTCGTATCGCCCCGCGCTCGTGCTGGCGATCGTCTTTCTGACCGGTCAGATTCTGGCGGTGCGCGCCGTGACGTCGCCGGTCGTCTGGATGCTGACGGCGCTCGTCGCCGGGTTCGGTCTCCTGAGGCTCCCTCGTCGCCGCGAAGCGACCGAATTGCCGCTCGCCGCGAATCGTGACCGCTCGGACGTCGCGCCGCGGAAATCGGGAGCCGGGCGGTTCGCGGCATCCTCGGGTGCGGTGCCGAATCTGCTGCTGTTGCTGTTCGTGGCGTCGATCGGCGGAAGCGTGCAGGCATCGCAGCGTCACCTGGTTCCCCGCGGCTCGATCGCCGGTTGGGTCGGCGACACGGCTCGACCGATTCGTTTTCGAGCGGTGGTCGAACGAGCCGATCCGCCGATCGAATCGTCGGCGAACGAGCGGGATCCGGCGGGCCGAAGCGAAACCTCGGATGCGACTCGCACGACCGCCGCTTCGCCGCGGCTCTCGCGGACCGTCTGGGTCCGCGCTCAGGAGATCGCGATCGGCGAGCGCTGGGGAAAGGTCAGCGGGCGACTCGAGCTGCGCGGCATCG
>CAZZBI010000151.1:0-12404 GCA_964652385.1 uncultured Pirellulaceae bacterium | reverse complement strand
GCGTGACCGGTGTCGGTGTCGCCCACCCTCGGCTCGGGACGAGCCGGGGCTACAAATTGGGGTCGGTCGCAGGACGACGAACCCTGCGACCGGTATCGGCGTCAGCTTCGGATCCGAGCGACTGGGGGATTGCGACGGGCCGCGGAGCGGGCGGCTTTCGTGCCCTAGACTGGTGGCGTTCGGCGAGACGCGGGTAGAATGCGTCGCTCGTGCGACCTTGCCTTTGACGCCGAGCAGGGACCTGGAGTCGATTGGCAGCTCCCGATGAGCGGGGGTGATCGCGACTCGTATTTCGCCGTCCGTCCGGACTTCGGGCGAGCGGCACCGGAAACCCTGCCGAGCGGTAACGGTCCGAGAGCACGACGATCCTTCTTCTCGAACCGTTCGGAAGCCGGCCGGGTCAGCATCGGCCTCCGAACCGGTCCTTCGTCGACGCGGTCGCGAAGGGGAATCGACCGGAACGGGAAGAGGCCCGAAGTCGAAGCGTCACATCGGTTCCGGGGAGCCGGTGGCCTGCGTCCGAAGCAAGGAGGCTCAGGCCGGCGCACGCTGTCACGCAGGGGTTGGAACGCACATGTCGATCTGGATTCTCCGCTTCTTCTTCATGGCCGTTTCGATCGGCGTCGGCGCGTCCCTCGTGTCGGCTCCCGAGTTCTCGCGCGCTCCGTGGGCCGTACTGCCGACCGTCATCATCGGCGCTCTGGCGGTGATCGTTATCGACACGCTCACGCCGCGCAAGCGGATCGAAGTGATCTCGAGCGTCTACGTCGGGGTCGTCGTCGGTCTCTTCCTGACCTACATCCTCGGACTCGCGCTCACGCCATGGATGAGTTCGCTGTCCAAGGACGGCAATACCGTCAGCGGCACGGCGATCCAGCTGCTCGTGACCGTCGCCGTCTGTTACCTGTGCATCTCGGTGCTGATGCAGACGAAGGACGATTTCCGCTTCATCATCCCGTACGTCGAATTCTCGCGCGAGGTGAAGGGGGGACGCCCGTACGTGCTCGACACCAGCGTCGTCATCGACGGCCGGATCGCCGATGTCGTCGAGACGGGGATCTTCGACAATCAGCTCGTGATGCCTCGCTTCGTCCTCGCCGAGCTGCAGGCGATCGCCGACAGCGGCGACAAGATGCGACGGGCTCGCGGTCGCCGCGGTCTGGATGTCCTCAACAAGCTCCGTTCGAAACCGAACGTCGAATTCGTCGTCTACGAGCGCGAGCTTCCCGAGATGCAGGGACAGCCGGTCGACATGAAGATCGTGCTGCTCGCGGCGCACCTGGAGGGGAAGGTCGTCACCGGCGACTACAACCTGAACAAGGTCGCTCGCATCCACAACGTCGCGGTCGTCAACCTGAACGACATCGCCAACGCGCTCAAGCCGGTCTTTCTGCCGGGCGAGCAGATCCGCGTGAAGATCGTGAAGCCGGGTGAAGAGCCTCAGCAGGGGGTCGGCTATCTGGAAGACGGCACGATGATCGTCGTCGAAGGGGGACGCGAGCACCTGGGCAAGATGATCATGCTCGACGTCACCAAGATGCTCCAGACGAGCGCCGGCCGAATGGTCTTCGGTCGCTTCACCGGCATGGCTCCCTGATCGATGCCGACCGGTCGAGCTTCTTTTCCGTCCGATCGGCCGGCGCGTCGCGAGACGTCCGAGCGGGCGCAGCAGCACTGAGCGAAGGAGTCGCCATGGCACGTCGCTCGAACGAGCGGAGCGATTCGACGATCGCCCGAACACCTCGACCGGCGCAAAGCGACTTGTCCCCAGCGGTCGATACCGCTTCCGATTCGGCCCCGTCGTCGAACGACGCCTTAGCGCCGTTTCGGATCGTCTGCGGTGATGCGGCGACCGTGCTGAGCGACCTTCCGGCCGACTCGGTCGATACCGTCGTCACCAGTCCGCCGTACTGGCAGCAACGCGACTACGGCGCCGCCGGTCAACTCGGCGACGAAGCGACTCCGGCCGAATACGTCGAGCGATTGGCCGACGTCTTCGATCGAGCCAAACGCGTGCTGCATCCCGAGGGGACGCTCTGGCTGGTTCTCGGCGACAAGTACGACGACGGTCGGCTGCTCGGCCTGCCGTGGCGCACGGCGCTGGCGCTGCAGGATCGCGGTTGGCGGTTGCGAGCCGACATCATCTGGCACAAGCCGAACGCGATGCCGTCGAGCGTCCGCAATCGACCGACCGTCGATCACGAGTATGTCTTTCTGCTGACTCGTTCGGCCAAGTATCGCTACGACGCCGACGCGATCCGCGAACCGCACGTGACGTTCGGCGAAGCGAGTCGGATGCGCGGCGGACGGCGCCACTTCGGCGTCCGCGGCGGGACGCCGGAACGAGGCAAGAATGGCGGTTCGAACAACCTCCATGACGGACGCTGGGATCAGGCGTTCCATCCGGCCGGGCGCAATCGGCGGACCGTCTGGTCGATCCCGCTGTCGAAGAACCGAGACGCTCATTTCGCCGTCTTTCCCGAACGGCTGGTCGAGCTCTGCCTGAGCGCCGGCTGCCCGCCGAGCGGCTCGGTCCTCGACCCTTTCTGCGGCAGCGGCACGACCGGGCGAGTCGCGGTGCGGACCGGAAGATCGTTCGTCGGCATCGACCTGTCGAGCGACTACTGCGCGCTGACTCGACGCCGCATCGCCGAAGTGATGTCGCCTCGCTGAGACCGAATAGCCCCGCGCCTCCCAGCCGCCGCGCATCCCCAGCCCGCAGCGTCAGCAAGGGGTCTCCGTGTCCTCCCGCCAGCCCGCCGCGTCAGCAAGGGTTCTCCGCGTCCTTCCAGCCCGAAGCGCCAAGCGCAGGGGTCCCCCGTGCTCCCATCAGACGATGCCGCGCCCCGGGCTCTCCGAACCCGAGTGGCAGCTGCCGCCGTTTTCTTTGCGACTTACTCCGCGACGCGACTTCAGCGTCGACCCGAAACCGAGCCTCGGCCACGGAGTGGCCGGGCCCACGTCAGACGCGTTGCCCAACGTACGCCCCGCGTCGTCCCCGACGCGCGGCCATGCGACAACGGGCGTTCGAGAAGCAGCGCAGCGACATCCGAATCGAAGTCGCACACCCGCGGCTCGGGACGAGCCGGGGCTACATCGATGCCACGTAGCCCCGGGCTCTCCGAGCCCGAGGCCGGTTAGGGATCGACACCGGTCACGCCGCGAAGCTCATCGAGCGTCGACACGAAACCGAGCCTCGGCCACGGAGTGGCCGGGCCCACGTCAGACGCGTTGCCCAACGTACGCCCCGCGTCGTCCCCGACGCGCGGCCATGCGACAACGGGCGTTCGAGAAGCAGCGCAGCGACATCCGAATCGAAGTCGCACACCCGCGGCTCGGGACGAGCCGGGGCTACATCGATGCCACGTGGCCCCGGGCTCTACGAACCCGAGTGGCAGCTGCCGCCGTTTTCTTTGCGTCTTACTCCGCGACGTGACTTCAGCATCGACACGAAACCATGCCTCGGCCACGGAGTGGCCGGGCCCACGTCAATTCACCGCGCCCCCACCCGAACCATCAGGATCACATCCGTTCGACGACGCCGATGCCGAGCAGATCGAGGCCGGTGCGGACGGTGCGTCGGAGCAGATCGCACAGGGCCAAGCGCGTCGTGCGCGACGTCTCGTCCGGTGCGTCGAGCACGCTGCAGCGCTCGTAGAACTGACTGAAGGCGGTCGTCACCTCGTACAGATACGCCGCGAGCAGATTCGGCAGCCAATCGACCGTCACGTCGAGCAGGACGTTCTCGAACTGCAGCAGCAGCAACGCCAGACGCCGTTCTTCCGGAGCCACGAACGCCATCGCTCGGTCTCCGCGACGCAGCGCGTCGGCATCGACTTCGCCGCGAGCGAAGATCCCGTTGACTCGGGCGTACGGGTACAGCAGGTACGGAGCGGTGTTCCCCTTGAGGGCGAGCATCTTGTCGTAGCTGAAGACGTAGTCGCTCGATCGGTTCTGCGACAGATCGGCATACTTCAACGCCCCGATACCGACCGTCTCGGCGATCCGTTGCCGCTCGGTCTCGTCGAAATCCAGATCGGCGTTCTTCTTCAGGTTCTCGTCGACGACCGCCTGAGCCCGAGTCACCGCTTCGTCCAGCAGTCCTTCGAGGCCGACGGTGTCCCCCGAGCGAGTCTTGAACGGCCGCCCGTCGTCTCCCATCACCGTGCCGAAGCTGACGTGCCGCAATTCGAGTTTCTCGAAGCCCCAGACCTTGGCGGCCGCGAAGAGTTTCGCGAAGTGTTCGCTCTGCCGATGGTCGACGACGTACAGGCAGAGGTCGGGATTCCAGGTCGAGACGCGGTAGCGGATCGTCGCCAGATCGGTCGTCGCGTACAGGTACGCGCCATCGCGCTTCCGCACGATCATCGGCGAGTCGAATCCGTCCAGAAAGACGCACGCCGCGCCGTCGCTGTCGCGCACCAAGCCCCGCCGCGACAGATCGTCGACCGTCTCGCCGAGCCACGGGTGATAGAAGCTCTCGCCGAGTTCCTCGTCGAATCGGATCGCCAAGCGTTCGTAGATCCGCTGGATGTCCTGGCGGCAATACGGCAGGAACTCTTCCCACAGGCGACGGTTCTCGGCGTCGCCGGCATGCAGCGCCGCCGTCTCGTCCAGCACCGCTCGCTCGATCTCGGCGTGCCGTGCCGCGAGGGCCGACGCTTCGGGAGACGATTCGGTCTTGGCGATCTTGTCGCGGAGCGAAGCCAGTTGCTCCGCCGCTTCGTCGGAACGCCGTGCCGCTCGCTTCGCGTCTCCGGCCGCCTTCTTCGCTTCCGGGCCTTGCGCAGCGGCGGCGAGCGTGGCGGCGGCGGCGGCCGCGTCGGCCAGCTGCTTCGCTTCGGCTTCTGCTCGGGGGAGCTCCCGGACCGCCGCTCGGTAATCCATGATCGCTCGGACCTGGCGATACAGGCGGCCGAGTTCGGCGACCGGCGCCGCGGCATAGGCGGCTTCGTCGCGCAGATGCTTGTAGCCGTAGATGATCATCCCGAACTGGGTTCCCCAGTCGCCGAGATGATTGTCGGTGATGACCCGGTGGCCGAGAAACCGCAGGATCCGCGACAGGCTGTCGCCGATGACGGTCGATCGGATGTGACCGACATGCATCGGCTTGGCGACGTTCGGGCTCGAGAAGTCGACGATGACCGTCTTGGGCTCGGCGACGGGAGCGATCCCCAGCCGTTCGTCGCGCAGCGCCGTCCGCAGCATCTCGACGATCACGTCGTCGCGCAGACGGAGATTGATGAAGCCGGGACCGGCGATCTCGGGAGGATCGCAGAGCGCCGAGACGTCCAGTCGCTCGACGATCTTCGCCGCGATGTCGCGCGGGTTTCCGCCGAGCACGCTCTTCAGGGGCATCGCGAGGTTCGCCTGATAGTCGCCGAACTTCGGGTCCTGCGACGGGCGGATCATCTCGAGATAGTCCGCGGGGGAATCGACGAGTCCGTCGAGCGCCGAGCGGAAGGCAGCCTGCAGTCGAGCCAGCACGTTCATGAGGATTCGTCTCGGGCCGGTGGGGGTCCGGGGGGAGGCGATCGCGGGTCGATCGAGCCTGAAAGAAAGAGGGGGAGTATAGACCTGAAGTTCGCCCCCTTGTAGAGCAGCCGCACGGCCGCGGCTCGTCCCGAGTCGCGGATGAGCGACGTCGACACCGAACTCGCTGCGCTGCTGTCGAACCGTCCGCTGTCGCACTGTCTGCCATCGCACGGCCGCGCATCGGGACGACGCGGCCCCACCGTCCTCGGTGCCTCGACAGCCCGTAGCGCCAAACGCAGGGGCACTCCGCGTCCACCTCTCGGCAAGCACCGCGACTCGGGTCTTTCCTTCGCGTCGCAACTCGTTGTTTCACAACGCTTTGCGAGGGGTCTTGCAGCGGCTCCGGGCGTTGTGAGCAGAGGGGCAATCTGATATAAACGGCGGTTTGCGAAGGGGTGCGGGAGCGGCTGCGGGGACGAGCGAGCGGGCTCGTCGTTCGGCGAGCCGACTCGGGATGCCGCGGCTCTGAGCCAGCGAAAGGACGCCACGTTGTCGAGCGACTCGGATTTGCCTGCCGGTGCGTCGGGAACAGGGGGAGCGGGGGATCCGGGCGACGGCCGGATTCTCGACCTGTCGATCGAACAGGAGCTGAAGGAGAGCTACCTGACGTACGCGATGAGCGTGATCGTCAGTCGCGCTCTTCCCGACGTTCGCGACGGTCTCAAGCCGTCGCAGCGACGCATCCTCGTCGCGATGAACGATCTGAACCTGGGGCCGGGTTCGGCGCGAGTCAAGTGCGCCAAGATCTCGGGCGACACCAGCGGTAACTACCATCCGCACGGCGAGAGCGTCATCTATCCGACCCTCGCCCGCATGGCCCAGGAATGGAACATGCGCGCGGTGCTGATCGACAAGCAGGGAAACTTCGGCTCGATCGCCGGTCTCCCCCCCGCCGCCATGCGATACACCGAAGCTCGGCTCTCGCCGGTCGCTTCGATGATGCTCGACGACCTGAAGCTCGACACCGTCGACTTCGTTCCGACGTACGACGAGCGGAATCTCGAGCCGACGGTCCTGCCGTGCAAGTTCCCGAACCTGCTGGTCAACGGAGCCAACGGGATCGCGGTCAGCATGGCGACCAGCATTCCGCCGCACAATCTCGGCGAGGTCTGCGATGCGCTGACGCTGGTGATCGACGAGCCGGACGTGTCGATCGAACGGATCATGGAGGTCCTGCCCGGCCCCGACTATCCGACCGGCGGCGTCATCTGCGGCCGCGCCGGCATCCGTGTCGCTTATCACACCGGCCGCAGCACGATCGTGGTGCGCGCCCGCTGCGAGATCGAGGAGTACAAGAAAGGGCGGCACCGGATCGTCGTCAGCGAGATCCCCTACCAGACCACGCGCGATTCGATCGTCGAGAAGATCGCCGGGCTCGTCAATTCGGACAAGATCAAGGGGATCTCGGCGATCCACGACGTCAGCGATCTCAAGGAGCCGGTGAAGCTCTTCATCGACGTCAAGCAGGGGAACGATCCCGACGTCGTGCTCAACCAGCTCTACGAGTTCTCGCCGCTCCAGTCCTCGTTCTCGATGATCTTCCTGGCGCTCGTCGACGGCAAGCCGCGCGAGCTGTCGATCAAGGGGCTGCTGACCGAGTTCCTGCGGCACCGGATTCAGGTCATCCGTCGCCGGACGCAGTTCCTGCTCGCCCGAGCCCGCAAGCGCAAGCATACGGTCGAAGGGTTGCTGCTGGCGCTGGCGAACATCGACGAGATCATCCGCATCATTCGCGCGAGCAAGACGCAGGCCGAAGCGAAGGTCGGGCTGATGGGAGTCGAGTGCCCCGCCGCGATGATGGAGCGGGCGCTCGGGCCGGAAGGGTACGAGGCGTTTGCGCTGGAGCGCGGACGGAGCGACGTCTATCGACTCTCCGCCGTTCAGGCCGACGCGATCCTGAAGATGACGCTCGGGCAGCTCGTCAACCTCGAACAGGAACGACTCGCCGCCGAACACGCGACGCTGCTGGACGAGATCCAGGAGTATCTGCGGATCCTCTCGGACGAGGCGAACATCCTGCAGATCATCCGCGACGATCTGGCGGAAATCCGCCGCCGATTCGCCGACAAGCGGCGGACCGAGATCTCGGACGAGGAACTCGGTTCGATCGACCTCGAGGATCTGATCACCGAAGAGAACATGGTCGTCTCGATCAGCCACCGAGGCTACATCAAACGGACTCCGGTCAGCACCTATCGGGCCCAGCGCCGCGGCGGCAAGGGACTCAAGGGAGCCAAGGCCGAGGACGAGGATCCGATCGAGCACATCTTCGCCGCCAGCACCCACGACTATCTGCTCTTCTTCACGACGCGCGGCGTCGTGCATTGGCAGAAGGTGTACGAACTGCCGCAGCTGTCGCGCGAGAGTCGCGGGCGAGCGATCGTCAACCTGCTCAGCCTGCAGGAAGGGGAGTCGATCGCCGACTGTCGCGCGGTCCGCGACTTCACGCTCGATGACCACTACCTGATCATGGCGACCAAACGCGGCCTGGTGAAGAAGACGCCGCTCGCCGCCTACGGTCGCCCGAAGCGAGGCGGGATCATCGCGATCAAGCTGCGCGAGGACGACGAACTGATCGACGTCGCCGTCGCCAAGGCGGGAGATGAATTGATCCTGAGCACGCGACAAGGAATGGCGATCCGATTCCGCGAGGCGGAGTGCCGCTCGATGGGACGGAACACCTCGGGCGTCAAGGGAATCTCGCTCGGCAAGGACGACCTGGTCGTCGGCATGGTCGTCGCCGATCCCGACGCGACGCTGCTGACCGTCTGCGAGCGAGGATACGGCAAGCGGACCTTCTTCGGTCCCAACGGACCTCCGATCGTCGTGCCGGCCGATGATGCGGCCGGTGACGAGGAAGGGAGCGACGTCGAGGTGCCGGTCGAGACGCCGGAAGCGGAGGAGGTCGCCGAAGAGGACGAGATCTCGAGCTCGGCTCGCTACCGAACCCAGCGCCGCGGCGGCAAGGGACTGCGCGACATCAAGACGACCGCGCGCAACGGCCGAGTCGTCGATATCCTGCGGGTCGACGACGGGGACGAGATCCTGATGATGACCTCGCGCGGCAAGCTGCAGCGCGTCGCCGTCTCGGAGATTGGCGTCATCGGTCGCAATACCCAAGGGGTCCGGATCATGAATCTGGACGACGACGACTCGCTGGCGGGAGTCGTGCGGGTGCCGCAGGAGACCGGAGTCGACGTCGACGAGGCGGAACTGACGCCTCGTCCCGTGCCGCCGAACGCGGCTGCCGGAGCCGGGGGAACGGCCGAGACGGTCGATGGTCGTGCGGGGGCCGCGGAGGACGACGACGCGACCGACGGGAACGGCTCGGACGAGTGAGCGATTCTGCCGCGCCGCGGCACGGTCGTTCGACGTCGATCGATCCGAAGCGAGGGAGAGCGGCCGCATGCGGATCTTCGTGACCGGAGCGAGCGGCTTCGTCGGCGGTCACCTGATCGAAGCTGCGCTCCGGCGCAACGTCGCGCTGCTCGGATCGTCGTTCCACGGTCGCTGGCGAGTCGGAATGCCGCCGGGGCCGGTTGCCGACGTTCCGCTGTTGGCGTGGGACGTTCGTCGTCCGGCCGATGCTCGAACGGCCGCTGCGATCCAACGGTTTGCCCCCGACGTGGTGCTGCATCTGGCCGGCATCTCGATCCCCGGCGATTGCGGCGTCGACCGGCCGACCGACGACGCGCTGGCGACGAACGTCGAAGGGACGCGGCACGCCTTGGCTCTTGCGGAACGCCTGGCGCGGTGCGACGGCGACCGCGGCGATCGGCCGCTTCGGTTCATCCTGGCGAGCAGCTGTCACGTCTATGCCAACGACTTCGCCGTCGGCGGGCGCGTCGACGAAGGGGCACCGCTCGCACCGGCCAGCGCCTACGGACTGACCAAGCTCGCCGCGGAACAGGTCGTGCTCGCGTCAGGTGCGGCTGAGTCGAACTCGAGCGGCGCGCTCCAGACGCTCGTCGTGCGAGGTTTTCAGCAGACCGGTCCGCGCCAGCCGGCGCGACTGATCCTTCCCGAGTGGATCGACAAGGTGCGACGCGGCGATCGGCCGCTCGTCGTCCGCTCCCTTGCGACCGAACTCGACCTGATCGACGTGCGCGACGCGGTCGAGATGCTTCTGGATCTGGCGGCGCATCCCCGAGGGACCGGGATCGTCAATCTCGGTTCGGGAAGTTCGACGTCGGGGACCGAACTGGTCCGTTCGATCGAGCGGGTCGCCGGCACGACGATTCCGGTCGTTTCCGAACGTGCAGGGGCGCGACGCGAACCGATCGCGGACGTCACGCGACTGAGTTCGCTGGTCGGTCCCGTTCGCCGTCGATCGCTCGACCGGACCGTGAGCGACATGTGGAGAGACCGGTTCGATGCCTCGTCACGGACACCCGAGTGACGTTCCGGACGAGCGTCGGCGAGAGGGGCGGAAGCTTGACAACGGCGCGAGGCGTTCCGAGAATCCTGCCTTCCTGACGACCGGCGGCCGGTGATCCGGCGAGCCGAAACGCGATCCGATCGGAGAGCGCCGCTGCGGCTCGATCGCTTAGCCTGCTTCGTCATCGGCTTCGGCCTCGTAACTCCCCGAGGGCTCGCACGACCATGATCCTGACGGGCAACGAAATTCGCCGACGCCTCGGCGGGGACATCGAGATCGATCCCTTCCGCGAAGAGCAGCTCAATCCGAACAGCTACAACCTGACGCTGCATCACGATCTGATGATCTACGAGGAAGTGGTCCTCGACATGCGTCAGCCGAGTCGCTTTCGGCGGCTTTCGATTCCCGAGAGCGGTCTGGTGCTCAGCCCCAATCAGCTCTATCTGGGGCGGACCGTCGAGCGGACCAAGACCCGGAACCTGGTGCCGATGATCGAAGGTCGGTCATCGGTCGGACGGCTCGGGCTGTTCGTGCACGTCACCGCCGGGTTCGGCGATGTCGGCTTCGAGGGGTTCTGGACCCTCGAGATGTTCGCGATCCAGCCGGTGAAGATCTACCCGGGAGTGAAGATCTGTCAGATCTTCTATCACGAGGTGACCGGCGAGATCACGGAGTACAAGAGCGGCAAGTATCAGAACAACCAGGGGATTCAACCGAGTCTGCTCTACAAGGAGCTGAATCCCGATGCCGCTCCGCGCACCGATCCGCAACTGACGCTCGGTCTGGAGTAGGCCGACGGTGCCGATTGCAGTGCCCGGCGTCGTGCGACCGACCCCGGTCGCAGCGGCTGACGTAGTGCGACCGACCTCGGTCGCACCGTAACAGCTCAGCCCCGTTGTAGCCCCGGCTCGTCCCGAGCCGAGGGCCTGCGACACCGACACCGGTCACGCTACGAAGCGTCTCGAACGCCCGAAGTCGCGCTGCCGCGCGTCGGGGACGACGCGGACCTACTCAGTGACCGAGTCGTTGACGTGGGCCCGGCCACTCCGTGGCCGAGGCAAGGTTTCGTCGCGCTGCGGAATCCGCTGCGCAGCGTGACCGGAGTTCGTGCGTACCCGACCTCGGGCACGGAGTGCCCGAGGCCACCTGATAGCGTGTTCCGAGGCGGAGGGCACGGGGACCCCTGCGCTTGGCGCTTCGGGCTGGGAGGGCACAGGGACCCCTTGCTGACGCTGCGGGCTGGGAGGGCACGGGGACCCCTTGCTGACGCTGCGGGCTGGGAGGGCACGAAAAAAGGCGAGGCCCTTTCGGTTTCCCGAAGGACCTCGCCGGCGGTTCGCATCGCTCCCCAGGACACGAACGCCGGCAACGTTAGCCCGTCCGTCGGTCGGGTCAACCGAGACGAAAGAGGGAGATCCGATTCCCCTCGCCCTGCGCTGCGGCGGGGGGCTGGTAATCGGCGGTCGATCCGACGACAACGATCGTCCGCCAGGTGATCCTGCGCGTCACCGGATCGTCGGCGTATCGCACCGGCGGACGTCGGATGATCGGAACCGTCTTCTACACGTGCCGAGGCCAGTTCGCATGGAGCGTATCGAAGGAACGATCTGGGAGGGACCGGATCCGGGAGACAGCGAGGAGTTCGCGTCGTTGCCGCCGGTGCTGGCGGCTCTGCTGAAGGTCCGCAACGGGCTGATCGCCTTTCACGGCGGCCTGCATCTGCGCGGCATCGGGCCGGTCCCCGAATGGCATGCGATCGACCAGGTGTGGCGCGGCGAACACGCGCTGCACGAGCATTACGCCGAGGTGCTGCCGACCGACGTGCCGTTCGCTCAGGACTGTTTCGGCGATCAGTACCTGTTGCGCGACGGAGGGGTCTGGAAGCTGATGGCCGAAATGGGCTTCCTCGAGCAGGTCTCGGAGGACCTCGGTTCGTGGCTCGCTTCGGTCGTCGAGAATCCGACCGAGGTGCTCGAGTTGGAGCCGTTGGAGATCTTCCGCGAGGATGGCGGCGAACTCGAACCGGGGATGCTGTTGCAGGTCTATCCGCCGTTCTGTTCGGAGGAGGCGGAAGAGGGAGTGACCGTGTCGGCGATCCCGACGCTCGCTCGACTCGAGTTCCTGTTCGATTATGCCAAGTCGCTCGAAAAGGAATGATCACCGACCTGGCGGTGCCCTCCCAGCCCGCAGCGTCAGCAAGGGGTCCCTGTGCCCTCCCAGCCCGAAGCGCCAAGCGCAGGGGTCCCCGTGTCCTCAGCCGCGGAACACGCTGTCACGTGGCCCCGGGCTCTCCGAGCCCGAGGTCGGGCTCGCTCGAACACCGGTCACGCCGCGCAGCGGATTCCGCAGCGCGACGAAACCTCGCCTCGGCCACGGAGCGACTGTGTTCGGAGTCAACCGGCTTCGGCCGGTTTTCTCTCCCATCGAGTGTTGTTTTTGACCATGGCGTTGAGGGTGATCAGCAGCTTGCGGACGCAAGCCACGAGGATCG
>CAZZBI010000150.1:0-12425 GCA_964652385.1 uncultured Pirellulaceae bacterium | reverse complement strand
TGGGAGGACACGGAGCGACCCCTTGCTGACGCTGCGGGCTGGGAGGACACGGAGCGACCCCTTGCTGACGCTGCGGGCTGGGAGGGCGCGGAGCGACCCCTTGCTGACGCTGCGGGCTGGGAGGACACGGAGCGACCCCTTGCTGACGCTGCGGGCTGGGAGGACACGGAGCAACCCCTTGCTGACGCGGCCGGCTGATATAATCCGTGTGGAGCCTCGCGGCTCCTCCCGCCTGGCGGTCTCTCGCGCCGCACTTCCCACGCCGATCGGAATCCTGCTCATGTCGCTACGCCGCGCGCTCCGTCTGGTCGCTGCCGCTGCGCTCGTCGCTCCGCTCTCGCTTGCGGACCTTCGAGCGGAGGAACCGTCGCGACCGATCGAGTTCAATCGAGATGTCCGTCCGATCCTCTCCGATCACTGCTTCGCCTGTCACGGTCCCGACGCGAACCGCCGCGAAGCCGATCTGCGTCTCGACACGCAGCAAGGGCTGACCGGCGAGGATGGGGCTTCCGGAGTCGTCCGACCGGGAGCGCCGGACGACAGCGAACTTTGGCATCGGATCGTCGCGTCGGATCCCGACGTACGGATGCCTCCCCCCGAGTTCGCCAAGGATCTCTCGGCCGAGCAGCTCGACACGCTTCGAGCATGGATCGAACAGGGAGCGGAATGGGAGGGGCATTGGTCGTTCCAGCCGATCCGGCGACCCGACGTGCCGACCGTCGCGGACGAGCACGGGTTCGTCCGCAATGAGATCGACGCGTTCATCCTCGCCGGACTCCAAGGGACCGGACTTCAGCCCTCTCCCCCTGCCGATCGCCGGACGCTGATCCGTCGTCTGAGTTTCGATCTGACCGGACTGCCGCCGACGGTCGACGAGGTCGAGCGATTCGTCGCGGACGAATCGCCCGAAGCGTACGAGCGACTGGTCGAGTCGTACCTCGAATCGCCTCACTACGGCGAGCGGATGGCGATGATCTGGCTCGATCTGGTCCGCTATGCCGACAGCGCCGGCTATCACGGCGATCAGGAAGTCAGTGTCTCGCCCTTCCGCGACTACGTCATCGACAGCTTCAATCGGAACGTCCCGTTCGATCGGTTCACTGTCGAGCAGTTGGCCGGCGATCTGCTCCCCGACCCGTCGATGCGCGAACGGATCGCCTCGGGCTACAACCGCCTGGGGATGATGAGTGCCGAAGGAGGCGTGCAGCCGAAGGAGTATCTGGCGAAGTACATCGCCGAGCGGGTCCGCAATCTCGGCGGGACCTGGATGGGCGTGACGCTCGGCTGCTGCGAGTGCCACGACCACAAGTACGATCCGTTCTCGATGCGGGACTTCTATTCGTTCGAGGCGTTCTTCGCCGACATCCGCGAACAGGGGCTCTACGGCGGCGCCGTCTGGGACCCCGAGATGAAGGTGCCGACTGCCGAACAGCAGCAGCGACTGGACGAGCTGAATCGGATCATCGGTCTGGCTCAGCGCGAGCTCGAGACCGAGACGCCGGAGCTGATCGAGGCGCGTCGCGCTTGGGAAGGATCGCAGCCGAGCTGGACGTTCCTCGATCCGGTCTTGGTCATTTCCGAGCATGGGACCACGCTGACCAGGCAGGCCGACGGTTCGTGGCTCGCGAGCGGCACCGCACCCGCTTCCGATACCTATCGCCTGAGTCTGGAAGGGTTGCCGGTCGGCACGACCGCGCTCCGACTGGAGGTGCTTCCCGACGATTCGTTGCCGGCCAAGGGACCGGGGCGGGCGTCGAACGGCAACTTCGTCCTCAGCGAGTTCGTGGCGCGGAGTCTGCCGGGCGAGGGTTCGACCGATTCGCCGATCGCGCTGAAGTTCGCTTCGGCCGCCGCGACCTTCGAGCAGACCGGAGCGGCGGGAGGGAACCCGTACGGTCGCTATTCGATCGCCTCGGCGATCGACGCCGACGTGCATGGGCCGATTTGGGGCTGGGCCGTCATGGAACAGGTGGGGCGACCGCATGCGGCGGTCTTCCGCCTGGCGGAACCGTTGACCGAACTCACCGCGGCTCGCGTCGAGATCGAACTGCAGCAGATTCACAACGGGACGCAGCACACGATCGGTCGCTTTCGCGTCTCCGCCACCACCGCTCCGGCCGCCGACGCGGCAGCGCCGATGCCCGAGGGGATCGCGGCGATCCTGGCGGTCCCCGAAGCCGATCGCGATCCGACTCGGGCCAAGGAACTGGCGACCTACTTCCGCTCGATCGCGCCGCAGCTGGCCGAGGCGCGCGAGGCGTTGGCGACGGCGACCGCCGAGCGCGATCGCCTCGACGCATCGATCGTCCGGACGCTGGTGACCGAGACGGTCGAGCCGCGCATGGTGCGGCTGCTGAAGCGAGGCAATTGGATGGACGAGACGGGGCCCGAGATGAGTCCTGCGGTGCCGGAGTGGCTCGGCGGACCGGCGATGCCGAGCGATCGTCGCGCCACGCGACTCGATCTGGCGCGCTGGCTCACTCACCCCGATCATCCGCTCACGTCGCGCGTCTTCGCGAACCGGATGTGGAAGCAGTTCTTCGGTACCGGCCTCTCCCGTTCGCTCGACGATCTCGGATCGCAGGGAGAGTGGCCGAGTCATCCGGAACTGCTCGATTGGCTCGCCGTCCGTTTCGTCGACAGCGGCTGGGACGTCAAGCAACTGGCGCGGACGATCGTGCTGAGCGGAACATATCGCCAGTCGTCGCTCTCGGATCCGTACCGGGACGAAGTCGATCCGTTCGATCGGCTGCTGTCGCGACAGAGTCGCCATCGACTGGATGCCGAGATGGTGCGCGACAACGCGCTGCGGATCAGCGGTCTGCTCGTCGATCGGATCGGCGGACGGAGCGTTCGACCGTATCAGCCGAAGGGATACTGGGCGTACCTGAACTTCCCGACGCGCGAGTATCAGCCCGATTCGGGCGAGGCGCTCTATCGACGCGGCCTGTACACGCACTGGCAGCGGCAGTACCTGCATCCGTCGCTGCTGGCGTTCGATGCACCCAGTCGCGAGGAGTGCGCCGCCGACCGACCTCGCTCGAACACGCCGCTCCAGTCGCTCGTGCTGCTGAACGACCCGATCTACGTCGAAGCGGCTCGCGTGCTCGCGGAGCGGACGCTGCGCGAAGGAGGAGAAGAGTTCGCGGAGCGATTGGGGTTCGCCTATCGACGCACCCTGTCGCGCGAGCCTCGTCCCGAAGAGATCGAGGTGCTCGGCGAACTGCTGGCGAAGCACCTGGCGACGTACCGCGCCGATACCGCATCAGCCGAGAAGCTGATCTCGATCGGCGAGGCGCCGCGCGGGGGCGATCTCGATCCGGCCGAGTTGGCGGCATGGACGAGCATCGCTCGCACGCTGCTGAACCTGCACGAAACGATCACCCGCAACTGAGTCCCCACCACGGGATCGCGGCGCCGACCGCCGGTCGGTCGGCGCACCGCTCCGGAGAATGACGATGCATCTTCCCGCTTCGATCGCTCGACGCGCGTTCCTGACCAACAGCGGCATCAGTCTGGGGTCGATGGCGCTCGCGTCGCTGCTGGGGCAGAATCGCGCGGCGGCCTCGCTGCCGACGTCTCAGGGGGACGAGGTCCCCGGAGCGCTCCGTGTGCTCCATCACCCGGCCAAGGCGAAACGGATCATCTGGCTCTACATGGCCGGCGGCATGAGTCATCTCGATACGTTCGACGAGAAGCCGAAGCTGATCGAGATGCACGGCCAGGCGATGCCCGAGTCGATCACGGCGGGACAGCAGATCGCGCAGCTGCAGGGAGCCAAGCTCAACTGCTTCGCGCCGCAGCATCCGTTCGAGACGTGGGGCGATTCGGGGCAGCGGATCAGCTCGATCTTCCCCGAAATTGCCGGCAAGTGCGCCGACAAGCTCTGCATCGTGAAGAGTCTGCACACCGAGGCGATCAATCACGATCCGGCTCATACGTTCATGAACACCGGATCGATGATCCCCGGCCGCCCCGCCATGGGTTCGTGGCTCTGGTACGGCTTAGGAGCCGAAACGGAGAACCTCCCCGGGTTCGTCGTCATGGTCTCGACCGGCAACTACGGCCAGAAGCAGCCGATCGCCGCGCGACAATGGCATTCGGGATTCCTGCCGAGTCGGTATCAGGGGGTCGAGTTCCGGAGTGTCGGCGATCCGGTCCTGTACGTGCGCAGCCCCGAAGGGGTCGCTCACGAGACGCAGCGCGACGTCGTCGATGCGGTGCAGCGACTGAATCGTCTGGAGGAACAGCGCGTCGCCGATCCCGAGATCGCGACTCGGATCAGCCAGTACGAGATGGCGTTCCGGATGCAGACGAGCGTGCCGGAACTGATGGACGTGCGCGACGAGCCGCAGAGCGTGCTCGACCTGTACGGGACCAAGGGAGGGGACGGAAGCTTCGCGTCGAACTGTCTGCTGGCTCGGCGCTTGGCGGAGCGAGGCGTTCGCTTCATCCAGCTCTATCATCGCGACTGGGACCATCACGGTTCGATCAAGTCGCACATCGCCGGATCGGCGGCTGAGGTCGATCGAGGGGCGGCGGCGTTGCTGCAGGACCTGGAACAGCGCGGCATGCTGAACGAGACGCTGGTCGTCTTCGGTTCCGAGTTCGGACGCACGCCGATGGCTCAAGGGGACGGGCGCGATCATCACCTGGCCGGCTTCACGATGTGGGTGGCCGGAGGTGGCATGAAGCCGGGAATCTCGTACGGCGCCACCGACGAGCTCGGCTATCACGCGGCGGAGAATCGAGTCAGCGTGCACGACATGCACGCGACCCTGCTGCATCAGCTGGGGATCGACCACATGCGATTCTCGGCCAAGTTCCAGGGACTCGACTGGCGTCTGACCGGCGTCGAACCGTCGCGCGTGGTGACCGAGCTGATCGCGTAGAAGAACGTCGGCGATCTTGCCAAGGCCTGTGCCCGACCAGCCCGTAGCGCCAAGCGCAGGGGGTTCTGTGTCCTGGTTCGGAACCGCGGTGCGACCGGGGTCGGTCGCACTACGCCAATCCGGTGCGACCGGGGTCGGTCGCACTACGCCAATCCGGTGCGACCGGGGTCGGTCGCACTACGGCGATCCGACTGCGGCGCGAACCCGTTTCGCTTCAGCCCCTCCTTGTTCACCGTGGTTCGGTCGCCGGCGCCGTGACTCCGCGGTTCGCCCCGTCTTCGGGTTCGCGAACACGCGTCGGGTGCGGCTTGTGACGACGCGACCGGATTGTGGATAGCTCAACGGTAGAGCACCGAGTCCAGACTCGGCTGTTGCGGGTTCGAATCCCGTACCACACGCCACTTTGCGACGGCTGAAGGAGCGCGATCGCGTTCCGTTCGGCCGATCCTCTTCCCGCTCGAGTCGCTCGATCTCCCGATCGCGCTGCGCGCTTCCTCGGAAACGCTGCGGTCGTTCGGTCGATCGAGACGGATGTGATGCGGTGTCGAGGGTCGGCAGCGCACGCCGACGTTCGTTCGCCTTGCCCGATTCGGAGTTTCGCTTCGGTCGAGCTCGTCCGCGCTGCGGCGTCCGACCCTCGTCCATGCGACCGAGGTGATTCGCGATGTCCGACGGGGGACGAGCGACGCCGTCGTCGAACGTCGTCTCGGCCTCGGTGCGCGTCGTCGTCGGTGCGAACGCGAGCGCGATCGTCGCTCCGGAGGCCCTTTCTCTTTTCGTTCGTGCCGCGACCTGCAGGAAAGGTCGCGGGAGGTGTCTCATGAAGTTCATGATCTGGCGGCGGTTCAAGGTACGGCCGCTCGAGATCGGCATCGTCTGGAAGGACGATGTCCCGGTGGAAGTGCTCGATGCCGGAGTCGCTTGGCGGTTCGATCCGTTCGGGCGGCTGCGTCTGGAGCTCTTCTCGCGGCGGGCCCCGTGGCTCGTCAACGATCGACTGGACGTCATCGTCCGAAGCGGACTGCTCGGGAATCGGATCGAAGTGCTCGATCTGAAGGACCACGAGCGGGCGCTCGTCTGGATCGACGGTCGACTCGCTCAACTCCTCGCGCCGGGACTGTACGCCTGGTTCGCGGGGCACCGTGAGGTGCGGGTCGAGCGGTTCGATGCGCGCGACGTGCGACTGTCGCACGAACGGTTGCAGCGCGTGCTCGCGCTGCCGACCGCCGCGGCGCAGCTCGATTCGGCGCGGATCGAGCGGGACCATGTCGGAGTCGAGTTCGTGGACGGCGTCTTCCGCGGCGTGCTCGGACCCGGTCTGTACGCCTGGTGGCGGCAGAGCGGCGAGGCGCGGGTGGTGAGCGTCGACCTGCGCGAATCGATGCTCGACCTGTCGGGACAGGAGATCATGACGGCCGACAAGGTGACGCTGCGACTGAACGCGGTCGTCGTCTGGAAGGTCGTCGATCCGACTCGCGCCGTGTCCGCGTCGGACGACATGCGCCAGGGGCTCTACCGTGAAGCGCAACTCGCGCTGCGCGGCGTCGTCGGCCAGCGGCCGCTCGACGAGCTGCTGGCCGACAAGGACGCGGTGGCTCGGAGTCTGTTCGAGGCGTTGGCGCCGCGGGCGGCCGATCTCGGACTCGAGGTTCGGTCGACCGGGTTGCGGGACATCATCCTGCCGGGCGAGATGAAGGAGCTGATGAACAAGGTGATCGAAGCGCAGAAGGTCGCCGAGGCTCAGCTCATCGCTCGGCGCGAGGAGACGGCAGCGATGCGCAGTCAGGCGAACACCGCCAAGCTCTTCGCCGACAACCCGGCGCTGATGCGGCTGCGGGAGCTGGAGGTGCTGGAGCGGATCGCCGCGGAAGGTCAGCTGCGCGTCTTCGTCGGCGAACAGGGGCTCCGCGAGCAGGTGACTCGGCTGCTGTGAACGTGCGACCCCTTGCCTGCGTCAGCGGGCAAGGGGTCGTTTCGTGCGCCGAGGGACGGAGGTGCGATGCCGAGGCACGGCGATGGAGAGCACGGAGGAGGCACGGATGAGGCGCGGAGTCCCGTTGCTCACGCTGCGGGCTGGTGAGGCGCGGAGGAGGCACGGAGTCCCCTTGCTCACGCTGCGGGCTGGTGAGGTGCGGAGGAGGCACGGAGTCCCCTTGCTCACGCTGCGGGCTGGTGAGGTGCTGAGGAGGCGCGGAGTCCCCTTGCTCACGCTGCGGGCTGGTGAGACGCGGAGGAGGCGCGGCCGGGCCCATGACCGTTCAGGCGAGAACCTTGTCGATCACCTTCGCCGGATCGACTCCGGTCAGTCGCGCTTCCAGCCCCTGCACGCGGACGGTCAGCCGTTCGTGGTCGAAGCCCAGCAGCTTCAGCACGGTCGCGTGGAAGTCGCGGATATGGACCGGTTCGTCGACGATGTTGTACGAGAAGTCGTCCGTCTCGCCGACGATCGCTCCTCCCTTCGTCCCTCCGCCGGCCATCCACATCGTGAAGCAGCGCGGATGGTGGTCGCGGCCGTAATTGGTCTTCGACAGACCTCCCTGCGAGTAGACCGTGCGGCCGAACTCCCCTCCCCAGATGATCAGCGTCTTGTCGAGCAGCCCGCGCTGTTCCAGATCGTTCACCAGCGCCCAACAGGGCTGATCGACGTCGCGGCACTGATCGGGCAACCGCCCCGCGACGTTGCCGTGGGTGTCCCAGTTGTTGTGGTAGATCTGCACGAACCGGACGCCGCGCTCGACCATCCGTCGAGCCATCAGGACCGAATTGGCGAACGAGCCGCGGTCCTTTGCCGCTTCGCCGTACATGTCGAACGTCGCCTGCGTCTCGGTCGACAGGTCGGTCAGTTCCGGCACGCTCGTCTGCATCCGATAGGCGAGCTCGTACTGGGCGATCCGAGTCCGGGTTTCGGGATCGCCGATCGCCTGGTAGTTCATCTCGTTCAGGCGAGCCAGTCCGTCGAGCGTCGTCCGTCGCACTTCACTCGGCACGCCGTCGGGATTGTTGATGAACAGGATCGGATCGCCGACCGATCGGAAGCTGACTCCCGCATGCTCCCCCGGCAGAAATCCGCTCGACCACAGCCGCGCTGAGATCGCCTGGACCTGTTCGGTGTTGGTCGAGCGGGCGACCAGCACGACGAAGGTCGGCAGGTCGTCGTTCATCGACCCCAGACCGTACGAGGTCCACGACCCGAGGCACGGGCGACCGACGATCTGATTGCCGGTCTGCATGTAGCTGATCGCCGGCTCGTGATTGATCGCCTCGGTGTGCATGCTCCGGATGAAGGCCATCTTGTCCGCCATCTTCGCCTTCCACGGCAGCAGCTCGCTGAGCCACATGCCGCACTCGCCGTGCTGGGCGAACTTGTAGATCGACGGCGCGATGGGGAACCGAGCCTGCCCGCTGGTCATCGTCGTCAGACGCTGCCCCATCCGGACCGACTCGGGAAGGTCCTTGTCGTACCAGTCGTCCATCGCCGGCTTGTAGTCGAAGAGATCCTGCTGAGGGGGACCTCCGACCATATGCAGGTAGATGATGTGCTCCGCCTTGGGGGCGAAGTGCGGGCCGATCGCTCCGCCCTCTTCCGAGGCGGCCGCAGCCGCCGCAGGCCGCAGACCGAGCGACGCGATCGCGGCGGTGCCGAGCAGGTTGCGCCCCTGCTCGAAGAAGTGACGGCGAGTCAGCTGGAGTCGGAACTGTTCGAAGGGGGTCATGGAATCGCTCCGAAGCGAAAGGCCGTGCGATCGGTGTCGCGAGAGCCTGATCGTCGTGGATGTTCGAGGGGGGCAAGACCGGGGCCGCGCGGCTCGACTCTACCGCCTGCCGCGCGATGACCGACTCACTTGTTGAGCACCTCGTCGAGGTTCATCAGCTGGTTGACGAGCATCGTCCACGCCGCCGACTGCGCCGCCGGCAGCGCCGCGTTCGCCGGGGAGTAGCCGATCTCGAGCAGCGCGGCCGCATCGTCCGGATGAGCCGCGTAGTGGGCTTCGAGTCGCGCGAGCGAATCGCGGATCACCTCGAGCTCCTCGGGACGGAAGTCGCGAGCGACGACGCGATGCGAGACGAACGCCACCCGTCCTTCGAACGTCGACTCGGCTTCGAGCGCCTGTTGCGCCAGATAGCGAGCCGCTTCGAGGAACTGTTCGTCGTTCAGCGTGGCGAGCGCCTGGAGCGGGGTGTTGGTCCGCTCGCGTCGCACGACGCAGAACTCGCGCGTCGGAGCGTTGAAGATGTCCATCGAAGCGGGCGGAGCCATGCGCTTCCAGAAGGTGTACATGCTCCGTCGATAGAGCCCTTCTCCCTGGTCAGCTTCGTACGACCGCGTGTTGCTGACGTTCATCGCGATCGCCTCCCAGACCCCCGGCGGCTGATACGGCTTGACGCTCGGGCCGCCGATCTTGCCGACCAACAGACCGCTCGACGCCAACGCCGCGTCGCGGATCATCTCGGCGTCCATGCGGAACCGAGGGCCGCGCGACAGGAGCCGATTCGCCGGATCGCGTTCGAGCTTCTCGCTCGTCACGGCGGCGCTCTGCCGATACGCGGCGCTCATCACCATCGTCTTGAACAATCGCTTGACGTCCCAACCCGACTCGCGGAAATCGACCGCCAGCCAGTCGAGCAGTTCGGGATGCGACGGCAGTTCCCCGGCGACTCCGAAATCTCCGGCCGTCCGGACGATCCCCGTTCCGAACACCTCCTGCCAAAACCGATTGACCGTCACGCGAGCGGTCAGCGGATGCTCGGGAAGGAGCAGCCAGCGGGCGAAGCCGAGACGATTGCGAGGGGCGTCGGCAGGGAACGGCGGCAGGATCGCCGGCGTGTCGGCGGTGACTCGATCGCGACGCTGATCGTATTCGCCGCGGTTCAGCACGAACGCCTCCGCTTCGGACATCCGCTCTTCCATCACGTGCGCGATCGTGCCGCGCGAACGGATGTCGTCCAGCTCGCGCTGCAATCGATCGGCGGTCGCCGTCAGTTCGCCGAACTGCGAATCGAGCGCCGAGAGCCACCAGGCATACAGCTCGTCGCGCTCTTCGGCCGTGATCCGATCGGCCGGCTTCGCGACGATCGAGGCGAAGCGCGAGCTCTGCGACAGCGAAGCGGCTTCGGCCTGATCGAGCGGCCGGCGCCAGATCCGCAGATCCTGCAGCCGCAGGCCGGGGACCGACTGACCGTCGCTCCGCTGGCCGATGTGGAACGGCACCTCGTTGCGGATCGAACCGGTCAGCGAGTTCGCTTCGACCGCGGTCGCCTGAGGAGCTCCGTCGACCCAGATCCGAACTCCATCGGCGCTGCGGCTGCCGTCGTAGCTGACGAGCACGTGCACCCAGCGATCGGCCGGCAACTGATCGCGCGTCACGACCTTGAGCGCGTCGTTGCTCCAGCTGCCGACCAGATGCATGCCGACTCGACGCTGTTGGACCCAGAAGTCCCAGCCGCGGTACTCGGGGCCGGGAGCCATCTTGGCGGCGATCGCTCCGGCGCCGTCGTTCGCGGCCAGACGAACCCAGGCGGCGACGGTCAGCGCCCCGTCCGCCTCGAAGTCGCCGAAGTCGTCGATGCGGGCGATCCCCGGACCGGTCACCTCGATGCCGTTGGGAGCCACATGCCCCGGCTGCCAGACGGCGCTCGGATCGATCGCAAGACGCCGCGCCGCGCCGTCGATCGTCACCTCGGTCTCGAGCCCCTGGCCTTCCGAGAGCGGCGCGGCCAGGACGGTGTCGGTCGGAATGCGCGACGCGAAGACCGCCGGGTCGACCTGGTCGAGCCACGTGTCGAACTCGCCTCGGGCCGCGGCACGACGCGCTTCGACCGCCTGACGAGCGGCCGGCAGCTCCGACTGGAGAGCCACCCAGCGGTCCCGATCCTCGACCAGCGGGACGGCGACGATCGGCGGCGAGTCCTTGACGTTGCCGTCGCGCGCCCCCTGAGTCGAATTGTTGAAGAACGCCGCCATCGCGTAGAACTCGCGCTGCGACAGCGGATCGAACTTGTGGTCGTGACACGTCGCGCAGTTGGCCGAGAGACCGAGCCAGACCTGCGACGTCGTTTCGGTCCGATCGCGGGTGTAGAGGACCAGGTACTCCTCGTCGATGATCCCCCCTTCGTTCGTCGTCATGTTGCAGCGATTGAAGCCCGAACCGATCTGCTGCTCGAGCGTCCGGTTCGGCAGCAGATCACCCGCCAGACTCTCGACCGTGAATTCGTCCCACGGCAGGTTCCGGTTGAACGCGCCGATGACCCAATCGCGGTACGACCACATCTCGCGATAGTTGTCGAAGTGGATCCCGTGCGTGTCGGCGTAGCGGGCGTAGTCGAGCCAGTAGCGCCCTCGATGCTCTCCCCAGCGCTCCGACTCGAGCAGTCGATCGACCAGTCGTTCGTACGCTTCCGGCGACTGGTCCGCGACGAACTCGGCGACCAGCTCGGGGGTCGGCGGGAGTCCGGTCAGGTCGAACGCCAGGCGTCGCGCCAAGGTGCGGCGATCGGCTTCGGGGGCCGGAGCGAGTCCCTCGGCCTCGAGTCGTGCCAGGATGAAGCGGTCGATCGGATTGCGGACCCAAGCGGCGTCGCGCACCTCAGGAGGGGCGGGACGGATCGGCGCGATGAAGGACCAGTGAGGCTGATACTCGGCCCCCTCTTCGATCCACCGCCGGATCGTCGCGATCTGATCGCCGGTCAGCTGCTTGTGCGACGCGGGAGGGGGCATGATCGCGTCGGGATTCGCGGTGATCATCCGCAGGTAGATCTCGCTCGACTCGGGATCCCCCGGCTCGAGCGCTCCTGCCTCGATCGCCGCGTCGCGCTGGTCGATCCGCAGCCCCGCCTTGCGCGAAGCGCTGTCGGGACCGTGACAGGCGAAGCAGTTGTCGGCGAGGATCGGGCGGATGTCCCGGTTGTATTCGAGCGACGGCTGAGCGAGCGCGGCCGACGCGCCGAGTCCGAACGAGACGAACGCCGCTGCGGCGCCGAGCGTCGCGAGAACCGTTCGGCCGAAGGCGTTTCCACGCGAGACGCGCGGCGCTGCGGAGGGGCTCGAGCCGAGCATGAGGCGAGAGATCATCGGAGCGGTCTCCAGTCGACGATGAGCGATTCGGTCTCGGGGAGCGGCGTCGAAGGCGCGTTTCCCGAGAGGTTCGGAGGTCCCGACCGTCGGGCCGGAGAGGGCTCCGGTCGCGAGGCGAAGGGGGTCGTCCGAGGCGGGGGACGTCCCGGGCGGAACGTCGCGGCAAGGCGGGAACCGAACCGGTAGGCTGCGTCGGGGGGGGGCGGCGAACCGGCAGCGGAGCGTTCGTGTCCGTTCCGCAAGGTCGGCGCCCGCGCAGCCGGGTCGGCCGATTGCTATTGTGGTCGAAGGGGGGACCGACGGCCAGCGTGGTTTCGCTTCGGTTCGTTCTCCGCCGCCGACACGAACTCCCCCCCGCCGGCCATCTCCGACGAACTCCTTCCGACGAGTCCTTTCGATGACGCGCGCCCGTTGCTTCCAGGTGGATGCCTTTGCGATCGCTCCGTTCACCGGAAATCCGG
>CAZZBI010000149.1:10168-12500 GCA_964652385.1 uncultured Pirellulaceae bacterium | reverse complement strand
CCCCGGTCGCAGCGTTTGTCAGGCGAGGCACGGAGTCCCCTTGCTGACGCGGCGGGCTGGGGAGACACGGAGAGCTGATGTCGTCAGAGCGCGATCACGACGAGCATCAGGACCAGCAGCAGCATCGCGAAGAAGCCGACGGCGATCAGCAACCAGACTCGCCAGTCGTTGAGCAGTGACGAGCGTTTCGACTCGCGCTGCGTATCTCGTCCCGAGGCGGTTCCGCGTCGCACTTCGAGCGGGACGATCTCGACCGCCGCTCCGGCGATCCAGCGCGTGGCCGGGGCAGGGGGCTCGGCGGCGACGGGGGCGCGCTGTCCCGGCCCCTGAAGCGCGGGAGCCATCGGGTCGATCGAGTCGACGGGA
This sequence comes from uncultured Pirellulaceae bacterium, assembly GCA_964652385.1. GTDB lineage: Bacteria > Planctomycetota > Planctomycetia > Pirellulales > Pirellulaceae > UBA11682. The sequence continues at coordinate 12,134 of CAZZBI010000149.1, read as the reverse complement.
GAGGGACCTGTCGAGCCGTCGTCGGGGAGGGGAGCCAGCGGCACCGGCTCGAACGTTGCCGCATCACTCCGCTCGCCCAGCGCATCGGACGACGACGAGGACCGACCGTTCGACGCGGCGACCGGCGGGGGACTCCCGCTGCCGTTCGACGTCGACTTCGACGGGGGCTTCGCTTCGTTCGACGAGGGGCGTCGGGAGCCGCTCTTCCGTTCGGCACGCGTCTCGGTACTCGTCTCGTCCGCGACGACGGTCGGCGCCTTGGTCTCGGTGCGCGTTCTGGTCGCGTCGCCGGCGCCGACCTCCGGTTCCGATCGACTCGAACGGCGCTCGCCGCGCGGCTTCTTCGCCGCATCGCGACGTTCGGTCCCCGCCGCCGGCGTCTCGGTCGCCCCATCGACCGACAAGCCGCGCGCCGCGAGCCATTGTTCGAGGGCTCGCGCCACCTGTTCGGCATCCTGATACCGATCCTCGACTCGCTTGGTCATCATCCGCCGAACGATCCCGATCAGATCGGTCGGGCAGTTCGGTCGGCTCGCGCGGATGTCCTTCGGTTCGGTCGCCTGATGCGAGGCGATCCGTTCGGCGAGCGATCCGCTCGGAAACGGCGCGTGACCGGTCAGCATGAAGTAGAGGGTGCAGCCGAGACTGTAGACGTCGGAACGATGATCGATCCGATGGCTGTCGACCGCCTGTTCGGGTGAGAGGTAGTCGGCCGTCCCGATGACGCGCTCGTTGTACATCCGCGTCAACGACGTCTTGTCCTCGGACGACATCGCCAGTCCGAGATCGAGCAGTTTGACGTTGCCGCGGACGTCGATCAGCAGATTGCCCGGCTTGATGTCGCGATGGATCAGCCGCTGGCGGTGGGCGTAGTGCAGGGCTCGGGCCGTCTGAGCGGCCAGCCGGACGGCGACGACGAAATCGAGCGGCCCGTCGCGCTTGACCGTTTCGGCGAGGTCCTTCCCTTCGACGAACTCCATGACGAAGTAGAAGGTCCCGTGATCCTCACCGAACTCGTACGCCTTGACGATGTTCGGATGGTTCAGGCGCCGCGTCGCTTCGGCCTCATGACGGAAACGCTGCAGGTAGGACCGTTCGGTAACCCGCTTCCTCGGCAGCACCTTGATGGCGCATTGGCGTCCGTCGGTCCGATGCCTGGCCAGATAGACGGTGCTCATGCCGCCGGTGCCGATGTGCCGCTGCAGGATCCAGTCGCCGACGACGAATCCCTTGTACTTGCCGGTCAGCAGCTTTTCGCGGTGCCAGGGCGTAATGATCCCCTCGGCGACCAGAAAGTCGGCGAGCAGTTCCGCGTCGCTCAGCGGCTTTCCGGTCCGGTCGCGGCAGCGCGTCAGCGCATCGCGCAGCACGTCCACCGGCGCCAGGCCGCTGTGCTGCAGCGCGTCGACGAATCTGCGGATGCCGACTTTTGTCATCGCGGGGTCGTGGGGATATTGAACGGCGGCGAGGGGGCTCAGCCGCGGAAATGACGCCCGCGCTCTCGGTGCCGCCCCCCGCGCGGACGCTTCATCATGGGCCAAGGCGACGGTTTTGCCAAACGCCCCGTCCGCAAGGAGTTTGCGGGATCTCCGCCCGAGACGGCGAGGCCGGGTGCGGTGGTGACTCGAACCTCCCGTCGTCGACCGCCGGTTCGGCGTCTCGAAGTTCCTACCTCACCGGACCGGCCGCGGCTCGGCCCGAGTCCGAATCGGACCTCCAAGTCGTCGCGGCGGCGGCTGTCGCCGCGAATATCGCGATCGCCGCTCGCTTCCCCTCGGTATCGGAGACGCCCCTCATGGACCTGATCGTGATCGGCGGCGGCGTCGTCGGGCTGAGCATCGCTTGGGAAGGGGCTCGTCGCGGACTGAAGGTCCAGGTGCTCGAAAGCGGCGAGCTCGGACGCGCTGCGTCGTGGGCCGGCGCCGGTCTTCTCCCGCCCCCCCCCCGGCCCGGAGCCATCCATCCG
>CAZZBI010000149.1:7606-10158 GCA_964652385.1 uncultured Pirellulaceae bacterium | reverse complement strand
CTCGGGCGCCGCGCCGCCGAACTCCATCCGCACTGGGCTCGTGAGCTGACCGCCGCGACCGGCATCGACACCGGATTTCGCAACTGCGGCGGCCTTTATCTGGCGGATCTCCCGGGCGAAGCGGCGGCGCTGGCGGCGATCGAACGCACCTGGCTCGACGAAGGTTGGCGCATCGAACCGCTTTCCCCCGACCTGGTCCGGCGGCGTCATCCCGAAATCGCGGCAGCCGCGGGAGGCGCCGACATTCGCCGTGCCCTGTTCGCCCCGGAGGAATCGCAGCTGCGGAATCCGCGCCATCTGAAGGCGTTGGCTGAGGCCTGTCGCAGGGTCGGCGTCGAGCTGCACGAACGAGCGCCGGTCGAGCGACTCGAACCGCGCGACTCGCACGTCGAGGCGATCGTCGACGGCCGGAGACATCGCGCCGCACGGGTCTGCGTCGCGGCCGGCGCCTGGTCGAAGCGACTGGCGGAACCGCTCGGACTGAAGGTCGAGGTGATGCCGATCCGCGGGCAGATGCTGCTGTATCGCTTTCCCGAGCCGCCGCTGCGGACGATTCTGAACGTCGGGCCGCGCTATCTGGTCCCGCGCGACGACGGCCACCTGCTCGTCGGCTCGACCGAAGAAGAGGCGGGGTTCGATGCGTCGACGACGGCCGAGGGGCTCGCGGGGCTCGAGCGCTTCGCGCGTCGCTGGCTCGCCCGACTCGACGATCGTCTCCCGATCGCCTCGTGGGCCGGGCTTCGACCGGGGAGCGTCGACGGCCAGCCGTATGTCGGCCCCGCCCCCGGCCTCGATCGGATCTGGTTGGCGACGGGGCATTTCCGCAGCGGGCTGACCCTCTCGCCGGCGACTGCGGAATTGGTGATCGATCTGATGACCGGGACCTCGCCGCAAGTCGATCCGGGTCCGTTTCTTCCGCGGCGCGGCTGGACGCCGATCGGTCCGGCGACGTCGTCCGCCGAGCGGCCGGCGACCGCCTGATTCGGCACCCCGATGGAGCCTCGATCGAATCCTGTTAAGCTGTCCGGCCGTTCGCCGGCGAGCAGGTTCGAGCAGGGACATCGAAGCGTCTCGAACCGATCCGTCCGCGCGATCCGCTCGGCTCGCCTTGCCCGTCCGAAGGCGTTCCCCATGTCGAGCCGAGCGGGGACGACCGACGACTCCTCACCGACGACCTGACGATGGCCATCGACACGCCTGCTCGAATCGCGATCGTGGGAGCCGGCCCGACCGGCCTCGAAGCGACGCTCTACGCCCGGTTCCTCGGCTACCACGTCGACACGTTCGAATCGGCGAGCATCGGCGAGGCGCTGCGTCCGTACGGTCCGATCGAACTGCCGTGGACGTTCGGCGAGTTGTCGTCGCCGCTCGGACGAACCGCGATCCTGACGCAGAATCCCGAGCATTGCTTCCCGGCGGATGACGCTTCGATCTCGGTCGAGACGTGGCTGAGCTCGTATCTCCTGCCGCTGGCCGAAGTCGATCTGGTCGTCGATTCGCTCCGCCCCGGTCGCGCGGTCGCGCAGATCGGTCGCGAAGGGTTGCGACGGAGCGATGTCGTTCCGTTCGACGACCGCTTCGACGAACTGTTTCTGCTGCGGATCACCGATCGCGACGGGAACGAAGAGTGGATTCAGTGCGACATCGTGATCGATGCGGGAGGGGGCGAGAGCGAGCCGGCGGGATGGGGAGTCGGTGGCCTCGATCCGATCGGCGCCGCTCGACTGGCGAGCGAATCGAACATCCTGCTCCGTCATGTCGTCCTGCCGGACGACGATTCTCGACGGGAGTGGGCCGACCGTTCGCTATTGGTCGTCGGCGACGAGCTGCCGGCGATCCGACAGCTCGACGCGCTGCTCGATCTGAAGCGGGCGTTTCCCGAGACGACGATCGACTGGGTCGTGCGAGGGAATCCGGAGGAGGACTCGCTCGGCGACCGCCTGGCGCCGCTCGTCTCGTCCGATCCGCGCGCCGCGGAGCGACTGGCGCGAATCGAGCAGGGGGTCGCCGCGGGGCTGATCCGCCGATTCGTCGGCCTTCAGGTCGCGTCGGTCAGTCCGGCTCAGGAAGGGTGGTGGATCGACCTCGTCGGCTCGCAGCCGAATCGACTGAGATCCGATCGGATCTTTGCGCTGACCGGTTATCGTCCCGACTTCTCGGCCGCGCGCGAGTTGCAGCTCGACCTGTCGCCGGAAACCGAGGGGCCGCGAGCGTGGGCCGACCATCTGAACGCGAAGCACTCGGGAACGGAACCGAGGCGTCTCGAATCGGCCGAACCGCTGATCAATCGCGAGCCGAACTACTACGTGCTCGGTCGGAAGTCGTACGGTCGTCGCTCGGATTATCGTCCGTCGATCGGTCTCGATCAGATTCGAGCGCTCTTCACGCTGATCGCCGATCGACCGGGGCTCGACCTGTACCGGCATTTGCCGACCGAATCGACCTGACGCCAGCCCGAACCGCCAAGCGCAGGGGCACTCGGTGCCCTCACCAGCCCGCCGCGTCAGCAAGGGGTTCTCCGCGCCCTCAAACCCCACGATCACGCGACGCCT
>CAZZBI010000149.1:0-7506 GCA_964652385.1 uncultured Pirellulaceae bacterium | reverse complement strand
GCCGCGTCAGCAAGGGGTTCTCCGCGCCCTCAAACCCCACGATCACGCGACGCCTCGGCATAGGCCCGCGTCGTCCCCGACGCGCGGCAGTGCGACGGCGGTCGTTCGAAAAACGGCGCAGCGAGAGCCGCCTCTGCATCGCACTCCCGCAGCTCGGAACGAGCCGGGCCTACGCAGCGTGCCGACCGTGGTCTCACCAGCCCGAAGCGCCCACGTAGCCGCCCCTCCGTGCCCTCGCTCGTTCAGCAGTCCGAATCGAAGACGCGGACCTGGGCCCAGGTCGGCTTGTTGCGCGCGATGAACTCCAGATGTCGCGGATCGGTCTGATACCGATCATGCGACGCTCGCGAGTCGAAGACGACATGGAGGGCGACATGGAACGCCCGGTCGTTGACGGGGCGAGCCAGTTCGGGCTCCAGCGTACCGGCCGCGAAGAAGACGACTCCTTCGTGCCCGTCCAGGTAATGGCGGCAATCGGCGACGAGCGCCGCAATCGCTTCCTCGGACGGGTTCGCGAGCGTGAAATAGACGTCGTGCGAAAGCATGCGCGAGGCGACTCGTTGAGGTGGTTGAGCGGGGAACGCGTACCGCGCCTCGACCGTCGCCTCGGCACCGATCGAATCGGCGCCGAGACGCGATCAACGGCAACAGGAACGGATCACTCCCGGACCTTGAAGGTGTGGACCGTCGCCTGGCGATAGGTCTCGCCCGGGCGGAGTACCGTCGACGGGAACTCCGGGTGGTTCGGCGAATCGGGGTAGTGCTGCGTCTCGAGACAGAACGCGTTGTGCTGAGCGAACCCGCCGCTCCCCGGCGTCCCGTCCAGGAAATTGCCGCTGTAGAACTGGATGCCGGGCTGAGTCGTCCGGATCTCCATCTCGCGGCCGGTCGCCGGGTCGTGAACCGTCGCGGCCAGACGCATGCCGTCGGCATCGGCGTCGCCGCCGATCACGTAGCAATGGTCGTAACCGATCGGTTCTCCGCCGACCGCCTCGATCCGCTCGCCGATCGCATGGAACTCGGTGAAGTCGAACGGCGTGCCGCCGACCGGAATCTGTTCGCCGGTCGGGATCAGCCCCGCGTCGACCGCCAGGTACGTCGGACAGGCGAGCTTCAGTTCGTGACCGAGGATCGTTCCGGAGCCTTCACCGGCCAGGTTCCAGTAGTTGTGATTGGTCAGGTTCACGACGGTCGCCTTGTCGGTCGTCGCGGTGAACTCCATCGTCAGTCGATCCTGGTTGTCGAGCAGGTAGGTCGCGGTCGCCGTCAGCGTCCCGGGATACGATTCGTCGTTGTCCGGGCTGACGAGCGTGAATTTCACGCCGACCGCCGACGCCGTCTCGACCGTTTCGGCGTTCCAGATCTTCCGGTTGAAGCCGACCAGTCCGCCGTGCAGATGGTGCTCGTTATTGTTGATCGCCAGTTGATAGGTAGCGCCATCCAGTTCGAACTTGCCGAAGGCGATCCGGTTGCAGTAGCGACCGACCGTCGCTCCGAAGTACGAACCGCACGCCTCATAGCCCGGCATGTCGGGGCACGAGAGATTGACGTTCGCGAACTTGCCGTCTCGGTCCGGAGCCATGAAGCGAGTCATGATCGCCCCGTAGGTGATCAGCTCCATGCTCAGCCCGTTGGCGTTGGTGCAGACGAACTTGTCGACCTGCTGGCCGTCGGAGGTCTGGCCGAAGCTCGACTTGGTCACTCTCATCGTGGTCTCCGCGGTGGTCGCCGGTGCGGCCGGCGACGGTTCTTCGAGGGTGAGGGTCTGGGAAACGGTCATCGGAGGATCGACCGGCACGATCGGCGTCGCAGGAATCGAAGCAGGAGGTGCCTCGGTTCCGGCAGGCGCGAAGAGCAACGACGCCGTCGGCGGAGTCCCGTCGCTCGGCGCGGACTCGGCACCGTGATCGGCAGTCGCGGCGCCAGCCGGAGTCGATGCGGCGCCGTGGTCGTCGTCGCCGTGGTCGTCGGCGGCATGCTCTCCGGACGTCCCGGCGCCGGAAGTCGCAGGAGCGGCTTCACCGTGCGAATCGTCGCCGTGTCCGTCGTCGCCGTGTCCGTCGTCGCCATGATCGTGATCACCGTGGTCATGATCACCGTGGTCATGATCACCGTGATCATCGTCGGCGTGCGATTCGTTGTGGCCGGATCCCGAGTCGGTGTCGCCCGACTTCTCGGCACAGCCGGCGGCAAGCATGGCGAGAGCCGCGGCACTCAGGACCCAGGGACTCGCAAACCGAGCCGCAAAGGCTCGGGATCGTCGCAGTCGGATCGACATCGGTTCGGACTCCAGCAGGTGAGGTGGCGGTCCCGCTCGGATCGGCACGGCCCGGTTCGGGCATCGCGGTGGGGATCGAGCCGCGCATTATGGCGGTGGCTGCAGGGAGCGTAAAGCAGCGGAGGGAACCCCCGCTGCGCCGAGCCGCCACGCGACTCGTGCGGACCCGGCTCCCGATTCCCGCCGGAATCCGCGTCGACTCGGACAAGAGGAGTGCAAGAGGGACCGAGCGGTCGGTAACCTGAAGAGAGGCCGGAGGGAACACCGGCGACGAGCGAACGAACGTGCCGGAGGCGAACCGGGCGACGTGAGCGATGCGACCTCGATCGACTGGCCGGATGTCCTCAGCCGCAATGAGCGTTGGCTGAGAACGGTCGTCTATGCGCGCGTCGGAGATCCCGGGGCGGTCGAAGAGGTGATGCAGGAGGTGGCGCTGGCGGCAGTGCGTCAGTCGAGTCCGATCCAGGACGTGACGAAGGTCGGCCCCTGGCTCTATCGCCTCGCGATCCGCCAGTCGCTCCTGTTCCGTCGCAAGATCGGCCGTCAGCGGAAGTTGACCGATCGCTATGCCGATCGGTTTCGTCCGACCGAATGCGATCATCGGACCGTCAGCCCGCTCGGCTGGCTGCTGCGGGACGAACGACGCTCGCAGGTCCGCTCGGCACTCGAACGTCTCAAGCAGAAGGATGTCGAGATCCTGCTGCTGAAGTACGACCAGAACTGGAATTATCACCAGATCGCGGAGCGTCTGGGCATCAGCCACAGTGCCGTCGAGGCACGGTTGCATCGGGCCAGGCAGCGTCTGAGGGACGAACTCGCTGCCGTGGAGGACCCTGTCGCCACCCATGAGTGAATCCGTTTCCGAAACGGTCCGGTCCTGGTCGGGGCCGTTGACCGACGCGCAACTCGATCGTTTGGTCGACGGAGAGGTTTCGCCGGCGGAGTATCGCGACATCGTATCGGCGCTCGAGCGGCACCCGGACTGCTGGCGCCGTGTCGCGGAACGATTTCTCGAATCCCAGGCGCTGCAGCGCGATCTGGCGGGCTGCTTCGCCCCCGAGCCGCCCCCGCTCGAGACGCTGCTGCACGCGTCGCGATCGAACGACGCCGCTGCATCTCGCGATGCGGACCGAGCGGACGCGGATGAGGACGAGATGGCGGCGCGAATCGAGCCGGCTCGGCCGCTCATGGCCGCTCGCTCCTGGCGCGACTGGGCCGCTCCGGCCGTTTCGCTGGCGGTCATTGCCGTCGCCTTTCTCGCCGGTCGTCAGGTCGCGCCGATTGCGTCGTCGCCGTCGCCCGGGTCGGCGGGCATTGCCGAGACGCAGCCCGCGTCGTTCGTGCCGGCCGGTCATCTCCGACTGGCGGTCGACGATCTCGATCAGAACGTCGCCGTTCCGTACTTCGATCCGCAGACCTACAACGCCTTCCTCAAGCGGACTCCGGCCGACGAGCCGATCGAGTCGCTGTTGCCGAGCGGCGCGAAGGTCGATCGGGTTCGGGCGGTGATGCCCGAGTCGCTGGACGCGGAACGCGAAGTCCTGGTCCCGGTCGAGATGATCTCGATTCCGGGGATGGGCGAGTTCCAGTAGTTCCTGTTCGAGTCGCTCCCGGTCCGGTTCGCCGATCTTCGACTTCCGCGGCGGCGGAAGCCAACGTCAGGATTCCGATCGATGAAGTTGCTGCTGATCATCGCCGGTCTGTTCTTCGTGTGCGACGAACGACTCGGCGCGCCCGATCTCGGTCCGATGGGGATGCCTGTCGGACAAGGGGCTCCCGTCGCCGATCGTTCGCTCGACGCGATTCCGACCGTGAACGAACCGCAGCGCGCCGAAGTCGCACCCCTGCCGGGCCCGAACGAACGAGCCCCGATCGCTCGCCCCGTTCCGACGGACATCGCCGTCGCGGCGACTAGATCGAGTCGTGACGAGTCGTCGGCGCGCTGGTGGCTCGGCGTCAGCTGCATGGAAGCGCCCGCGGTGCTGCTCGGGCATCTGCAGATCCCTTCGGCGCTGCTGGTCGGTTGCGTCGCTCCCGATTCGCCGGCGAGTCGCGCGGACCTGCGAGCCGACGATCTGCTCCTGACGCTCGACGGCCGGACGATCGGCGGTATCGACGACCTCGTGACCCGAGTCGAACAGGCCGCGGGGAGACCGCTGACGCTCGAACTGCTGCGCGGCGGCGAACGCCTGGAGGTCGCGATCATGCCGGCCCTCCGCCCGCGGTCGACGCCGTTGGTCGTCATGGTCGACCCGGCCGGAAGGCCGCTCGACGCCGAAGCGGCTCGGCTGCTCGAGAACCTGAAGCGGAATCGCCCAACCTACGACATGCAGATCGTCCTGGTCCGTCCGGGAGTCGTGGTGTCGCGGGCGACGGTCGGCCAGGCGGTCGCCGAGGATGTCGGAAGCGTGACGACGACGGTGGTGTCGGGCGAATACGAGTTCCGCGAAAAGGGATCGGCCGCCGGCGATGCGGCCGACGAACGCCCTCGTTTCCTGCCGCTCGAAAGCGTCACGGTCGCCGGCGAGCGGATCCTGTTCTTCGCCGGCGATACCGCTCAGGTCGAGTACCGACCGAGCAGCGAACGATCGGAAGAATTGGCCGCTCGCGAGGCATCGTTTCCGCGGATCCGGACCGTCGCGGCCGGAACCTGGACCGCCGATCCGAGCGCGCCTCGACCGATCGACACGACCGGCGAGGTGTTCCGCCTGAGGGCTCGCACCGAACAGCTCGAGCAGGAACTGCGTCTGATGCGATCGCAGATCGAGGCGCTCCAGCGGCGTCTGGACGCGACCGAGAACTGAGCGATTCCCGGGGGCACGGAGAACCCTTGCTGACGCGGCGGGCTGATGAGGCCACGGTCGGCACGCTGCGTAGCCCCGGCTCGTTCCGAGCCGCGGGGGTGCGATGCCGAGGCGGGTCTCGCTGCGCCGCTTCTCGAACGACCGCCGTCGCACTGCCGCGCGTCGGGGACGACGCGGGCCTACGCCAAGGCGCCGCGTGATCGTGGGGTCCGAGGGCGCGGAGAAACCCCTTACTGACGTGGCGGGCTGGAGGCGCGGAGGTGAGGGCGCGGAGAAACCCCTTGCTGACGCGGCGGGCTGGAGGCGCGGAGGGGGGTGAAGGCGCGGTCCGTGCGGCGGCCTAGAGCAGCAGGCTCTCGAGCAACAGACGCATCTTTCGCATCTCGGTCGTGTAGTCGAGACCCGGGAGCGGAATGATCGAAGCGGTCAGGGCGCGATCGTAGCCGACGGCGCGCAGCTGGGAGATCAGCTTGCCGTAGTCGATCTCGCCTTGCCCGATCTGGACGTCGAGCTGGTTCTTCTTCGAATCGCGCAGCTGGACGTGATAGACATACTTCATCAGCGGCTTCAGATCGCGATGCGAATGAGGCCCGCACAGGTAATGCGACGGATCGAGCGTCAGGCCGAGTCCCTTCACGTGATCGCACATCACGGTGACCGTATCCGGATCTTCGGTCAGACAGCCGATCCGACTCTGCATCCCGACTCGCACGCCGTGGCGACGAGCGATGTCGACGAGCTTGCGGAGGTGCTCGACCTCCTCGTTGAACGGCGTCCCCAGTTCGCTCGACGGAACGACCAACGTCACGACCTTGGTCGCCTTGGCGAGCTGGCAGATCTTCTCGAACTGGTCGTAGTGCGCCTCGCCCGTCTCGGTGATCCGCACGCTGTAGGCGCAGATCTCGGTCCGTCGCGGACTCAGGCACCGCTCGATCATCTCGTGCAGGTCGGCCGCGACTTCGGACGGCTTCAGCTGGTTGCCGTCTTCGTGAATCGAGACCTCGACCGTCGTGTACTCGACGTCGACGATCCGATCGATCGCATCCTCGAAGGAGAGATCCCGATAACAATCCGTCGAAGCTGCCACGAACACGTGAGAGGTCCCTCCTTGCCGAACCGAGAGCGGAGCTTCCGGAGCCCCGAAGCGCATCGTCCTTCGAAGGCCTCCGAAGGACGCGAGCGGTGCAGCTTAACAGGGGACCGGAAACCGGACAACGGCGGCTGAGAGGGCCGATTCCCGGCGATCGCTCGGCTCGATCCGATGCGAGCCGTTTCCGCGGGGCCCCTTGCTCCGATGCGTCGCCCCTCGCACCGCGAGAAGCGTCTCAAACGCTCGACAGGATCTCGGCCGCCCGATCGCAGAGCGCCGCCGATTCGGCCTCCGAGGCGGTCTCGGCGATGATCCGGACGATCGGTTCGGTATTGCTCGCTCGGACCAGCAACCACGCCTTGGGCCAATCCAGACGCAGGCCGTCCTGGCGGTCGGCCTGCGCCTCGGGAAACGCTGCGATCAGCCGCTCGGTCGCCGCCGCGACTCGCTCGGCCGCGATCGTCACCTTGGACTTGCGGATCGCATAGCGCGGCAGCGAGTCGACCAGGGACGAGAGAGGACCGTTCCAGGCGACGAGCGCGTCGAGCGTTTGGGCCATGGCGACCAGGCTGTCACGAACGTAGCCGACTTGCGGGTCGATCGGACCTCCGTTCCCTTCGCCGCCGTAGACCGCGCCGACCTGCTTCATCTTGCCGGTGACGTTCGCCTCGCCGACCGCCGACACGGCGCACTCGCACCCCGCTGCGGCGGCCAGATCCTGACTCATCCGACTCGTGGCGCAGTTGATCACCACCGCCCCCTGGCGCGTCCGGAGCGCATGCCCCAGGGTGACCGCAAGGGTGTATTCCTCGCCGACGTAACGCCCCCGTTCGTCGATCAGCGCCAATCGATCGGCGTCGGGATCCTGACAGAAGCCGACATCGACGCCGCGAGCCGCCACTTCGGCCGCGACCGAGACGAGGTTCTCGGCGGTCGGCTCGGGGACATGCTCGAATCGCCCGTCCGGCTCGCTGCCGAGCGCGATCGTCCGACAACCGAGGGCGTCGAGCAGACGGAGTCCGGCGACGCTTCCGGCCCCGTGATTCGAATCGAGCAGCACGCGAAAGCCGCGTCGTCGGATCGCTTGGACGTCGACCGTCGCGAGGACCTTGGCCAGATGGTCCGCATGCGGATCGTCGATCGCGCGGACCGATCCGATCCGATCGAACGGGACCCAATCGGCGACGCCGGCCAGATAGGCGTCGCGCACGGCCCCCCCCTCGGCCGCGTCGATGACGCGTCCGTCCGGCCCGAACAGCTTGATGCCGTTGTATTCCGGCGGATTGTGGCTGGCCGAAATCTGCACGGCTCCGGCCGCGGCCAGAGTGCGGACC
>CAZZBI010000148.1:9082-12504 GCA_964652385.1 uncultured Pirellulaceae bacterium | reverse complement strand
CGTTCAACGTTTGGTTAAGGGGCGGGCTTTAGCCCGTCCCAGCGAGCGGAGCGAGCGATTTGAACCTGTTGTTAGACATTTTTCACCAGTCGGATATCTATCTCGCGTTCGACATATTCCCACTCTTTTGATGAGCGTAACTGAGCCAACAGTTTGTTGAATATTGCAGTATGCTCCGGAGCAAACTCGAACCAGGTTAAGAAGTCAAACGGCTCTCCGAGGTCGCGAGAATGATGTAGCTGTCTTGCGATTTCTGGAAGATAAGCCAGTCCAATTTCTGTGTGGTGGGACTTTGCTTCAAAAATTTCGCGCCGTTCCTCTTGTGACATTGCCCACCATTCTGGACTTTTCTTTATGGGAATGAGTGCAGCGCATGATGACGTAGGACGGTTTAATTCCTCCTGTTTTGCGCGAAGTTGATTGATCTCATGCCGTTCGGCGTACCGAACATTGCTTGTAAAGCCTTGAAGCACCCAGGTGCCACGTTCGATCAAATTTGTTGAGGGCATATTAACTACATTGACCCTCTCCACAATCTCAAGAGGTATGCCAATGAGTGTTTCACAACTGGTGACTCGCCAAGAGCCCTCGGAGCCGCCAATAAATGAGTAATGATTATTCATGTGATGGAATGCTCTAAATGTCTAACGCCTGAATTAAGCCGCGCCGCGAAGCGGCGTCGGCTTGAATGAATTGTTAGATGCCAGCCCGATCAATGTGCGCTGACCTTGGATAGCAGATTTAGAACGGCGACGCCACTAACGATAAGTCCCATGCCAACGAACGCCCACAAGTCTAGTTTCTGGCCATGGAAGATCCAAGCGATAGCTGCCACAAGTACGATGCCGAGGCCAGCCCAAACAGCATAAGCAATGCCGACCGGGATGGACTTGATTGCGAGAGAGAGGAAATAGAACGCAAGCCCGTAGCCAGCCACAACTACAACAGAAGGAACTAACTTGGTGAATCCATGGCTGGACTTCAGTGCGGAAGTTGCGACGACCTCACCAAATATTGCAAGAGCCAGAAAGAGCCAGTTCTTCACGTGCAATCTCCTCTACGGTATGAAGGATAAATAGTGGTGGCTATGAGTTGCCAAAAACAGTCTTGCGGCTGTCGATTTTCTGTGAGCATACGCAACGCCAAATCTGGCATCTAACTAGGTTTTATTGACTCTCCGGTAACCCGTATTCTACTGGGGCGGGAGAGGAATATCGAAGTTTGGTATTCGGTTTATCTTCCCTCGGCGAACCGACTTGGGTTCGGGTGGGATCGGGACTTCTGCTTGATATACGGACGGGATATCACTCCGGAAGGTCGCCGGGCATTAGTTCGTCCAGGGGGCTGCGGACGCAGCGGCCTCCCTTGTTCAGGACATGCGTGTAGATCTGAGTCGTTCGGACGTCCGTGTGTCCCAGCAGCTCCTGGACTGTTCGGATGTCGTACCCTGCCGCCAACAGGTGCGTCGCGAAGGAGTGCCGAAACGTGTGCGTCGTCACTCGCTTCGTCAGCCCCGACCTGACCACCGCTCCCTTCACCGCGTCCTGCACCGACGATTCATGGATGTGGTGCCGGCCCTCTCGCCCAGTCTTCGGGTTTCGCCATCGCTTCGACTGCGGAAACACCCACTGCCAACCCCACTCCGCCGGAGCCTGCGGGTACTTCTTCGCCAACGCGTTCGGCAACTCCACTCGTCCGAACCCATCGTCCAAGTCCCGCTGATGCAGGTCCCTGACATAGGCCAGATGAGCCTGCAGCCGACGGACCGCCGATTCCGCGATCATCGTAACCCGATCCTTGTCTCCCTTCCCCTGCCTGACCGTCAACTCCCGCCGCTCCAGGTCGATGTCCTTGACCCGCATCCGCAACGCTTCCATCAGTCGCAATCCGCTCCCATAGAGCATCATCGCGATCATCCAGTAGTCGCCGGTCAGATGAGCCAGAACTCGCTTGACCTCCGACGTCGTCATCACGACCGGCAGACGGCGGGACGTTCTCGCTCGGATCACCCCTTCCAGTTGCCCGAAAGGCTCTTCAAGAACCTGCGTGTAGAGAAAGAGCAACGCCGACAGAGCCTGGTTCTGCGTCGAGGCCGACACGTTCCCCTGCACCGCCAAGCCGCTCAGGAACTCGTTCAGTTCGGCCCGGCCCAATTCCCGCGGATGTCGCCCCGGATACGCCTTCGCGAACCGGGAAATCCAACGGATGTAGACCTTGGCCGTGTTCCGCGAGTAGTGCTTCGCCTTGAGCAGCGACACCACCTTGTCATAGAGACGCGGCGTCGAGGAGTCAGGAAAGAACCCCAGCGGATAGCCGACTCCCGGCCGATCGCCACTCGACACCGACGATGATTCGTCCGGCTCCCGACGAATCCGCTCTTCCCGACTCGGCCTATCGAACTCCGCCATGCGCGCACCATCCCTTCGAATCGGTTGCGTATCGACGGCCCGCAACGCGATTCGATCAGAATGGTGAACGGATGACAAGGCTCGGGCAGGTGGATTCCGGTGATGCCTCAACCCGTCGACGAACGACGGCTCACTCGCCCGCGGCGGCTCCGGGATCGGTTGCCGCGTCGTCCCCTTCGCGCTGGAAGCTGCGGTAGTACTGCTCGATCAGCTGCTGATACCGCGGGGGATACTTGTCCTTGATCGCATTGAAGGCCGGATCGCGCGAACGATCGCGCAGACGATCCCACTCCGAAGCCGCCCCCTCATCGAAGCTGCGTCGAGCCACGCCGTTCGGATTGCGACTACCGCTTCCCGCCTGGCTCTGCCCCTGCCCTTCGCTCGGCTTCTGCCCCTGGGCCTGCGCTTCGCCCTCGCCCGGCTTGTTGCAGTTTCCTCCCTGGCACTCCGATTCTTCCGCCTTCTCGATCAGCTGGTCGAGCATCCCGACGATCTTCTGCTGCTCTTCCTGAGTCCGACCGCCGGTGTCCCGGATCTGCAGCTGACGGCGAGAGAACTCCATCCGCTGGAAGACATCCGACATCGATCCGTCCTGAATCGAATGCAACTCCTGAAGACGCCGCCACGCTCCGACTCGCATCCGCTCGGGAGCGTTCGGATAACGCTCGAGAAACGACGTCAACGTCTCGATCGCCCGCTCCCGCTCCAGCATCGCCGCGAGGCTCATCCCCAGGAAATAGCTCGCATCCGCCACCTGAGCCGAATGCTGCTCTCCTTCCCCTGCTACCTGTTCGAGCAACGGAATCGCCCGATCGAAACGCTCTTCGAGCAGTTCCGCACGAGCCTTCAGAAAGGTCGCGGCGGTCGACAGATACGGATCCGAACTGGCTGCCAATCGCTCGAGCTTTTCGCGAGCCTCTTCCAATCGCTCGGCACCCAGATCGTCCAACGCGCCGGAGTACTCGGGGTAGATCACCGCCAAGCCATCGCCTGTCTCTTATACACATCTGACGC
>CAZZBI010000148.1:7386-9072 GCA_964652385.1 uncultured Pirellulaceae bacterium | reverse complement strand
TAAGGATCGTTGGCGACCGACTCGACGACTCCCAACGCATCCGCTCGCACCTCGTCCGAGATGCCGGCGAGCGTCGACACGTGCGTACGGAAACGGTCGACCACGTCGTCCGCCGCCGGAGCGGCCGCGCCGCAGATCAGCATCGAACCGAGGCACCCGATCCCAACGATCCATCCGGTCTTGCGCATCCGTCGGTCTCCTGTGTTCTTCCGCGTTCGAGTCGCACGTCGGCCGAAGCGAATCACTGCCCGCTGGTCTGCATCTTGCGGATCATCTCGTCGGTCATCTCAACGATACCGACCTGACGCTCCACAAGCGAGTCGATTTCGGAGTTCAACTGCCCGTCCCCTTCGCCTCCCGCCGCTCGGAGCGAATCGACCTGCACGGTACGCCGATTCACTCGCTGCTGAGCGGCTCGAAGGACCTTCAGTTCGGCCGACGGAGGAAGAAGAGGCTGGTTGCCACCTCCACCCCCGCCTCCTCCACCACCTCCGCCCTGGCGGTTCTCGCGAGTCTTCTTCAGCGACTCGAGCAATTCCTGCAGCGTCGTCTCGATCTCCCCCTGAATCAACTGAGTCAGCGCGTCGGTGCGACGTTCGTCGAGCAGACTGCCCGCCTTGATCAGGTCCTCGCGCAGATCCGACACGATCTGCGGAAAGACGACGCTCGTGCCATCCTCGACCAACAGGTCGTAGGCCTCGAGAGCCATCTCCGCCAACTCCAACTCCTCGGCCGACGCCTTGGCGATCGCAAGTCGATCGGACCGCCGCAGCGAGCCGGTCGCCTGAGTCTTCTCGTCCGTCTCTCGAGTCACCGCGGTGATCTGCTGCTGCCGAGCCAACATCTCGGCGAACCGCGCTTCCAGCCGAGCCAGCTTCTCCTCCTGAGTCTCCTCGCGGAGCTGGCCGAGTCGATCTTCGATCTCATCCAACGCCTGCTTCAGATCTCGAATCGCCTCGCGCTGCTGTCGATTCGCCCCTTCCGGATCCTGATTGCGAAGACGATTTCCGGCCCCTTCCATCTTCTGACCGGACTGCTGAACCCGCGACGAACCGGGAGTCTGCGATTCACCGGACTCACCTGACTCGCCAGCTTCTCCCGATTCACCCGACTCGCCTCCTTCGGTCGGCGCGGGTGGAGGAGCGTTCTTCATCTCGTCGATCAGCTTCTCGACCTTCTCGCGCGTGCCGAACTGATCGTCGGCCATCTTTTCGAAGGCCTCGGGAGGGAGCGACGCGATCCGATCCTTCTCGCCTTCAAGTTCCCGCAACGCCTCTTCCAGCGACTCGATCGCCGCTTGCTGGTCATCGATGGCCGACTGAGGTTCGCCACCCGGCAACTTGCGCTCGGCCGACTGCTGATACTCAGCCGCTCGACGCAAGGGGCGCTGCCCCGGCTCTTGAGGCTGAGGGACCTGCGATTCGCCCGGAGGCTGATTCTGACCCGGCTGATTCTGACCCGGCTGATTCTGACCCGGCTGATTCTGACCCGGCTGTTTCTGACCTGGCTGATTCTGACCCGGCTGATTCTCGCCCGGCTGGTTCTCGCCCGGCTGGTTCTCACCCGGCTGGTTCTCACCCGGCTGGTTCTCACCCGGCTGGTTCTCACCCGGCTGATTCTCACCCGGCTGATTCTCACCCGGCTGATTCTCACTAGGCTGGTTCTCAGCCGGCTGGTTCTCACCAG
>CAZZBI010000148.1:0-7286 GCA_964652385.1 uncultured Pirellulaceae bacterium | reverse complement strand
GCTGATTCTCACCGGGCTGATTCTCACCGGGCTGATTCTCACCGGGCTGATTCTCACCGGGCTGATTCTCGCCCGGCTGATTCTCACTGCCGATTTCGGCGGGAGTCATCGAGCGCTCGAGCGCCTCGGTCTCCGAACGGACCTCATGTTGGCGATTGGCCGCCTGATCGAGTGCCTGCAGGCCGCGATCGGCCGCCTCCTGAGCCTGTTGCTTCGCCTCCTGCTGCTTGCGGATCAGCTCCTGCACCGCGCGGATCCGAGCCTCCAGCTCTTCGATCGTCTTGTCGCGGTCCGCCAGCTTCGCCGATTCGCGTTCCTGAGGGAGCTCTTCGCCGAGGATGTTCTTGATCTCTTCCTTCCATCGCTCCAGTCGCTGAATCTCCTCCTGGCGCAGCTTCTCGTCATCCAGACTCTCGTCGATCAGCATGCGGATCAGCAGACGCAGATCGGCGAGCAGCTTCGCCTGTTCATCGGTCGCGTTGGCCAAGTCGGTCCGGTTGATCAGCGATGCGATCTCGTTCATCCGCTGCTGAATCAACATCTCCTTCGCCTGCTGCAGCGTTTCGATCAGTCGCTGCGCCCGCTCCGGCTCGGTCTCGTTCAGCTTGGTCGCCAGCACGATGAACCGCTGTTCCAGTTCATTGAACATCCGCTCGACACGCTGCTGCCGAACTCCCAGTCCCGACTCTCCGGTCGAGCGACCGGTGCCGTCATCCTGAGCGGCCAGAGGGACGATCAACGCCGCGCCGACCAGCAGCACGCCGACTCGACCGATCCGGCGAAATCGCCGTCGCGCCGCCGAGTCTCCACCGAGTCCGCACGCGCCTCGGGAGCTGCTTCGCACCGTCGACCTCAGTCTCGTCGTCGTCATCTCCGCCGACCTCCGCATGTCCTTCGCTCGACCGAACCATCACCATCCCGAAGACATCCGCTTCGAGACGCCGGAGTCGTACCGCAAGCCGGACTCCCAGCCCCCGTCACGACTCCTCGCACCCGTCCTGCCGAATCAGTTACCGCCCTCTTCCCCTTCGAAGATCGAGCGGATCCGCCGACGCCGTTCCTCGTCGGTCTGCTCCAGCACTCGCTGCTGAGTCCGTTCGATCTCGCGGAGCAGATTGATCGCTTCCTGATAGCCTTCCGCCTTCACCATCGCTCCGAGAATCACGGCAAGCTTCTCGGCAATCTCCTCCTGAGTCCGCACGACGCCGTCGACTCGTTCCGGCAGATCGGCCGATGCCGACGCGACTCGCGCCGCATCGAGCGAGCGATCCGCCGTCTCGATCTCCTCGACATCCAGATCCCGAATCGGCTCGACGATCTGTCCGGCCAATCGCTGCCGCAACCGTCCCGATTCCTCGTCCAGTCGATTGTTTTCCGCCTCGATCAGCATCGACTCGAACGCGTCGGCCACCTTCAACAGTGCCGTCGCGATCGTCCGCTGCTTGCGGCGAGCCGACAGCAGGACGTCGACCGGGTCGACCGTCACTTCCTGATCCCCCGCCGCCCGTCGCCGCAAGTCGGCCGCCAAGGCTCGCAGCTCGACCGTCAGTTCCTGCTGCTCCGTGATCTGACGCTCGAACGCCTCCCGTTGTTCCCGCTCGCGACGCAGAAGGTCGGTACGCAGCTCCGCCTCCGACACGACTCGCAACAGGAACGTCTTCGACTCGCCGTCGTTCGGCGTGCCGCTCAGATTGTCGTGGGCCGCCACCGAAAAGACCAGCGAAGCCCCTTCGGGAATCCCCAGCGACTCGAGCTCCCATGCGGTCGTCAGATCGACCTTGGCAGCCGGAACCAGCGGGCCGATCTCCTCCAGAACCTGTTCGCCGTTCTGGCCGATCGAGTCGGCTTGCTCCCCCTTCCAACTCCATTTCAGACGCCCATCGACGACCGCAAAATCGTCCTCGAACGAAATCCTCAGCGGAACGCGGGCACGAGGGACGACCAGGCCGCCGATCCCCTGCGTCTGAGCGCGGATCCGAGGGGCTCGATCGGCGATCAGACGAACGGCGAACGACGGCGGATGTCGAGTCGTCAGCCCCTGTTCGTCGACGAAATCGAAGACGTACTTTCCTTCGACCAGTTCGTCGGCACCGAGTTCGAGGGTCGCATCGAGACCGGCGGCAAGCGCAAAGGGACGATCGCCGCTCGGGCCTCGTAATGTCGCTTCTCGCAGCGGCTTGTTCGCTCGCCCGCGGATCGTCAGCCGGCTTCCCTGCAACAGATCGTACGGACTTCGGCCCCGCTCGAGCGTCTCGGGTTTCAGGCCGGTGTAGGCGGGAGGAGTCGCGATCAGCTCGATCGCTTCGAACCCTGGCGGCTCCACCAGGCGAACCTGGATCCACTCGTTCCGCGCATCACCGCCGAAGACCTGAAAGCGGAACTCCGAGACGACGGTGCCGAACAGATGCTCGAAGCGGACGTTGCCGTCCTCCTCGAATCGTCGGAGCTTCTGCCGATAGCGGCTGCCGGCATCCCGATAGTCGAAGAAGACCTCGACATCCTTATCGACGCTCCGTTCGTCGATCCGAACGATCAGCTTGTGATCCTCACCGCGGACCACCGGCAATCGTCCCTCGGCGTCGAGCCCTTCGACGATCAGATAGGTCCGCTGCGGCCACGAACGGTTGCCGAGAAGCAGATTGCGGTCGAGCCAGATGCGCAGCGGATCGAAGACGAACGCTCCGACGCCGATCGCGAGGATCACCACTGCCGAGCCGACGAGAACCGCCAGATCGGTCGAAGCCTTGCGTCGATCGATCAGTCGATCGAGATCGACCTGCTGAGCGGCCGTACCGCCCAACCGCAACGTCGCCTCGACGAGCGACGACGAAACGCCCTGACGCTCGCTCGCATCCCCTCGCGAAAACTGCCAGGCGCTGATCAGCGCATTGCGGCCGACCGAACTCGCCTTCTCCAGTTCCAGACAGAGGCCGTCATCCGAAACCCGCTCGCGCATCGGCAGCACGAGCCAGCGACGAATGGCCCAGACGAGCGCCGCGACGAGCAGCAGCAGCATCACCAGTCGCTGACTTCGGTCGAACCTCAGCCAGCGATCTAGGCCCAGGTCGACGACGAACAGACCGATCGCGAATGCCGCGACTCGTCCCGCCCCTCGAATGCGGACCGCCGACGTCAACCGACGTCGCAGCGCGGCGATCCGATCGGCAATCGGATCGGTCCAGCGTTCGGTCATCTCCGCTCGAGCCATCGGTCCCCTCGTCGTTTCCTCGCCGCATCGTTCGGCGAATCCCGTTCCGAATCCGAATCACCCGGAGGTCGCGTCTCGCTTCGGGCCGAGTCCGCTACAGCAGCTTGAACCACTTCCTGATCGACCACTCGATCGCCAGCAGCAGGATCGGCAGCGCGAACATCAGGAACCGCCCGGCCGACGAGAGATCCCAAATCGGCTTCGGCGGCTCGCGCCATTCGACCGACTCGTAGCTGGTCGACAACTCGGCGACCGCTCGCGGGAACTCGTCCAGGCGATAGTACGCGCCTCCCGATGCTTCGCAGATTTCGCGAAGGAGCGGTTCGTTGAGCCAAGTCGCTCGGGCTTCGGCGCTCGGCGCTTCGACTCGGAACTGCGCTCCTTCCAGGAGCGACGCGTCGGTCACGTCCGGCAGCGTTACCGACGCTTCGTAGCGACCGACGCCACGGGCTCGCCACGTCGTCAGGTAGAGCCCCGGCTGACCTTCGATCGCGCGGAAGACGAGAGGCACCTCGGTGCCGTTGCCGTCCTTCAGCACGCCGTTCACCTCGGGAAGCACCAGCGGATCGAAGGTCGGGCCGAGCAACCTTGCCGTCAGCTCCACTCGATCACCCAGTTCGTACGTCTCGCGATCGGGATCGACCGTGCCCCGCTTCAGCCCCTGAATCGAACGCGTGTCGGTCAGGAAGCTGATCGCCTGAATCCAGAAGCGATCGTAGTACTCCGCCTGAACGCCGACGCTCCGCCAGCGCCAGGTTCCCGGGAAGCCGACGTAGAGCGTGTTGCCGGCACCGTATCGTCCGGCAACGAGCAACGGACGGCGATTGTCGCCGTCCAGGCTGAGCGTCGCATCCTGATGTTCGAGCAGCGTCTTGGCCGTCGGTTTCGCTCCGATCGCCGGAAAGCTCCAGTAGGTTCCCGGCATCGCCGCCCAGACGCGAACGTTGTCGGCCCGCTCCGCCGAGAAGGTCATGACCGGATGATCGAGATTCGCATCGACCGCTTCGACCGCCGGGATTCCCGAACTGACCTGCAGCAGCGTGCTCAGCGTCGCTTCGCCGGCCCCTTCCAGACGGACCGGCAGGAGCTTGCGGAATGTTTCGAGGCGAGGAAGGTTCAGGAAGTCCGACGAGTACTTCTGGCCGGCCATGTACATCAGGCCTCCGGCCTTTCGCTCGACGAACCGCTCCAGTGCCTGCATCATCCCTTCGTCGAACTCGTCCGGATTCGGATCGATCAGCAGGATCGCGTTGTATTGGGCGAGCTGCTCGAAGGTGCGCGGCAGCGTGACGATCCGCTCGTTCCCTTCCTGAGGGCGCTGCGGCGCGAGCGACTGGAGCCAGCAGGAGAGAGTGATCCCCGGGTCGCGCTCGAAGAGCTTCCGCAGATTCTGATACTCCCAGGTAGGAGTCCCCGAGATCAGCAGCACCTTGATCCGCTCGTTCGTCACTTCGAGCGGCGTCGACTCGGCCAGGTTGTCCGCCGTTTCCGTCTCCCCCTCGACCCCTTCGATCCTCACCTCGTACCGGAACCTGCCGGCCGATCCGATCCGCTGTCCGAATCGTTCGCGCGACAACCAAGCCGGATCGGCGATCGTCACCTCACGCCCTTCGACCAGCTCGGGATCCCCTTCGGTCCCGTTGGCGGCGATCGGCGTCCGGTACAGTTCGACGCGCACCGTGGTGCCGGCCATCTCGGACGCGGCGATCATCGTGTCGACGGCAAACGGTTCGTTCGGTCGAACCTTGGCCAGAACCGAAACGTCGCGGACCGATACGTTGCGCGGACGAGAGGGATCGCCGATGCCGAATCCGTAGATCGGGATCCCCATCTCGGCCGCTCGACGGGCGATCTCGACCGGCTGACTGGCGCCGGTATGCTGTCCGTCGCTGAACAGATAGATCGCGCGCAACTGACTGATGTCGAGTGCGGTCTGCAGCGCACCGCTCAGGTCGGACGAGGTGCCGGAGGCCTCCCAGCGCGCGACCGCTTCGGCGAGCGGATCGGTCGGCGAGGCACCCCCTGCCCCATCCTCCGAGTTCGCTTCGGCTTCTGCTTCGTCGGCACCATCGCTCGCGAACGAATCCTGCTCGGCGTTCGACGGCAGCGTCGTGACCGTGTCGACCTGGCTGCCGAACGTGAGCACGCGGACGTTCGCCTTGTCGCGCAGCAGCTCGGGGAGGGAGCGTTCGCCCGTCATCAGCTTGCGAAGCACCGCCATTCGATCGAGCCCCGCTTCGCGGAACTGTTCGAGGTTCATGCCGAGCGAGGCGGCGACCGACGAGGCGACGTCATCGGTCAGCCATCCGTCCTTCGTCGTCATCGATTGAGACAGGTCGCTCATCACCGCGACCGTCGGATACCGCCGCAGCGTCCGATAGTCGGTCCTCACCGGATCGAACAGGAGCAGGATCAGCAGACCGATCACCGCCAGACGCAACGTCACCAACGTCCAGCGGACCCAGCGCGGTACCGAGTCCGACTCGCGACGATAGCTCCAGACGACATAGGCCGCGACGGCGAACACCACTCCCACCGCGACGAACGCCTGCCATGATTCGGGCAGGTTTCGCCACTCGATGCGAGTGGATGTCGACGATGCTTGGGCGACCAATCCGAACATGGTGCGTTTCCGTTCCGAACGATCGGGCCGCGAGTTCGACGCCGACCGATTCCGCTCTCAGTAGTACGACAACGTGATGGCGGGGCCGCGATCGGCCACCGACCAGACTTCCTGCCCATCGCGATCCACCGCCACGACCCCTCGGGAACAGGCGACGACGGTCAGTCCCGCTTCGGTCCGCACGCCGGCTCGCGCCTGCGGCAGATTCGAGCGGCGCGCGACCAGGTTCCCCTCGGCTCCGAACTCCTGCACGACGCCGTTCAGACTCGACACCGTCAGCAGATGACCTTCGTCGGTCCGGTGAATGCCCGAAACGTTCATCGCCCCGACCAGATCGGCCTCGTGACCCTCGGTGCGATGCCATCGCTGAAGCAGGCCGCTGACCCGAGCCGCCACGAGAAAGGTGTCGTCATCCCACGGACAGATCGCATCGATCGCTTCCCCCGACGTCTCGATCCGGTCGACCGAGACGCCGCCGTCGCGCAGCACGAGGATCGAGCCGGGAACTCCGTCGAGCGCCACCCAGACTTCATCGGCGCCGTTCGAGGCGATCCCCTTCGGATAGCCGCCGAGGTCGATCGAGGTGACCGGCGAACCGTGCACATCGCGGCGTTCGACTCGATCGGGATAGGCGATCCAGACCTCGCCGGTCGCGATCGCGGTCGCGGCGATCAGTCCGTCAGCCGCCCACTTTCGCAAAACGCGGCCGTCGGACGACATCTCGACCAACTCGCCGGTATTCGGAAAGCCGGCGATCAGACGATCGAATCGCCCTCGAACCGACAGGTCGAAGCGGCGCCATGAGATCGGTGCCGCAGCGGCGTTCGCTCCGGCTCGCCACGCTGCCACCTGTTCGGCTCGCGCTTCGAGCGGCGCGAACGGATCGATCGCCAGCGGTTGTCCCGTCGCTCGCTCCCAATCGACGATCACCTGACGCGTCCAGTACGGCGATCGGAACTCGAGCAATGCCCGCTCGACCGCATCGATCGACGTCTCGGCGCGCACGAGCAGCAGTCGCGCGATCGCTCCCGCTCGGATCGATTCCGCCAGTTCGGGATCGACCGCCAGTCGCTCCAGATAGGGGCTAGTCTGTTCGGCTCCGGCGTCATCCAGCCACGCGAGGCCCATCAACAGGCAGCCCGGATGCGAGCGGCCGAACATCCGAACCGCCACATCGCGCCGCCCGACCGCCGCGTAGCGATCGGGAGCCAAGGCGTCGATCAGTTCGGCGCGAGTCGACGGAGCATCGAGCGACGCGACCAGAGGTGCCCAGGCGACGGCCCGCCGCTCGTTGCGGAACTCCTGGTCCTCGCGGAAGAGCGACGCGAGGCGCGACCACCGAAGCCGTGCAGCCTGCCAGTCGATCCACTCCCCTCGCCCGCCGTCGAGTTCGCCGAGACGCATCAGGATGCCGGAAGCCGTCGCAGCCGATCCCGTCTCGGAAAGCGAATCGAT
>CAZZBI010000147.1:0-12505 GCA_964652385.1 uncultured Pirellulaceae bacterium | reverse complement strand
GCGCTGGCGCATGCACACGGCGTACGGGACGTACGACGCGGTGCCGCCGGCATCGGATCGCCTCGTACCATCCCCGTCGCGTGCATCATCGAGACCGTGGCGTTCGAGCTTCCGCTCGGCCGCTTCGAGTCGTCCGAGCGTCTCGTAGTAGCGATCCTCGAGCTCGTAGTACTCGGCGCGCATCGCGTCGACTTCGAGCTGCTGCGAGTAACGGCGTCCGGCGCAGCCGCTGGGCACGACCGCCAACAGCGCGATCGTCGCGAACGCGACGACGCGCCGGCCGAAACCGGACGTTTCGGCGGCACAAGTTCGGAGGTCCGCGAGGGACCGGTGGAGCGAGGGTCGGATCATCCTTGATCGTCCGCGCGAAGGTCGTGCCGTTGGCGGAGCGGGGGAGGCTCCGTCGGGCTCGGTGCCGCTCGCAGGGCTCAGCCCTGCGGCTTCGTTCCGCCCATGTGCGTGATCACGTGGTCGATCAGGCCGTAGTCGCGCGCCTCGACCGACGTCATGAAGTTGTCCCGATCGGTATCCTGCTCGATCTTCTCGAGCGTGTGTCCGGTGTGACGCAGCAGGATCTCGTTCAGTCGCTGCTTCGTCTTGCGCAGTTCCTTGACGTGGATCATGATCTCTTCGGCCGTCCCTTCCATGCCGGCGAGCGGCTGGTGGATCATGATGTTCGCGTTCGGCAGCGCGTACCGCTTCCCCTTGGTCCCCGCGGTCAGCAGCAAGGCTCCCATCGAAGCGGCCTGCCCCAGGCAGTAGGTCGCGACGTCGCAGGTGATGAACTGCATCGTGTCGTAGATCGCGAGTCCTGCGACGACGCTGCCGCCGGGCGAGTTGATGTACAGGTGGATGTCCGCCTTGGGATCGTCCGACTGCAGGAAGAGCATCTGGGCGACGAGCGAGTTCGCCAGGTCGGCGGTCACCTGCTGCCCGAGGAAAATGATCCGATCCTTCAGCAGGCGGCTGTAGATGTCGTACACCCGCTCTTCGCGACCGGTGTTGTCGATGACGTAGGGGATCAGAGCCATGGGATTCTCGCTGCGTAAGTCGGAACGGAGAACGACGCGGGGATCCTGAGACGAGTCGCGAGCGGAGCTGCGGAACGGGCGTTCCGAGCGACTCGCCCGAGACGGGTCACTCGCCGTCGTCGTCGACCTCGGGCTTCTTGGTGATCTCGTCGACCAGACCGTAGCTCTTCGCCTCTTCGGCCGACAGGAAGAAGTCGCGATCGGTGTCCTTCGCGATCCGTTCGAGCGGCTGGCCGGTGTGCTTCGCGAGAATGACGTTCAGGATCTCGCGGGCCCGCAGGATCTCGGCCGCCTGGATCTCGATGTCGCTGACCTGCCCGCCGACGCCGCCGTACGGCTGGTGGATCATGCCTCTGGCGTTCGTCCGAGCGAAACGCTTCCCCTTGGTCCCGCCCGCGAGCAGCACCGCCGCTCCGCTCGCCGCCTGTCCGACGCAGTAGGTCGCGATCGGACAGCTGATGATCTGCATCACGTCGTACATCGCCAGCGTCGCAACGACGTCGCCGCCGGGCGAGTTGATGTAGAAGTGGATGTCCTTGCGGCGATTCTCGCTCTGCAGATACAGCAGCTTCATCACCACATCGTTCGCGTTCCCCGTATGGATCTCTCCCTGCAGAAAGACGATCCGGTTCTCGAGCAACAGATCCCCCAGCGTCATCTGCCGCTGACGCTGATAGTCGCCGTAGGCATAAGCCTGCGAAACGAGCGAGCGATCTTGAGTCGGGGCGATCCCCGGCGCTCCCGGGAGATTGCGGCCGGCGGAGAACGGCGGCAACGGCAACGACATGGCAGGCGTTCCTTCGATCAGAGGCTGGGATCGGACGAGCCGCGCGGCGAGCGATCGCACGAGAGGGTCGCGGACGCGACGCAGCTCTCGGCTTCGAGTCTCTCTCGCGACACGGATCAGCCCGCGAAATACGAGCGAAACGACTCCCTTCGGCCCATGTCAGCGGAGGCTACAGGTTTTGCCGAGGGCTCACAAGACGGGTTCACGGGGGCTCGGGACACCTGGAAAACGAGGAAAAACAGGGCCCACGTGGCCGCCTCTCCGCGTCTCCGCGTCTCCCAGCCCGCCGCGTCTCCCAGCCCGCAGCGTCAGCAAGGGGTCCCCGTGCCTCCCCGTGCCTCCCCGTGCCCCCGTGCCTCCCCGTGACTCCGCCCGTGTCCCCGGCTGTGACCGGAAACGCGTTGCGCCCGCGTAGGCCCCGCGTCGTCCCCGACGCGCGGCAGTTTGGCGTCGGTCGTTCGAACAACAGCGAACCTGTCGTGGCCCCGGGCTCTCCGAGCCCGTGGTCGGGTGGATGCCGACACCGCTCCCGCCGGGAAGAGCGTTCGGCATCGGGACGAAACCAAGCCTCGGCCACAGAGTGGCCGGGCCTAGGGAATAGTCATCGCAGTACGACGCCCGTCGGCGCTACGATAGACTGACGCCCTTCAGCCGATCGATCTTCGCTCCGCTCAGGACCTCCTGCGATGCCGGCTCGCCGAACCTCACGCTCGAGCAGCTCCGACTTCGCCCCTCCCGGCTCGCGCTCCGCTCCCTGGTTCCGCAGTTTCTGGCTCTGGCTGACCGTCGCCATCGTCCTCGGACTGATCCTGCTCCGGACACTCGGTCCCGACACGATCGCCGACGACCGGGATGCCGTTCCGACGCTCGGCTGGGAGCGAGTCGCCGTCTATCCGCACGATTTCACCGCCTA
The DNA here is from genome assembly GCA_964652385.1 of uncultured Pirellulaceae bacterium. Classification (GTDB taxonomy): domain Bacteria; phylum Planctomycetota; class Planctomycetia; order Pirellulales; family Pirellulaceae; genus UBA11682. The sequence continues at coordinate 9,774 of CAZZBI010000147.1, read as the reverse complement.
CACCCAAGGCCTGTCGCTGCATGACGGCAAACTCTACGAGTCGACGGGCCGTTTCGGCGAGTCGTCGATGCGTGAAGTCGAGGTGACGACCGGACGAGTTCTCCGCCGCCGCGATCTGGACGAGGCGATCTTCGGCGAAGGGAGCTGCCGCTGGGAGGACCGGTGGCTGATGCTGACCTGGAAGAACGAGATCCTGTTCGAACTGGACGAGACGTTCGCGACGATTGCCGAGCACGAGTGGCCGCATCAGGGCTGGGGGCTGACTCACGACGGCCGGCGACTGATCGTCAGCGACGGGACCGAGCGGCTCTTCTTTCTCGACCCGCAGACCTTTCGCGAGATCGGTCATGTCGACGTGACGCTGGACGGGCGTCGTCTGGATCATCTGAACGAACTCGAGTTCATCGACGGCTACGTCTGGGCCAACGTCTGGTACGAGAACGACCTGGTGAAGATCGACCCGGCCGACGGGCGAGTCGTCGCGAGGGTCGATCTGACCGAATTGCGCAAGGAGGTCCGACTGGCCGATCCCGATGCGGTCGTCAACGGGATCGCCTACGATGCGGCCGACGGAACGCTGCTGGTGACCGGGAAGCTCTGGCCCAAGCTCTTTCGGATCCGACTGAAGGACTGAGCGACCGAGCTCCTTCGCGAGTCACGCGTGCGCCGACCGAGCGATCCGGTTCGCACCGACCGCTTCGATCCCTCCTCTCGGATGCGATGACGTGCCTCCCCTCTCGCTCCGCACCGACCTGCATGATCGGACGATCGACGAACTGCAGCGCCGCGATCGCCGGACCTGGGACTGGTTCGCGCAACGGGCCGACGATCCGGCGGAGCGGGAGCGCCATCTGACCGAGCTGCTCAAGTCGACCGTGCGACTCGATCCGGCCGCCGAGACGCGTCTGGCGCAGGGGGTCGAGCGAGCGGCGGCGACCCTCGGGATCGAACGGCCGGTATCGCTGTATCGCGGCGCCGCCCAGCACGGCTCGAACGCCTCGATCGCTCCGATGCCCGATCGGCTGCACATCGTCCTGACCGGTCCGATCGACGACCTGCTCGACGACGACGAACTCGCGGCGCTGATCGGACACGAACTGGCTCATGCGCTCCTCTGGACCGAGCGGAACGGCGAACTGCTGATCGCCGATCGGCTGCTCGCCGCGGCGGCGCTGCAGTCGGCCGAACAGGATGTCTGGGTCGAGACGGCTCGGCGTTTCCGGCTGATGCTCGAGATCGCCTGCGACCGCGGCGCCTACGAGGTATGCGGCGCGGTCGAACCGGTGATCGGCGCGCTGGTCAAGTCGCTGACCGGGAACGCCCGAGTCGACGGTGCGAAGTACCTGGAGCAATCGCGCGAGATCCTGTCGCGTGAAGGGGGACTGGCGACGGCAGAAAAGTCGCGCGGCGTGACGCACCCCGAAGGACATGTCCGCGCGTTGGCGCTCGACTGGTGGCGCGAACGAGGGAACGAGTCGGCCGAGGCGATCGCGCGACTGGTCGAAGGCCCGCTGGATCTCGTCGCCCCGAGTCTGCTCGATCAGCGCCGCATCGGCGAATGGACGCGCGATGCGATTCTCGGCCTGCTCCGCCCAGCCTGGCGCCGAACCGAAGCGACACTCGCTCACGCCGATCTCTTCCTGATCGACTTCGGCGATGCCGCCGATCGAAACTCGGAGACCGCGCGCAGCGAGCCGCCGGTCCCGTTTCTCGTTGCGCCCCAGGAACAGGCTTCCCCCGAACTGATCGACTATGCCTGTTTCCTGCTGCTCGACTTTGCCGTCTGCGATCGGAATCTGGGAAACGTGGCGATCGCCCAGGCGCTTCGCCAAGCCGAAGCCTGGGGGATCGACGATCGGTTCGAGAGGCTGCTGCGCAAGGAACTCGATTGGCGCAAGCGGTCGCTCGACCGCCTGAAGCTGGAAGCCGAGCGACTGCTGGCCGAGGCCGAACGCGCGGCGAGAGCGGAACCGGAGCCGGTCGAAGCGTCCGAGCCGGAGCGTCGACGATGAGCGCGCTGCACGACTATCTCGCGGCGCGTCGAGCCGAAGGGGGCTTCACGACCGACGATGCGATCCGCGTCTTTCTGCCGCTCGCTCATCGCGTCCTCGCGCTGCATCGCGAAGGAAAGGTCGCGCCGCTGATCGGAGTCGATGCGGTCATCGTCAGTGACGACGGACTCGATCTCGATCCGGCCGCTGCCGGCGAGCCGACGCGCAACGACGCCGAACTCGAACGTCTCGAACGCCCCTGGCGAGCGGCGGTCGACATCGTCGGAACGGTCGCCACCTTCGACGATCTCGATTCGGGGCGGCACGAGCGACGCTCGGCCGACCTGAGCGATTCGCTCGACGCGTCGCTCGATCGCCCCCGATACCTTCCCGGCTTCGTCGCCTGGGATCAGCGGATCGGCCATCACGATCAGCTCGGCGATCTCTTCGTGCTGGGACTGATCCTCGCGGCGATCACGTGCGGCATCGATCCGGACGATCCGCGCGATCTGGCCGAGTGGGTCGAGTCGCGTCGCAACCCGTTCGTCCGCTGGCCGGCTCTGCATCCGGTCCTGGCTCAGACGATCTGTCGGCTGACCGAGCTGGATCGGGCCCGTCGCGAACGCGATCTCGCTGCCGTCATCGCCGGTCTCGAGAACTACCGTGAACAGGCGGTCGATCTGGAGTTCGATCTCGCGTCGCTCCCCGGCTTTCGCTCGTCCGATCTCAGCAGCCGTCGTCAGACGATTCTCGATCGCCTGCGCGAACGGCTCTTCGACCTGACGCGTCGCAATCGCCTGTTGCATGACGAGCCGGGATCGCTGCAGAGTCTGGATCTGACTCAGGCATCGGTTCCGCTGAGCTTCCGGCCTCAGGAGATCGCGGCCGATCGGATCTGGACCTGGAACGACGAACTGCGAAAACAGATCGTCGGCGGCAAACGGATCTCGCTCGCGAAGCACCTGGACTTCAACGAAGCGATCTACCTGCCGTCGCATCTCGAGCGGATCGCCGCCGAAGCGCGCCGTGACCTGGCGGAGTACGGCTTTCAGCAGTTGCGACTGGTTCTCTGCTGGATCGTCTGGACCGATCTGAAGAGCCCGACGAAGGAGCGATTCCGTTCGCCGCTGGTCCTCGTGCCGGTCCGACTGCACAAGCGCAAGGGGGTTCGCGACGCGTTCGAACTCGAACCGCTGGCGAGCGAGGCGGAGATCAACCCGGTGATCCGTCATCGCTTCTCGCAGTTGTTCGGCATCCGCCTGCCGGAAGCGATCGACCTGGCCGAGACCGATCTCGCCGCGCTGCACGAGTTCCTGACGACGGCGATCCGGCAGAGCGAGCCGGCAGTGACGTTGTCGCGCGTCGATCGACCGCGGATCGAACTGATCCATGCCCGAGCGCGACGACGACTGGACCAGTATCGTCGCCGAGTCGCGGGAACGCGTCGCCCGGATCGTCGCTTCTCGGATGTCCCGTACAGCTACGATCCGAACCTCTGGCGCCCGGCCGGGCTGGCGCTCTATCGAGCGTTCGTCCGACCGTCGGTCAATCGGTTGGAAGGACTCGTCGGCGATCCGCAGCGATTGCGGCGCGACGATTTCGTTCCGCCGACCGATGGCTCGATGCTCGAGAGCGAGCGTACCTTCTATTCGCTCGGCGCCGGAGATGACGGCAATCCGTACGTCTGGCACTTCGATCTCTGCGCCCTGACGCTCGCGAACTTCCGCTATCGGAAGATGAGCCTGGTGCGCGACTATGACGCGCTGATCGACCGACCGATCGAGCATCCGGTCTTCGATGCGGCCTTTTCGACCGAGCCGCCGCCGGCGATCGATACGCTCCCGCATCCGCCGAGTCTCGATGATCGCTTCGACATCCTCCCCTGCGATCCGACTCAGGCGACCGCGATCGCGCGGGCTCGCGACGGCGGGAGCTATATCGTTCAGGGGCCGCCGGGGACCGGCAAGAGTCAGACGATCGCCAACCTGATCGCCGACTTCGTCGGACGCGGCAAGCGAGTCCTGTTCGTCTGCGAGAAGCGAGCCGCGATCGACGTCGTGCACGCGCGTCTCAGACAATGCGGCATCGGCCACCTCGCCTGCCTGATCCACGACTCGCAAGGGGACAAGCGGGCGCTGATCGACGATCTGCGCCGGACCTTCGAGCGACTGATCGAGCGCGGGAACGAATCGGCGACCGAGTCTACTGCGGCAGCGCGACTGCAACAGCAACTCGAACCGCTGACCGCCTGGGATCGGACGATGCTCGCGGCGGAAACCGAGGCAGGAGTCGCGTGTCGCGAACGGATCGGCTCGCGCATCGAACTGACTCGCCGCCTGCGACTCGCGGGGCACGACGCCCCGCAACTCGATCCGCGACAGCAGGAGACGCTCCCCGAATTGGCTCGCTGGCGAGCCGATCGGGCCGAGTTGCGGGAGCTCTTCGACTGGATCGGCCGCTCGTCCCCCGGGCGTTCCCTCGCCGAGCATCCCCTCCGCTGGCTCGCGCCGTCGATCGCCGAGCGGTCCGAGCCGACGGCGCGGATCTCGGCCGGCGTGACGAAGCTCGAAGCGCTGCTGCAGACGCTCCGCGAGACGCTGCGCCGTGCGAGCTGGAGCCCCGAGCGGTTCGACGACCTGACGGACGAACAGAGTCGATTGACGGAAGCGAGTTCCTGCGCGCCGCTCGCCTCGCCTCGCGCCATCGGCCTGCTCGATCCCGATTCGACGACGTCGCGCACCTGGGACGAACGGCGTCGCGCGCTGCGGCCGCTCGAACGGACCGCGGCGGAACGGCGCGAAGCGAACGTGCACTGGACCGACCCGCTACCGCCGCACGACACCACATTGGCGCTCGAGGGGGCTCGGCGTCTGGAGTCGGCTTGGTGGCGCTGGCTCGCACCGAGCTGGTGGCGGCTTCGTTCGGTCGTTGCGATGCGCTACCGGTTCTCGGCCCACTCGATCCGACCGACGCTCGTGCAGGTGCTCGAACGCCTGGCGGCCGAACAGACGGCCGTCGCCGAACTCGATCGAGCCCGAAGCGAGCTGATCGAGGCGATCGACTGGCGCGACTCGATCGAGCAGGCCGAAGAGGCGATCGAGGCAGGGCGACGAACGATCCGCGAAGCATCGCCGCAAACGACCGCCTGGTTGCGCGAGACCATCGGTGCCCGCGACTCGGCCGAACGCTTCGCGGCGATCGCTTCCGCGATCGAACTGATCGGTCGGATCGCCGACGAGACGGCCGATTGGCTCGATGATCCCCGGTTGCTGTCGCTCGACGAACTCGAATCGCTCGTCCCGCAACTCCGGTCCGAAGCGGGGCGACTGGAGGAGTTCCTCGAACCGTTGCGGCGGATCGGCCGACTTTCCGTTCCGGTCCGGCGCGCGGTGCGGCGATTGCCTTACGGGCCCGATCCTCTCGAAGGGGCGATTCTCGATCGTTCGATCGCCCGCTCGCTCCGCTCCGATCCGTCGGCGGCGCGATTCGATGCGACGGCTCGCGACGGGATCCAGCGAAATCTGGAAACGGCCTATCGCGAGTGGCTGACGGCGAACGCGGAGCGACTGGAGCGACTGGAGCGACAGGTCGCGGGAGCGTTTCGCGGCCGTGTCGCCGCGGCGGAAGAGCTGGGTCGAACGAAGAAGGACGAGGACCCGGCGCTTCGGCAGTGGCAGCTCGGATTGAAGAAGCTGCAGCACGAGTTCCGCAAGTCGATCAGGCATCCCGCCATCCGCGATCTGGTCGGCAACACGACCGGCGGCGTGGTGAAGGATCTGAAACCGATCTGGCTGATGAGTCCGCTGAGCGTGTCGGACGCGCTCCCGCTGGATCCGGAACTGCTCGACGTCGTCATCTTCGACGAAGCGAGTCAGATCACGCTCGAAGAAGCGGTGCCGACGCTGTTCCGCGCGCGGCAGTCGATCGTCGTCGGCGACGAGAAACAGATGCCTCCGACCCGCTTCTTCGCCTCGCGTTCGGCCGATGTGTCGTCGAGTTCCGATGATTCGGAAGGGACCGGGGACGACGACGAAGACGAGAACGATGCGGCCGCGGGGCTGGAGGAAGCGAGCTTCCTGGCCCACGCCGCTCGCGTTCTGCCGTCGACGTTGCTCGGCTGGCATTACCGCAGTCGGAGCGAGTCGCTGATCAGCTTCTCGAACTGGTCGTTCTATGAAGGGCGACTGCTGACCGCTCCGGAAGAGGCGCCGCCGCGCTGCGATCTTCCCGAGATCCGCGCGACCGATCCGTGTGAGGCGGCGGCAGCGGTCGACGGCCTGCTGGCTCGGGCGATCTCGTACCACCGCGTCGACGGGACGTACGAGCGGCGACGGAATCGGTTCGAGGCGGAGTACATCGCGCAGCTGGTGCGAGAGCTGTTGCGACGGGGGGGCGAACGGACGCTCGGCGTCGTCGCCTTTTCCGAAGCCCAGCAAGCCGAGATCGAAGCGGCGCTCGAGCGACTGGCCGAGGAGGATCCGGAGTTTCGCGAGCGGCTCGAGGCGGAACGAGAGCGGGAGGAGGACGGTCAGTTCTGCGGCCTGCTGGTGAAGAACCTCGAGAACATTCAGGGGGACGAACGGGACCTGATGATCCTGAGCGTCTGTTATGCCCGCGCCCCGGACGGCAAGATGCGGATGAACTTCGGCCCGATCAACCAGTCGGGCGGCGAGAAGCGACTGAATGTCGCGTTCACGCGAGCCAAGCATCACATGGCGATCGTCGCGTCGATCGACGCCGAAGCGATCACCAACACGTTCAATCCGGGAGCGGCCGCGTTTCGCAATTACCTGGCCTATGCGGCGGCCATCTCCCGCGGCGATCTCGGCGGAGCCGAGCGAATCCTGCGTGGGACGCAAGTTCAGGAGCGAACGGCAGTCGGCGTCGATCCCTGGAACCGCGGGATCGCCGACGAACTGGCGGAGTGGCTGGAATCGGAAGGATTCGTCGTCGATCGTCAGGTCGGGCAGAGTCGGTTCGTCGTCGATCTGGCGGTGCGGCGCCCCGCCGAGCAGGCCTACTGCCTGGGTATCCTTCTGGACGGTCGAGCCTATCATGAACGCCGGGATCTGCTGGAACGCGAAATGATGCGTCCCAAACTGCTGGGCGATTTCGGCTGGCGTCCCTGCATCGTGCTGGCCAAGGACTGGTGGCACGATCCCGAACAGGTCCGGCAGCGGCTGCGCGAGAAGCTGGGGATCGTCCGAGGGGACGGCTGACCGTCCGGAGTTTGCCTCGCGCGCCGTTATCCCGACCTGTGCGGCCACGCTTCGCCCCCGAGTCGTCGGTTCTCCCTTTTCGAGTCCGTCTGATGTCGACGTCGCTCTACACCCGCCACGAACGCTCGTACCACGGCAACCGGTTCGTCTATCCGGTCCTGTCGCGACGTTCCGGAGGCATCTCGGTCGGCGTCAACCTGAACCCCGACAAGGTCTGCAACTTCGACTGCATCTATTGTCAGGTCGATCGGCGTTCGAGCGCCGAGACGAAGTTCGTCGATCTCGAACAGTTGCTGTCGGAACTCGAAGCGACGCTGACGATGGTTCTGGACGGGAGCTTGTACGACGACCCGAAGTTCGCGGCGGTCGAGCCGCGCCTGAGGCGACTGAACGACATCGCGTTCTCGGGGGACGGCGAACCGACCACCTATCGGAACTTCGACGAGATCGTCGAGCGATGTGCCGAGGTGAAACGGCGCGTCGGAGCGGACGCCGCGAAGATGGTGCTGATCACCAATGCGAGCATGCTGCATCGCCCGCATGTCCGCCGCGGTCTCGAGATCCTCGACGCGAACCGCGGCGAGATCTGGGGGAAGCTGGACGCGGGGACCGAGGCGTACTTCCAGGAGGTCGATCGGACGAAGTTTCATCTGTCGTCGATCGTCGCGAATCTGACCGAGGCGGCGAAGGTCCGACCGATCGTCATCCAGTCGCTCTTCCTGCGGATCCACGGCGTTTCGCCGAGCGAGGCCGAACGCGACGCGTACTGCGATCGGCTGAACGAGATCACGGCGGCCGGAGGAAGGATCGATCGGGTACAGATCTACACCGTCGCACGACAGACGACCGAAGCGTACGCGACTCCGCTGTCGGACGCCGAGATCGACGCCTGGGTCGCGTTCGTGCGAGAGCGGACCGGCCTGCAGGTCGACGGCTTCTACGGCGTGGCGACGACCGAAGAGGGTGGCGCGTCCGAGTCGTCGACGAGCGAGGCGCCGACCACCGAGTCGTCATCATGAGCGACGAGCGCGGGAGCGAGTCGCGATCGTCGGTGCCGCTCGGACCGCTGCTGGGGGCGGTGTTGCTGTTCGGCCTGATCACGGCGGTCGGCGTCGCCTTGGCGGACGAGCGATTCGACTGGCGCAAACCGGCGATCGTCCTCGCCGGTTCGCTCCTCTTTCTCGGTCCCTGGTGGTGGCTGCTCGTTCGCCGACGCCGACGCTAGAACGAGAGGGTCCGGACGGACAGGGTGACTTGCGCGAGCCGAGGTCGACAGGAATCCGATGCGCCACACAGGACCGACGAACGACTCGCACGGCGTCAGGTCCCCTCGTTTCGTGTTCTCCGTTGCGTTCCGGCTGGGACTGCTGATCATCCTGATCGCAGCCCTCTGGTTGACGATCGGTCGACTGATTTCGCTCGACGAGCTGATCGCTCGGGAAGCGGACCTGCGGGCCTTCGGCGATCGGTCGCCGTGGATGGCCTTGGCGATCGCCTTCGCCGTTTATGTGGTGGTGACCGGCGCCTCGCTCCCCGGAGCGGCGCCGCTGACCTTGATCTGTGCCTGGTACTTCGGCTTCGGTCGCTCGCTGCTGCTCGTCAGCTTCGCGTCGACGCTCGGCGCGACGGCGGCCTTTCTGACCAGTCGACATCTGATCGGCGATCAGGTCCGCGCACGCTTCGGCGATCGACTGAGCTCGTTCGACCGGGCCTTCGAGCGCGAAGGGGTCTACTACCTGTTCCTGCTGCGGCTGGTACCTGCCGTTCCGTTCTTTCTGATCAACCTGGGAATGGGGCTGACGTCGATCCGCGTTCGGGACTTCTGGTGGGTCAGTCAGCTCGGGATGCTCCCCGGAACGATCGCCTACTGCTGGGCCGGTTCCCAACTGCCGAGTCTGACGGCACTTCGTGACGGAGGGCTTTCGGCGGTCGTCTCGCCGCAATTGCTGTTGGCCTTCGGACTGCTCGGAGTCCTGCCGTTGATCCTGAAACGTGTCGTGCATCGCCTTCGTCCCCATTCAGCCGGCTCGACCGATGCGGAAGCTCGCTAGACGGGGGTCGTCGGCGACTTCGACCGCCTGACGCGGATCGGTCGACGACTCGAATCGAACCTTCATCGGAACACGCACGATGACCATTCAGGCTCCGACCGATGCGGGCTCTCCTGCCGAGGGCGACGAACGGGACCGCTGGGTTCGTCCTTCGAACTGGCCTCGCCCGATCTCTCGTTCGCGCTATCGGCTGCTGGTGGTCGGTGCCGGCACGGCAGGGTTGGTGTCGGCGGCCGGTGCAGCGGGACTGGGAGCGAAGGTGGCGCTCGTCGAGCGGCATCGGATGGGAGGAGACTGTCTGAATACGGGCTGCGTTCCGTCCAAGGCGCTGATCGCCTCGGCGCGACGTGCCCGAGCGGTCAGAAGCGCAGCGGAGCTCGGCGTCGGGGCGGTCGGGGGTCAGGTCGACTTCGCGGCGGCGATGGCCCGCATGCGACGGCTGCGAGCCGAGATTGCGCCGCATGATTCGGCCGAGCGGTTTCGCGGCCTCGGCGTCGATGTCTTCTTCGGCGC
>CAZZBI010000146.1:0-12541 GCA_964652385.1 uncultured Pirellulaceae bacterium | reverse complement strand
GAATCGACCGGCGCCGAACACGCCGGTCCGGATCCCTCAGGCATTCCTCCGCATGCGCACGTCGGCCGACGCGACCGGCGAACGAGCCACGTCGCTCTATGCCTGGCGGACCGGCGAGTGGATCGAGAACAAGGGGGAGGCGAAGGTCTACCTGCGCTTCGAGATTCCCGAAACGCTCCGTCCGTTCCGACCCGAGCGGATCGAGATCGGGATCGACCTGCGAGCCGAAGGGCGTCGCGTCGCCCTGTCGACGCTCGACGGCGAGAACGCGATCGAAGTCACCGCGGCCGAATCGCCGCGCGGCCGACTGAGTGCGGTCATCGACGATCCGACTCGGCTGACGGTCGGCGCCGACGGCGGCTGGGTGCTGGTGCTCGACGTCACCGACGTCGAGTGGCCCGAATTGCGTCCCGCCTGGAAGATCGACGAACTGACGATCGACATCCGCGGGACGGCCAACGTCGCCGAGCCCGCTGGGGCAACCGCCGAGTGACCCGACTCGGGGCGAGCGGCATCGCGACGACAAACGGCTCGCGCCGCAACGAACAGGGACCGACCGGACGCGGGAGATAGCCCCTCGCGATCCGCACTTCCGCAGACGAGGCAGACATGAGCGGCGAAGCGGTGATCGAGATCGAGAACCTGACCAAACGCTACGGCGAGTTCGTGGCGCTGCAGTCCCTGTCGCTGACCGTCGAACGAGGGCGGATCCTCGGTCTGATCGGTCCCAACGGCGCCGGCAAGACGACGACGATCAAGATTCTCGTCGGCCTCTCGCGACCGACTTCGGGAGTCGCTCGGATCGCCGGAGCCGATTGCACCAACGACGTCCGGAAGATCAAGCGACTGGTCGGCTACATGCCCGACAAGTTCGGATCGTACGAGAACATGCGGGTCCGCGAGTACCTGGATTTCTTCGGCGCGGCGTTCGGCATTCGTCGCACCGCCCGCAACAAGCGGATCGACGAGGTGCTCGAGATCACCGATTCGACCTACATGCAGGATCGCTACGTCGAGAGCCTGAGTCACGGCATGCAGCAGCGCGTCGGCATTGCGCGGACGCTGCTGCACGATCCCGAAGTGCTGATCTTCGACGAACCGGCGAACGGTCTCGATCCGAAGGCTCGCGTCGAGATGCGCGAACTGCTGCTCCGCCTGGCCGGCATGGGCAAGACGCTGATCGTCACCAGTCACATCCTGCCGGAGCTGGCGCGGATCTGCGATCGGGTCGCCATCCTCAGCGGCGGCGCGCTCCGAGCGGCGGGGACGCTGGCCGAAATCATGAAGACGGTCACCCAGGCGCGACTGCTCGAGATCCAACTCAACTCGGCCGATCAGGTCGGCACCGCCGCCGCCATCCTCGGCGAGTTCGCGGGAGCGGGTTCCGAGGTGGTCCGTTCGGAATCGGAGCGGACGGTGCAGGTCCGGACAGCGCGCCGCGAGGACGAGTGGCACGAGCTGGCGTCGAAGCTGATCGCCGCCGGCGTCCGCTTCTCGCAGCTGCGCGAGATCCAGACCGATCTCGAAGACGCCTATCTGTCGGTGACCGAGCCGAGCTCCAAGGCGGATGCGAAACGGAGCGTGACGCATGTCTGAATCGGTTGCCAACCCGATCATCCAGCGCGAGCTGGTCGGTCTCGTCACGTCGCGCCGCGCGCTCGGCGTGCAGATCGCTCTCGCCGCGACCTTCGTCGGCCTGGTGATGCTCCGCTGGCCGACCGATGCGCGGGTCGGCCTGAGCGGCGCCCGCTCGTTCGACGTCTTTCGCGTCTTCGGTTACGGTCTGCTGACGTCGCTGCTGCTGTTCGTCCCGGCGTTTCCCGCGGCGTCGATCGTCAAGGAGCGGAACAAGGGGACGCTCGCCCTGCTGTTCAACTCCCCCCTGTCGCCGCTGGCGATCTACATCGGCAAGTTCATCGGCGTCTTTACCTTCGTCTCGATGCTCCTGATCCTCAGCCTGCCGGCGGTCGCCGCCTGTTATGCGATGGGCGGCATCGGTCTCTGGAGCGAGATCGGGCGACTCTATCTGGTCCTCCTGGCGATGCTCGCCCAGTACGTCGCGGTCGGTCTCTGGATCAGTGCTCGTACCGGTTCGCCCGACGCGGCGATGCGGATCACCTACCTGACGATCGTCGGACTCGCGGCGGTGACGCTCATTCCGAATCTCTTCTACCAGGGGCAGACCGGACTGATCGCCACCCTCTGCGACTGGGTCCGCTGCGTCTCGCCGATCGCCGCCGTCATGGAGATTCTCGGTCACGGCTCGGTCGGCTCCCAAGGGCTGATCGGCGACGGCACGATCGCCTATCGCTTCCTGCTCCTCTCGCCGCTCCTGACGCTCTTCTTCGCGGTGACGACCATCTCGCGACTGAACTACCGGATCTTCGACCGCTCGCGGTCCCAAGGGCGCATCACCGACGACCAGTCGACTTCGGTCAAGGTCGCGCGCGGCATGTTCTATCTGGTCGATCCGCAGCGGCGCAAGGCAGGCATTGGCCTGATCAATCCGGTCTTCGTCAAGGAGTTCCGGACGCGGCGGTTCGGCCGTATGCACTGGATCCTGCGCCTGGTCAGCCTGTGCGCCGTCGTCAGCGTCCTGCTCGCCTTCGTCACCACGGTTCAGAGCGAGGTGTGGGGAGCCCGGACGATCGGCGGCATCATGGTCCTGCTGCAGTTGCTGCTGGTCCTGTTGCTCGTTCCCAGTACGTCGGCCGGCCTGATCGCGACCGAGCGCGAGAGCGGCGGTTGGGTGCTGCTGCAGATGACGCCGCTGAGCTCGCTGCGGATCGTGTCGGGGAAGCTCTGGAGTGCGATCGTGACCGTCGGCGCGGTGCTCCTCGGCACCCTCCCCGGCTACCTCGTGCTGATCTGGATCAATCCCGATCTCGAGTACGAAGTGCGTCAGGTGCTGATCTCGCTCGGCTTCGCGGCGATCCTGGCGGTCACCGTCAGCGCGTTCGTCAGCAGCCTGTTCCGACGGACTGCCGCGGCGACCGCGACCGCCTACGGCGTCCTGATCGCGATCTTCATCGGCACGCTCCTGGTCTGGCTCGGCCGCGACGCGCCGTTCGGGTTCGCGACCGTTCGCGCCGCGCTGATCATCAACCCGGTCGCTGCGGCGATGGCCGAGATGAAGGTCGCCGGGTTCGAGCCGTACGATCTGGTGCCGATCGCGTGGTGGGTCAGCGGCGGGTTGTCGCTGGCTTGTCTGGTCGGACTTGCCGTGCGGATCGCTCAGATCTCGCGACCGTCATGACCACCGATTCCATGCCGCCGCTCGCGTCGACTCCCGAACCGCCGTATTGGGCGGTGATCTTCACCAACGAGCGGCGGCCGGACGATCCGATCGGGTATGCCGAAGCGGCGGCCCACATGATGTCGCTCGCCGCCGCGCAGCCGGGCTATCTCGGCTGCGAAAGCGTGCGCGATGCGGACGGAATCGGGATCACCGTCTCGTACTGGCGCGATCCCGAATCGATCGCTGCCTGGCGCAGGAACGTCGAACATCAGGCCGCACAGTCCGCGGGGCGCGAGCGATGGTATCGCGCCTATCGATTGAGAGTCGCTCAGGTAGTTCGCGACGCGAACTTCCCCTGAGCCGAACGCCGCCGAGGTCGCTCGCTCAGATCAGACGTTCGATCTGCTCGATCCGCGTCGCCAGACGTCCGTCGAGCAGACGGATTTCGAGCCGCTCGCCGACCGTCGCTTCGTTCACCGAGACGATCGGTCGGCCGCCATCTCCGCCGCCCGGAGAATCGCCGTCGCTCGGGTGTCGTGCGACGGCGTAGCCGCGAGCCAGGATCGCGAGCGGGCTGACCGATTCCAGCCGACCGGCGATCCCGGCCAGTCGCTGCGCCTCGCGTTCGCAGCGGGCTCGCGCCGCCAGCTCCATCCGCCGCTCCCACGGATCGAGTCGCTGCTGGAGCAGATGAATCCGATCGAGCGGCCGCGCCAGAACGGGGCGCGATGCGAGCCCTTCGAGTCGTCGTCGCGCCTCGGCCGCCTTCCCGCGCAACCGATCGTCGAGCGACTCGCGGAGTCGATCCAGGCGGTGCGAGAATTCGTCGAGCGACGGGACGATCCGCTCCGCCGCCTCGCTCGGCGTCGCGGCGCGCAAGTCGGCCGCCAGGTCCGACAGCGAGACATCGATCTCGTGGCCGACGGCCGAGACGGTCGGAATCGCGCTGCCGCGGATCGCTCTCACGACGCTCTCTTCGTTGAAGCACCAGAGATCCTCGAGACTCCCTCCCCCTCGTCCCACCACCAGCACATCCGGTCGGTCGGTGCCGCGAAGGCGATTGACTCGTTCGATCCCCGCCACGATCTCTCCCGCCGCTTCCGCTCCTTGGACGTTCGACGGAACGATCATCAGCCGTAGGCTCGGCCATCGCCGCTTGGCGATCCGGATGAAGTCGCGGACCGCCGCGCCGCTCGGACTCGTGACGAACGCCACGGTGCGCGGGAATCGAGGGAGCGGTCGTTTCAGACCTTCGTCGAACAGTCCTTCGGCCTGAAGCAGCTCGAATCGTTTGCGAAACGCCAGTTCGAGCGCACCGATCCCGCGCGGCAGCACCTCGCGGACGATCAGCTGATAGCTGCCGCGAGGAGGATAGACGTCGATGTCGCCGCGACAGACGACCTCCAGACCTTCTTCGAGCTCGAACGGAATCCGTTCGGCGACGTTGCGCCAGATCGCCGCCGCGATCACCGCCTGGTCGTCCTTCAGATTCAGGTACAGATGCCCCGAGCGAGGACGCGACAGATTCGACACCTGACCGGTGACCCAGATGCCGCGAAAATCGTGCTGCAGCGTCTGGCGGATCGCGTCGGTCAGTTCGCCGACCCCGATCGGATTCTGAGCATCTGCCGACATCGTCCGTGCTCGCTGTATTGCGTCATCGTTTCGTCGCGCCCGTCGCGAACGCCGTTACCCCGATCGTCGCCGCCGCGAGGTCGATCGCTCGTCCTCGATCGGCTCGCCGTGACGCGGAAAGCGGAGTGCCAGCGGCGCGGTACTGCGGCGCGGAGGATCGTTGCGGCGACGGCCGCGGCGGAACGGGAGCTCTCCCGTCATCCGTTCGCCCGATTCGGCCCAGCGCTCCGCTTCGACCGTCAGGTCGCGCAGGCGACGTTCGACCGCGATCCGCTCCGCTTCGAGCCCTTCGCGATCGAGCTTCGGAGCGATGCGGATTCGACTCCCCATGATCGCGCGAGCGCGCGAGTAAGGACGAGGCACGGCGAACGAGTCCCAGGTCTTCAGGCGATAGGGGCGATCGTAGCCGAAGCCGACCGGGACGATCGGCAGACCGAGGCGACTGGCCAGATAGATCGGACCGGTTGCCATGCTGCGGCGCGGTCCCTGCGGGCCGTCGGGAGTGATCGTCAGCAACGAATCGGCCGCCAACCGCTTCAGCTCGCGGATCGCCTGGGTGCCGCCGCGCGTCGTCGAGCCGCGAACGACGTCGAAGCGGAGCGCCTGGGCCGCGTGAATCAGCCAATCGGCATCACGATGCTGGCTGACCAACATCGCTACGCCGTAGTTCCCCCAACAGGCGATCGGAAAGGTGATGTACTCGTGCCAGAAGACATAGATCCCTCGTTCGCCGTCCCAATCGGCGAGCGCCGGGTCCGCGCCGCGATCGTAATGCGTCAATCGCAGATCGAGCGTTCCGAGCAGGGCGCGCAGGCCGAGCGCCAGACCGTAGCCTCCCCAACGCCGCGCCGCTCGGTCGCGTGCTTCCTTGCCGAAGATTCCCATCCGTGTCGCCGTCTCCTGGTCCTTCCGCACTCACCCGCTCGTTCCGGCCGAGTCGAGTCGAGTCGCTCGATCGCACTAGGCCGGTGCTGCGGTGTCTCAGTCCGGCCATTCGCCCGTGAAGACTTCCACCGCCGGGCCCGTCATGAAGACATGCCCGCCCGCTTCGTCCCAGGCCAAATCGAGATCGCCGCCGCGCAGTCGGATCGTCACCTGCCGCTCGCTGCGACCGGTCAGAACGCCGGCGACACAGACCGCACTGGCGCCGGTGCCGCACGCCAGCGTCTCGCCCGATCCTCGCTCCCAGGCCCGCTGGACCAGTTCGGCCCGCGAACGGACCTCGACGAACTCGACGTTGACGCGAGCCGGAAAACGAGGGTCCCGTTCGATTCGCGGACCGTAGCCGAGGACCAACTCGTCGGTCGCTTCGGGAACGAACAGGACGCAGTGCGGATTCCCCATCGAGACGCAGGTCGCCTCGAACGTCCGATCGCCGATCTCGAGCGGCACGGCGATCGCTCGCGGGGTCGACAGCAGCGTCGGAATCCGAGCCGCCTCGAGGACCGGTTCCCCCATGTCGACCTTCACTCGCTCGGCTCGCCCGGACCGGATCTCGAGATCGAGCGTCAGGATTCCGGCTCCGGTCTCGATCGCCAGCCGCTCCTTTGCGGCGATTCCCTGGTCGTACAGGAACTTCGCCACGCAGCGGATGCCGTTGCCGCACATCTCGCTTTCCGAGCCGTCGGCGTTGTACATCCGCATCCGCGCGTCGGCCCGATCGCTCGGACAGATCAGGATCAGCCCGTCGCCGCCGACGCCGGTATGGCGATCGGCGATCCGCCGAGCGAGCTCGGCCGGGTCGGCGGGGAATCGTTCGCGGAAACAATCGACATAGACATAGTCGTTGCCCGCGCCGTGCATCTTGGTGAACTTCATGCGTGCCGTGGCTTCCGTCGAACGAACCGAACGCGAACGAGACCGGGCCTGCCCCGTCAGGCAGACGGTCCGGCGCGAAGGGAGTATTTCGCTTCTCGGGTCGGCTGTCCAGTCGACCGAGCCGTCGTGGCCGGACTCGACAGGTTTCCCCGCCGCGTCGTCAGCCGGACAGATCGAGAGTTCGGCCGAGCTGACCGGTCGCGTCGCGACTGACCGGCGGCGACGCTTCCTCCTGAGCCGTCACCTCGTCGACCGGTTCGGGCGGTTCCGTCGCCGCGTCTTCTCCGGAGGCCTGCCGGCCGTCCCCCTCCCGGTCTCCGAGCCGGGAGTTTTCGTGCAGCGCGCCGTCGGCACTCGCCTCGGCGGCCGTCTCCGCCGCCGCCGCTCGCTGAACCGCGTCGGCCGTGCGACGATCGGAATCGGCCGAGCGGGAGGACGAGAGCTGGCTGCCGACGATTCCGGCTGCCCAGTTGGTCGGTCCGATGCTCATCGGAGAGTCCTCATGCCGAGACGCGGATCGAGGCGAACGCCCGACGTCATGATCGGGGAACGGAATCGCCGGCGTCAACGCCAAGGAAAGCTCCCCTCGGTCGCCGGCACCACGGTGCGACGGTCGACATCGGCGCCGAACGGATCCCCGCCGCCGAATCGCGGCACCGCCGGCGGCGGCAACGTCTCGACCGGCAGCGGTTCGGGAGCCATCGCCTGCAGCGCCTCGTTCAACCGCGGGAACGGGTCCTTCGTGACGATCGGATTGTCGAGCGTGCCGCCGACGTTGATCAGCATCAGCTGGCGACTGGCGGCCCCGAACAGCGGCGTCAGCAGCGGCACCTGCCGCTCCGCGCGACCGACCTGCGTGTGGAACTGCGCCTGCAGACGCCGATGGAAATCGAGTTCTCCCTTCCCGACCAGGCTGATCGCATCACCCGACAGGTCGACTCGATCGAGCACGACCCGATCCCGTTCGATCCGATAGTCGATGTCGCTCGACGTGAAGGCGGTCGAATCGACCTGGCGGATGCTCAGCAGCTTCAGCAGGCTGACCACCAGCGGCAGCTCGTAGATCGCTGCCTCGCGCAGTCGGATCTGTCCCTGACCCGCCATCGACTGAGGATCCATCCCGGATCCTTCCAGCCGGATCCCCGCGTAGATCGACCCGGCCAGATCGTTCCAGGTCATCTCGAACTCGTCCTTCGCCAGCTCAAGACGCCCTTCGTTCAGCTTCGCCTGAACCATGTAGGGATAGTCCCGATCGAGCAGCATCTGGGCGTCGAGCTCCAGCCGCCCGCCGATCCAAGCGGCCGAGGCGGGTTGCGGGAGCGAGCCTTCGACCGCCTGAGGGGCGGTCGAGCCGATCGCCAGACGAGTCGAATCGAGATAGACCGGTCCGCGGACATCGAGCAGCTGAGCCTGACGCCACATCACCGAATCGAGCGACAGCGTTCCGAAACACTCGACGCGCGGGCCGATCGAGACGCCGACGGAATCGAGCCGCCCGTGCGCGTCATGCAGCCGCTGGGTCGCGATCGTCAATCCGACCCGCTGCAGATCGACCGCCATGTCCCATTGCAGTTCGAGCGGATCGGAAAAGGTCCGCGCCGATCCTTCCGAGTCGCGCGGGATCAGCGGCGGCACGAACTCGGGATCGCGCGCTCCCGACATCATCACGATCCGTCCGTGCAGATTCAGGCGGCCATCCAGATCGATCGTGCGGATCCCTTGGGCGATCGACGGAGGGAGACTCTCCAGCAGTTCGGCGGTCGGTTCCAGCCGATCGATCGAACAGGGAGTGAGATCGAGCCACCAGCCGTCGTGAGACGTCCGGCCGATTCCTCGCATCGAGAACGTCGTCTCGCGATGATGCCCTCGCAGATCCTCGAGCGACAACTGACCGTTGTCGTAGCGGATCGTTCCGGTCACGTCCTGCCAGTGATAGGGAAACCAGGCCGGTCGTACCGAAACGCCGTTGCGGTCGTCGCGTCGCCGCTCCCACATCTGCGCTTCGATCGTCAGCCAGGTCGTCCCCTTGGCCAGATCGCGGACGTAGGTCGAGACGAGATGATCGAGATGTCCTTGCGGACGGAGCTGGTCCCAGGTCGAGCGGAGCGGTGCGGGGAGCGCCTTGCGCAGTTCCTCGTCGAGCGCCAACGTCGTCGCATCGAAGTCGAGCGTCAGCAGGCGATCGGCCGACAGCTTGCCGTTGCAGGTGATCGAACCGCCGTCGTTCTGGCCGGTGATCTGACGGAACAGGATCTCGTCGTTCTGCATGATCACCCGCCCCGACACGTTGTGCAGCGTGTAGGGGAGCTGGCGATAGCGGAGCGAACCGTTGAACAGCTCGATGACGAACGTCCGCTGCGGCGGAATCGTCGGATCGACTCGTTCGAACAGGCACTGGACCGTCAGCTGGCCGCGCGGATCGAACTCGCGCACCGCTCGTTCGGTCGATTCGTACTGCGCCAGCGCTCCGAACAGCTCTTCGCTGATCGGGATCTGATCCAGCAGCGAGACCTGCAGCTTGCCGGTGTAGTTCGGACCCGGGTTCGCATAGTCGCACTCGAGGCGGACCCGACCGCCCGAGGCCTGTCCCTCGGCGTCGATCACCAGACGCTGCGGACTCCAGTCGAAACGCCCGCGGCAATGATGGACCGGATACGGAAACTTCCGGTACAGCAGACTGACGTCGTGCAGCGTCAGCCGCACGTCGGGACGCCAGCCTTCGGGACCGAACTCCAGCCGCACCTGGGCATCGACCAGGCCGTCCGGACGGAACTCGTCCCAGGAGCGTCGTACCGACTCCGGCAGGAAGGGCCCCAGACGCGGGTCGAGCGAAAAGCCGACGATCGACAGATCCGCCTCCCAGCGGTCGCCGCCGAGCGCTGCGGTCCGACTGGCCCGCAACGCGATCGAACCCTGACCGGCGCGAGCCTTGACGTCGGTCGCCGTCCAACGCTCCGGAGTCGCCTCGAAACTCCCTTGAAGATCGACGATCGGATCGGGGAGTCGCGAGTCGTCGACGCGCCCGTCGCGCAGCGCTCCGGCGACTCGATAACCGAACGGCCCCGACAAGCCGTTCCCCGAGAGCGCAAAATCGAGATCGAGCAGGCCGTCCAGACGCAGCACGGCGGAGAGGTCCTTCCCGGCCAGCCCTCCGCCGGCATGCACCAGGTCGGTCGAGAGCTTCAGCCCCTCGGCCCGCCCCGCGACCTCCCACGCCGCATCGAACTCCCGATACCGCCCGTCAAAGGCCAAGCGACCGACTCGCGTCGTCCGCAGGTCTCCCGACAGACGATGACTCCAGGTCTCGCGCCCGTCCGCCAGTCGGACGAGTTCGGGGAGCAACTCGAGCTTCAGATCCGAGATGTGTTCCTCGAAACGCCAGCCGCCGACCGTCGCGCCGATCGACAGCGAGGCATCGACGACCGAGATCGGTACCTTGGCGTCTCCCGATGACGGCAGCGGAAACAGTCGCTCGACCGCGTACTTTCCCGACTCGTCCGGCGTCAGACTGCCGCGCAGATGCCGGATCACGATCCGGTCGGGACGGAACGGCTGCGACACGATCCGCCACAGCGGCGCATCGGTCCGGATCAGCAGTTCGTCGATCTCGAGCAGCGGCGTCCCGCGATCCTCGACCGACGTGATCGTCAGGTCGCGGAGCCAGATCCCCTGCCCTTCGACGAACTCGGCCGAGCCGATGCGCGGGGTGAGACCGCGCTCTTCCAGAGTCGCCGCCAGCTTCGATTCGACCAGCCGACCGACGATCGGTCCGAACTGGCGATGAGCGACCCACCAGCCGCCGGTCAGCAACAGACAGATCACGACCAGGAACAGGACGAACTTGCGGAACGCGGCGCACCCCGACAGATACACCGCTCGCCAGGGGCGAGGATGCGCAGCCTCCGACAGGTCGGGGCGATCGGATTGCCGTGTGCCGTCCATGGCTCGGTTCCGCTGGAATCGCGACCCGGCATCCTAGTCGATCGTTCCCCGTTTCCCCCAGGTCAATCCCGATCCGATGCTAGCAAGGCCGGTGGCCGCGATGATGATCAGCCCCGGCAATGCCGGCTCGCGGTAGCGGATCGAGGCGACATAGACGACATGCAGCAGCGTCACCAGGAGTGGCGGAGCGACCAGGATCCAGGCATCCCGGTCGCGGCCGATGGCGCGCACCCCGAGCACCGCGCCGATCAGCAGCACGAACCACGCCCCTCCCCAGACCCAGCGGACGATCGCCGAGCGGCCGAGTCCGTCGCGCGGCCAGGGGCTCCACAGGTGGAGCAGCTTGGTGCCGGCGAGCTGCGTCACGCGCTCCGGATGCTCGGCTCCCCAGGCTCTTGCGGTGCGACCGAGCGACGCGTCGAACGCCACCTCGAACGGCGGCAACGAATGATCTTCTTCCTGCAGACGGCGCCACAGCCCCGGAACGACGGAGCGGATCTTCGGCCAGTAGTCGTCGGCCTGAGGGTGCCGAGGCAGCTGAGCGAACCACGTTTCTCGTTCTTCCGGATCGAGCCACTCCGCGGCGGTCTTCCGGATGAAGGCCAATCGTTCAGCATCGATCCGACTCATGTCGCTCCCGCCGTCCGCTTCGGGGTTCCAGGCATCGTACAGACTCGCCCCCGTCTGCAGCGTCGTCGGCACGAAGCGTCCGAACAGCAACGCATTGCGGATCCACCACGGACTCATCGTCAGCGCAAAGACGACGACGCAGAGCAGCGCAGCGGTCAGTCGGGACGCGAAGCGCGGGCCGGCGAGCGAGTCGGTCGATGGAGTGATCGTCGATGGATCGATGCGGTCGCGCGGCTCGGTCCGCACTCCGGTGACGAGCATCAGGCCGAGGGTCCAGAGGCCGATGCCGGGGAGCCAACTCGGACGGACCAGCACGCTCAGTGCCGCGAGCAGGCCGAGCAGTCCCGCGTGCCGCCAACGGGCGGCATCGGTGATCGCTCGGCGACAGCCGAGCCAGACGAGCAGTTGGCCGACGAGCAGCAGATCGAACGTCGTTTCGGCAAGGATAAGCCCGCTCGACAGTCCGAGTTCGGGACTGAGCGCGGCGAGCATTCCGGCGATCCAAGCGACGCGCCGCCCGCCGAACCGCGCCGCCAACGCGTAGATCGACGCGACGACGCCGATTCCGATGGCGACTCCCAGTCCGCGAGCCGCCAATACCGACGGCTCCCCCGAGATGCGGAAGAGCAACGAGAGGAGGAACGGATAGCCCGGAGCGCGAAAGCAGCGCGCCCCTTCCCAACCGAACTCGTACGGCTCGCCGCTCGCCAGCCGCTCGGCCAGTTGCCAGTAGCTGGCCGAGTCGCCGAAACCGAACCGCTCGCCGTCGAGTCGTTCGACCCAGACGACGACCAGCGCGACACGCACCACCGCCGCGGTCAGCAGCACCACGATCAGTCCGCTGACGGAATAGCGTCGACGATCGAGCGAGCGGTCGAGCATCACCGGCTAGGTTCCTTCGCCATCCGAGTACGTACGCGAGTCGCCGGTCGATCGCAATCGCGACATCGAGCGACGGGGACCAGCGTAATGACTCGGGCGCCGGCCGTGCGAGTGGAAGTCGCACAGCCAGGGAACCGCGGCCGATCAAGAACGCCAGCGGCCCGACTCCCGAAAGACGAGAGTCGGGCCGCGATGGGTGACCGATGCGCGGTCGATCCGTATCGGCTCTCGGCGTTCGCCGAGTCGACCGATCTCAGGCGCCGGACCTTTCCGCCTCGCTCAGCGAGAGCGGCTTGTAGCCGCCGATCGACTTGAAGAAGACGACCAACAGCAGGTAGATCACCGCCATCGTCGCCGGGATCAGCGAGTCGGCTCGCAGCGTGTCGCGGTCGCCGT